>NZ_CP165727.1:4407500-4772500 GCF_041200175.1 Streptomyces sp. R33 | reverse complement strand
AAGGAGACTCCTCATGACCGCTCCGACCACCGGTAGCCTGCGCGTGAACGGCGCGACCCTGCACTACGAAGTACGCGGGCAGGGCCCGCTACTGCTGCTGATACCCGGCGGATCCGGCGGCGCGGCCTCCTTCGACGGGATCGCGGACGACCTGGCCGCCGAATACACCGTCGCGACCTACGACCCGCGCGGCATGTCCCGAAGCACACTGGACGACGCCGAGACCGTGCAGCGAGTGTCCGACCACGGCGAGGACGCGCTGCGGATACTGGACCTGCTGTCGCCGGGAGAACCCGCCCGCGTGTTCGGCACCAGCTCCGGCGCGATTGCCGCCGTACACCTGCTCACCACCTTTCCCGAACGCGTCGAGCGACTCGTGGCGCACGAACCGCCGCTGGTGGAGATCCTTCCGGACGCCCCCGAGCACCGTGCGCTCCTCGCACGCGTACAGGAGACACTGCGCACCCAGGGACTCATGCCGGCGATGGCCGTGTTCGCCGCCGGCCTGAAGAAGGACGGCGAGGCCGCAGAGCCGAAGGCCGCCGTCACCCTTCCGCCCCAGGCTGCAGCCCGGGCCGAACAGACCATGGCCAACCTGCCGTACTTCATCGGACGCATCGTCCCCGGCTTCATGTCCTACGTCCCGGACATCACCCGACTGGGGACGGTGACGGACCGGCTCGTGCTCGCCGGCGGCCAGGACTCACGCGACGAACTGCCGTACCGTCCGGCCGCGCTCCTGGCCGAGCATCTCGGCACGCCACTCGTGCACTTCCCCGGCGGACACACCGGCCTGACGACACATCCCGCCGAATTCGGCGAACGCCTTGGGAAGGTCCTCCGAAACGGGTAGGCGGCGCGAGGTACGCGGCTGCACCGCCCCTGGTCGTCGCCCTTGACCTCGATTCGGCACCGGATGGACCACGGCGGTCAGAGGTTGACGCGCTTCAGGTAGACGCGGCTGCGGTGGGGGATCGTCTGGTACCAGAGCATCACGTGCTCGTCCTCGTACGTACGAAGCCGCAGGGGGCTGGGGTCTTCGTAGAGGCTGCCGTCCTTGGGGTCGATCCCCCTCGAGGCCAGATCCACCAGGCCGTCCATCACGGCGCCGACCGTTCTCTGGTCCTCGGCGGCCATGCCACCGAGGACCCACTCGCGGCTGGGGTCGCATTCCCATGCCCAGCCGCCGTCGTTCGCCATCCCTTCGCCCCGCGGACTCACTGAGCTCTTTCAGAGTGGCCCCTGGTCGAGTGACCCTGGCCGAGTCAGGATGAGGACCGCAACGCACAGGGCTCCCGCGCCGTTGAGGGAGGTGTTCGAAGTCTCAACCCATCGGCACAGGAGCCCTGTTGGATCCCCATCGTGCCGCGCTCGACCTGCCTCAGGCTCTGGTCGAGTGGGTATCCATGCTCATCGTCACCCGTGAGGGGACCGACGCTGCAAGCTGCCGCCCCACCAGCGCGCCCTAGTCGGCCTGGTCTACCTTCGTCGGCACGACACGCTCTCACAGATCGCCGCCGGCTTCGGCATATCCGTCGGCACCGTCCACGCCTACGGCAAGGCCGTCGTCGAGCACCTGTCCGGTCGGGCACCCGGCCTGCTGCGTGTCCTGCGGGAAGCCGATCCTGATCACGTCCTGCTTGACGGGACGCTCGCCGAGTGCGACCGGGTCGGCGACAGCCGGGCCGACTTCTCCCAAAAGCACCGCCGTCACGGCGTGAACGTGCAGGTCGTGGCCGATCCCACCGGCAAGCTGCTGTGGATCTCACCCGCGCTGCCCGGCCGCACCCATGACCTGACCGCGGCCCGCACACACCGCATCATCCGGATCTGCGAACGCCAGGGCGTTCCCGTCCTAGCCGACCGCGCCTACATCGGCGCCGGCCCCTGGGTGACCACACCGATCAGACGGCTTCCGAACCGGGACCTCACCACAATCCAGCGGACGATTAACCGAGCCCTGTCAGCGGCACGAGCACCGGTCGAGCGAAGCATCGCGCGACTCAAGTCCTGGCAGATCCTCCGCCGGGCCCGCTGTAGCCCCAACCGCATGACCGTCATCGTTGCAGCCATCCTCACCCTGGAACGTCAACACTGATGAATCTCAGTGCCGTACCAGGGCGAGGACGGATTGGGAATGGCCGTCATCCAGTTGGAAACCGCCTCACGACCAGACAAGTCGACCTTCGGTGAACCGACAGACCGGGGAGCTTCCATCGGCGATCCTCGTCAGCGTCTCCGCTACGGAGTCGAAATACTGGGCCATCGATTCGTACTCGCCCGTGACCGTGGGTTCACCCACGAACCAGCTGCCGACGCGCCCGTCCCGCACATCGATGAACTTTCCCATCCAGCCGTCCTGGTCCGACAGGAACGGGATCCACTCGTTACGCCAGAACGGGTAGTCCGGCTGGTCCGGAGGGTCGAATCCGCAGGACGTGGAGCGGTTCGCGTAGAGCCTCTCCATCGCCCGGATGCCCAGAAAGAAGCTTCCCTCGTCTGGAAACCCGTCGAAGCCGCAGCACATCACGTCGTCGTCAAAATCTTCCTCCGGCAGATCCAGATTGTTCTGCAACAGCCACGTCCGCAGGTCCCCATGAAGGGAGATCCCCATCCGTTCCTCGGCTGCCGCGAGCATCTGCTCCGTAGCGGGCCCCGGCAGATCCGCGTGATCGGCCGGCGCGTGCTCCCGAAGAAGACTCATCACACGCGACCAACTCTCAGCCACACTCATCGCCCTCTGCCCTCTGCCCTCTCTACAGGGATGTCTCCGTCCGACTACACCACTGCGGAGGTTGGGAAGTACCGGCCGGAGAAGCTTGCAGGGATGGTACTTCGAGCATGCGTTCCATCCCTCCCCACGATCATCTTCCGCCCCGAATCGCAGGGCCGGCCCCTCAGCGAAGTGACCGCCCGCGACTTTTCACAGACAACCCACCGTGCCCGGCGGGCCCAGCCTCGGAGCTTCCAGGACTCAAGCGAGGGCCACGGCGTCACCCTGGAGTGGCGAAGCTGAAAACGCTCACTGACCGATCTCGCGCTGCGCCTCGGCGAGGATGCGACTGCTCGTCTCCATGGCCGCCCGGAACTCCGCTTCCGTGACGGCCGGGTCGCCGGCGATGCGTTCGGCCTCGAGCAGCGCTGCCGAGCGCGCGGGCCAGCGGTGGAGGGCCACGTGCGTCGCCCACTTGATCAGGAAGAAGCGGAGCGGGTTGATGGCGCCCGTCTCCGCTGCGCGGTCGAACGCCGCGTGGCACTCCCTGTCGAACTCGGCGAGGTACGGCATGTCGATCCGGCGCACAGCGTCCCGCAGGGCTTCGCGCGTCATGGCCGGCTGGGGGATGAGCGGACCGTCGTCTTCGAGGTGCTGGGCTGTCATCGTGCCTCCAGGGGAACGTTGGCCACGATACCGAGCAGCTCTGTCAGAAGCCCCCTGAACGCAGAAAAGCCCCGCACCATAAGGTGCGGGGCTTTCCCACAATGATTGTTCGGCGGCGTCCTACTCTCCCACAGGGTCCCCCCTGCAGTACCATCGGCGCTGAAAGGCTTAGCTTCCGGGTTCGGAATGTAACCGGGCGTTTCCCTAACGCTATGACCACCGAAACACTATGAAATTTGAACGCTGGCATGAACACAGCTGTTCGTTATTTCAGAACTAACACAGTGGACGCGAGCAACTGAGGACAAGCCCTCGGCCTATTAGTACCAGTCAGCTCCACCCGTTACCGGGCTTCCACATCTGGCCTATCAACCCAGTCGTCTACTGGGAGCCTTACCCTCTCAAGGAGGTGGGAATACTCATCTTGAAGCAGGCTTCCCGCTTAGATGCTTTCAGCGGTTATCCCTCCCGAACGTAGCCAACCAGCCATGCCCTTGGCAGGACAACTGGCACACCAGAGGTTCGTCCGTCCCGGTCCTCTCGTACTAGGGACAGCCCTTCTCAATATTCCTACGCGCACAGCGGATAGGGACCGAACTGTCTCACGACGTTCTAAACCCAGCTCGCGTACCGCTTTAATGGGCGAACAGCCCAACCCTTGGGACCGACTCCAGCCCCAGGATGCGACGAGCCGACATCGAGGTGCCAAACCATCCCGTCGATATGGACTCTTGGGGAAGATCAGCCTGTTATCCCCGGGGTACCTTTTATCCGTTGAGCGACGGCGCTTCCACAAGCCACCGCCGGATCACTAGTCCCGACTTTCGTCCCTGCTCGACCCGTCGGTCTCACAGTCAAGCTCCCTTGTGCACTTACACTCAACACCTGATTGCCAACCAGGCTGAGGGAACCTTTGGGCGCCTCCGTTACCCTTTGGGAGGCAACCGCCCCAGTTAAACTACCCATCAGACACTGTCCCTGATCCGGATCACGGACCGAGGTTAGACATCCAGCACGACCAGAGTGGTATTTCAACGGCGACTCCACCCCAACTGGCGTTGGGGTTTCAAAGTCTCCCACCTATCCTACACAAGCCGAACCGAACACCAATATCAAACTGTAGTAAAGGTCCCGGGGTCTTTCCGTCCTGCTGCGCGAAACGAGCATCTTTACTCGTAGTGCAATTTCACCGGGCCTATGGTTGAGACAGTCGAGAAGTCGTTACGCCATTCGTGCAGGTCGGAACTTACCCGACAAGGAATTTCGCTACCTTAGGATGGTTATAGTTACCACCGCCGTTTACTGGCGCTTAAGTTCTCAGCTTCGCACGCCCGAAAGCGCACTAACCGGTCCCCTTAACGTTCCAGCACCGGGCAGGCGTCAGTCCGTATACATCGCCTTACGGCTTCGCACGGACCTGTGTTTTTAGTAAACAGTCGCTTCTCGCTGGTCTCTGCGGCCACCCCCAGCTCACGGAGCAAGTCCGATCACCAGTGATGGCCCCCCTTCTCCCGAAGTTACGGGGGCATTTTGCCGAGTTCCTTAACCATAGTTCACCCGAACGCCTCGGTATTCTCTACCTGACCACCTGAGTCGGTTTAGGGTACGGGCCGCCATGAAACTCGCTAGAGGCTTTTCTCGACAGCATAGGATCATCCACTTCACCACAATCGGCTCGGCATCAGGTCTCAGCCTTATATGAGGGACGGATTTGCCTACCCCTCGGCCTACACCCTTACCCCGGGACAACCACCGCCCGGGCTGGACTACCTTCCTGCGTCACCCCATCGCTTACCTACTACAAGTCTGGTTCGTCGGCTCCACCACTTTCCTTTCCCCGAAGGGTCCGGAACGGCTTCACGGACTTAGCATCGCCTGATTCGATATTGGGCGTTTCAAAGCGGGTACCGGAATATCAACCGGTTGTCCATCGA
Source organism: Streptomyces sp. R33 (assembly GCF_041200175.1). Taxonomy (NCBI): domain Bacteria; kingdom Bacillati; phylum Actinomycetota; class Actinomycetes; order Kitasatosporales; family Streptomycetaceae; genus Streptomyces; species Streptomyces sp. R33. Next base: position 4,767,187 of record NZ_CP165727.1, on the reverse strand, counting down.
CTACGCCTGTCGGCCTCGCCTTAGGTCCCGACTTACCCTGGGCAGATCAGCTTGACCCAGGAACCCTTAGTCAATCGGCGCACACGTTTCTCACGTGTGTATCGCTACTCATGCCTGCATTCTCACTCGTGAACCGTCCACAACTAGCTTCCGCTGCTGCTTCACCCGGCACACGACGCTCCCCTACCCATCACAGCGGGCGTTGGCCCTATTGCTGCAATGACACGACTTCGGCGGTACGCTTGAGCCCCGCTACATTGTCGGCGCGGAATCACTTGACCAGTGAGCTATTACGCACTCTTTCAAGGGTGGCTGCTTCTAAGCCAACCTCCTGGTTGTCTCTGCGACTCCACATCCTTTCCCACTTAGCGTACGCTTAGGGGCCTTAGTCGATGCTCTGGGCTGTTTCCCTCTCGACCATGGAGCTTATCCCCCACAGTCTCACTGCCGTGCTCTCACTTACCGGCATTCGGAGTTTGGCTAAGGTCAGTAACCCGGTAGGGCCCATCGCCTATCCAGTGCTCTACCTCCGGCAAGAAACACACGACGCTGCACCTAAATGCATTTCGGGGAGAACCAGCTATCACGGAGTTTGATTGGCCTTTCACCCCTAACCACAGGTCATCCCCCAGGTTTTCAACCCTGGTGGGTTCGGTCCTCCACGAAGTCTTACCTCCGCTTCAACCTGCCCATGGCTAGATCACTCCGCTTCGGGTCTAGAGCGTGCAACTCAATCGCCCTATTCGGACTCGCTTTCGCTACGGCTTCCCCACACGGGTTAACCTCGCTACACACCGCTAACTCGCAGGCTCATTCTTCAAAAGGCACGCAGTCACGACTGTATGTGCAAGCACATACAGCGACGCTCCCACGGCTTGTAGGCACACGGTTTCAGGTACTATTTCACTCCGCTCCCGCGGTACTTTTCACCATTCCCTCACGGTACTATCCGCTATCGGTCACCAGGGAATATTTAGGCTTAGCGGGTGGTCCCGCCAGATTCACACGGGATTTCTCGGGCCCCGTGCTACTTGGGAGATGAGCAAGCAAGCCGCTGATGTTTCGTCTACGGGGGTCTTACCCTCTACGCCGGACCTTTCGCATGTCCTTCGACTACATCAACGGTTTCTGACTCGCCGACCGGCCGGCAGACCGATCAAGCTCATTCCCACAACCCCGCATGCGCAACCCCTGCCGGGTATCACACGCATACGGTTTGGCCTCATCCGGTTTCGCTCGCCACTACTCCCGGAATCACGGTTGTTTTCTCTTCCTGAGGGTACTGAGATGTTTCACTTCCCCTCGTTCCCTCCACACTGCCTATGTGTTCAGCAGCGGGTGACAGCCCATGACGACTGCCGGGTTTCCCCATTCGGACACCCCCGGATCAAAGCTCAGTTGGCAGCTCCCCGGGGCCTATCGCGGCCTCTCACGTCCTTCATCGGTTCCTGGTGCCAAGGCATCCACCGTGCGCCCTTAAAAACTTGGCCACAGATGCTCGCGTCCACTGTGTAGTTCTCAAACAACGACCAGCCACCCATCACCCCACCAGACAAGCTGGCGAGTTCACTGGGGCCGGCACTGAAGACAAGACCATACGGCCGTACCTTCAGGACCCAACAACGTGCCAAGCACCAGTCAGTCTTCCGTCTCCTCTTTCCACGCCGAAGCAGTACTCGAGAACCATCAGACCGTCTGGTGCCAACTAATCAACGTTCCACCCATGAGCTGACCGTGCAGAACGTTTGTCTGCAATCGGTACTGTGCTCCTTAGAAAGGAGGTGATCCAGCCGCACCTTCCGGTACGGCTACCTTGTTACGACTTCGTCCCAATCGCCAGTCCCACCTTCGACAGCTCCCTCCCTTACGGGTTGGGCCACCGGCTTCGGGTGTTACCGACTTTCGTGACGTGACGGGCGGTGTGTACAAGGCCCGGGAACGTATTCACCGCAGCAATGCTGATCTGCGATTACTAGCGACTCCGACTTCATGGGGTCGAGTTGCAGACCCCAATCCGAACTGAGACCGGCTTTTTGAGATTCGCTCCACCTCACGGTATCGCAGCTCATTGTACCGGCCATTGTAGCACGTGTGCAGCCCAAGACATAAGGGGCATGATGACTTGACGTCGTCCCCACCTTCCTCCGAGTTGACCCCGGCGGTCTCCTGTGAGTCCCCATCACCCCGAAGGGCATGCTGGCAACACAGGACAAGGGTTGCGCTCGTTGCGGGACTTAACCCAACATCTCACGACACGAGCTGACGACAGCCATGCACCACCTGTATACCGACCACAAGGGGGGCACTATCTCTAATGCTTTCCGGTATATGTCAAGCCTTGGTAAGGTTCTTCGCGTTGCGTCGAATTAAGCCACATGCTCCGCCGCTTGTGCGGGCCCCCGTCAATTCCTTTGAGTTTTAGCCTTGCGGCCGTACTCCCCAGGCGGGGAACTTAATGCGTTAGCTGCGGCACCGACGACGTGGAATGTCGCCAACACCTAGTTCCCAACGTTTACGGCGTGGACTACCAGGGTATCTAATCCTGTTCGCTCCCCACGCTTTCGCTCCTCAGCGTCAGTAATGGCCCAGAGATCCGCCTTCGCCACCGGTGTTCCTCCTGATATCTGCGCATTTCACCGCTACACCAGGAATTCCGATCTCCCCTACCACACTCTAGCTAGCCCGTATCGAATGCAGACCCGAGGTTAAGCCTCGGGCTTTCACATCCGACGTGACAAGCCGCCTACGAGCTCTTTACGCCCAATAATTCCGGACAACGCTTGCGCCCTACGTATTACCGCGGCTGCTGGCACGTAGTTAGCCGGCGCTTCTTCTGCAGGTACCGTCACTTTCGCTTCTTCCCTGCTGAAAGAGGTTTACAACCCGAAGGCCGTCATCCCTCACGCGGCGTCGCTGCATCAGGCTTTCGCCCATTGTGCAATATTCCCCACTGCTGCCTCCCGTAGGAGTCTGGGCCGTGTCTCAGTCCCAGTGTGGCCGGTCGCCCTCTCAGGCCGGCTACCCGTCGTCGCCTTGGTGGGCCATTACCCCACCAACAAGCTGATAGGCCGCGGGCTCATCCTTCACCGCCGGAGCTTTCAACCCCCGCCCATGCAGGCAGGAGTATTATCCGGTATTAGACCCCGTTTCCAGGGCTTGTCCCAGAGTGAAGGGCAGATTGCCCACGTGTTACTCACCCGTTCGCCACTAATCCACCCCGAAGGGCTTCATCGTTCGACTTGCATGTGTTAAGCACGCCGCCAGCGTTCGTCCTGAGCCAGGATCAAACTCTCCATGAATGTTTACCGGTAATCCGGTGCACACACACGTTGAGCGGGCCAGTCATGGTCGGAATATGACCGACTGACCACTGCGTCCTCGCTGTGTTGTTGCCTGCAAGCATCACGGCGAACCGCGACCTCACAGGTCTTTTTCAAAGGAACCTCATCCACCGAAGTGGACGGGGTATCAACTTCTGGCGTTGATTTTTGGCACGCTGTTGAGTTCTCAAGGAACGGACGCTTCCTTTGTACTCACCCTCTCGGGCTTTCCTCCGGGCTTCGTTCTTCGTTTCCGACTCTATCAGACTCTTTCGGGCCTGACCCCCAGTCAGCGGGGTTTGTCTTCCGGGCTGTTGGGCCCTTCCGACTCCCTGAACTCTAGTGGATTTCCCGGTCGATTCATAATCGACCTTCGGAAATTAATTCGGGCATGCCGAATTGGTTCCCGGTGGGAGATCGTGCTGAGTTGGGTGCCGCAACGAGGCGGCGGGATTTGTCGTCGCCAAAACCTTCCGGCTCAGGGACAACTCGAAGAACCTTACGGACCCGCGGGGTCCGTGTCAACTCCGCAGCTGAAGGGCCCGTCAGCTCGGCGACTGGAGGTCCTCCACGCGGTCCAGGAGCCGGGTGAGCATGTCGCCCAGCACGCCGCGTTCCGCCGTGGAGAGGTCCTGGAGGAGGTCCTCCTCGAAGACCGTGGCCGCGCGCATGGCGTCGAGCCACTTGCTGCGGCCCTCGTCCGTGAGCTCCACGATCACGCGGACGCGGTTGGACTCGTCCCGCTCGCGCGTGACCAGGCCTTCCGCCGTCATGCGGTCGATCCGGTGGGTCATCGCCGCCGGCGTGAGGCCCAGCTGCTTCGCGAGCTCGCTCGGGCCCATCCGGTACGGGGCTCCGGAGATGACGAGGGCCTTGAGGACCTCCCACTCCGCGTTGCTGATGCCCAGGGCGGCGGTCTGGCGCCCGTACGCGACGTTCATGCGGCGGTTCAGCCGGCTCAGTGCCGAGACCACCTTCTCGACCTGGGGATCGAGGTCCTGGAACTCGCGCTGGTAGACGGCGATCTGCTCGTCGAGGCTCGGCTCATGGACGGGCGCAGTGCCGTCGGGGGTGTCACCCATGGTTCGAAGTATCGCATGGGCCCGTTGGCGTCTAACTCCTTCGATGTGTAGAGTTAAGGATCGAACTTTAGCTATGAAGTCTTCGGACTTCAGTTCTGCAAGGGCAGGTGAGAAGTGACCAAGGTGATGGGCGCTGCGATGCGGCGGATCCAGGCCGGCAACGCGTTGACCGCGTTCGGCATCGGCTTCACGGTTCCGTTCCTCTACATCTACGTGGCGCAGGTGCGAGGTCTGGGCTCCATGGCGGCCACGAGTGCGTTCGTGGCCTTCGCCGTGAGTGCCCTGGTCGCGCTGCCCCTCACCGGTCGGGTCATCGATCGCCGAGGTCCCGTCCCCGTGGTCGTCGGTGCGGCCGTCGCCGCGTCGGCAGGCGCGCTGTCTCTCGGGCTCTCGACGGGCATCGTGCCGATCCTGCTGTCCGCCCTGGCGCTCGGCGCCGGGCAGGCCGTCATGCAGCCGGCGCTGGCCACGATGATCGTGTGGTGCTCGACGCCGGCCACCCGGACGCGTGCCTTCGCCCTCCAGTTCTTCATGCAGAACCTGGGCCTGGGCATCGGCGGCCTCATCGGCGGCCAGATCGTCGACGAGAGCCGGCCCGGCAGCTTCACCCTGCTGTTCGGCATCGAGGCCGTGATGTTCCTGGTCCTGGCCGGGGTCATCCTCACCGTGCGGATGCCGCACGCGCCGAGCATCAAGGACGCCGTGCCGCGGGACGAGTCCCGGGCGGGCGGTGCGTGGAAGCGGCTGCTCGAGCACAGGGCCATGGTCAAGCTGCTGGTCCTGGGCTTCGTGATCTTCTTCGCCTGCTACGGGCAGTTCGAGTCCGGGCTCGCCGCCTTCGGTACCGAGGCCGCCGGGATCTCCCCGTCCACCCTCGGCTTCGCGCTGGCCGCCAACACCGGTGCAATCGTCGTGGCGCAGTTCGTCGTGCTGAAGCTGGTCGAGAAGCGCCGTCGGTCGCGCGTGATCGCGCTGGTCGGCCTGATCTGGGCCGTCGCGTGGGTCATCGCCGGGTTCTCGGGGCTGGGGCACGGCAGCGCGCTGATGGCCGCCGCCGCGTTCATCACGACGTACGCGCTCTTCGGCATCGGCGAGGCGATGCTGTCGCCGACCCTGGCCCCGCTCGTGGCCGACCTGGCGCCGGAGGGTTCGGTGGGTCAGTACAACTCCGCCTTCGCGCTGGTCAAGCAGATGGCGCTGGCTCTCGGGCCGCTGGGCGTGCCGCTCGGTGCGGGGGTGCCGATGCTCTACATCGGGGTGTTCGTCCTGGTCTCGCTGGGGATCGCGTGGCTGGCACTGCGGCTGGGCAAGCAGCTGAGCCCGGTGCAGGACAGGCCGTCGCTGCTGAAGGGCGAGGCGGTGCCGGCGGTGGCCGTGAAGGTCGCCGAGCCGGAGCGCGTGCCCGCGTAGGAGATACGCGCCCGCGGAGGAGAGGGGAGAAAGGCCCGGTCCGGGTGGACCGGGCCTTTCGCGTACCCCTACTTGTCCGGCAGGGCGAACTCGCACCAGACGGCCTTGCCGCCGCCCGGGGTGCGGCGGGAGCCCCAGGACGAGGCGATCGTCGCGATGATCGAGATGCCGCGGCCGGTCTCGTCGGCCGGTTCGGCGCGGCGGCGGCGCGGGAGGTGGTCGTCCCCGTCGGTGACCTCGATGATCAGGCGGCGGTCGGTGCGGCGCAGCCGCAGCCGCATGGGCGGCGTGCCGTGCTGGAGGGAGTTCGCGACGAGCTCGCTCGCGGCGAGGACGCCGAGGTCGCACAGTTCGACCGGGAAGCGCCAGGAGGCGAGGACTCCGGAGGCGAAGGCGCGGGCGCGCGGGGCGGCCTCGATGCCGCCGAGGAGTTCCAGGGCGGCGTTGTGGAAGAGCTCGGCATCGGCTCCGGTGCGGGCGGGCTGCTGGAGGACCATGACGGCGACGTCGTCGTCGTGGTCGGCGTCGACGCCGAGGGCGCGCATGAGGCGGTCGCAGATGACGGCGGGGGTGCCCTGGGCTCCGGAGAGGGCGCGTTCCAGGGCGGCGACGCCCTCGTCGATGTCCTCGCCGCGCCGTTCGACCAGGCCGTCGGTGTAGAGGACGGCGGTGGAGCCTGGGCCGAGGGCGATGGTGCCGGAGGTGTGCAGCCAGCCGCCGGTGCCGAGCGGCGGGCCGGTGGGGTCTGCGGCGCGGCGTACCGTGCCGTCCTCGTCGCGGACGAGGATCGGGAGGTGGCCGGCGGAGGCGTACGCGAGGAGGCCCTCGTTGGGGTCGTGGACGGCGTAGACGCAGGTGGCGATCTGGCTGGCGTCGATCTCGGCGGCGAGGCCGTCGAGGAGCTGGAGCACCTCGTGCGGGGGCAGGTCGAGTCGGGCGTAGGCGCGGACGGCGGTGCGCAGCTGGCCCATGACGGCGGCGGCGCGGACCCCGCGGCCCATGACGTCGCCGATGACGAGGGCGGTGCGGCCGGCGCCGAGGGTGATGACGTCGTACCAGTCGCCGCCGACGGCCGCTTCGGTGCCACCGGGCTGGTAGGTGGCGGCGATGCGTAGGTCGTCGGGCTGTTCGAGTTCCTGCGGGAGGAGGGAGCGCTGGAGGGTGACGGCGGCTTCGCGCTGGCGGCGCTCGCTGGCGCGCAGCCGTTCGACGGCTTCGGCGTGGTCGGTGACGTCGGCGAGGTGGATCAGGACCCCGGTGTGGTGGGGGTCGGCCCCGCCTTCGGTGTCGGCCTTGGGGAACTCGACGGGGGTGCAGGTGACCGTGTACGAGCTGGCGCCGCCGGGGGCGGTGCGGTTCTTGGCGGTACGGGGCTTGCCGCTGCGCTGGACCTGGTCGAGGAGCGGGAGGAGGCCGAGTTCGCCGAGTTCGGGGAGGGCGTCGTGGGCGGGTGCGCCGGTGGGGCGGGGGCCGAAGCCCGCGGTGTAGGCGTCGTTGACGTAGGCGACGCGGTGCTCGGGCCCGTGGACGAGGGCGACGAGGGCCGGGAGCCGGCCGAGGACCTCCCGTACGGAGAGCTCGTCGAGGGAGGGCACGGCGGCGAGGGCGCCGCTGCCGGTGCCCGATCGGCTGCCGGTGCCGGTTCCTGTGCCCGTCCCGCAGACCGTGGGGTCCGCGGGGTCGGCTGGGCAGCCGTCCGGCGCCGTTGCCGGGCGGGCGGCGGCGCCGCGGGCTGCCGGAACGGCGCCCTCACCCCGCTTGGCCTGTGCGGCGGCGTGTTCGGACCGTGCGGCGGCGCGGCGCTGCGTTCCGGGAAAACGGGCGCTCCAGCGCGTGAAGTTCACTGCGTTCAAGCCTCGTGGTGTCGCAAGTGGTCGCTGTGCTTCTCGTGGTCGGTCGCTGGCCGGTGTCGCTCGGTGGATGTCACGGTGCATGTCACTGTGTGCAGGGGTGAGCCCACCTATGGTCACACGTCCAGTGTGGCCGACCGCACTGACAACGTCAGCCCTGGCTGTCCTTCGGGGGGTTGGGGGCGGGCGGGGGCAGGGGGTGTCTGTGGCCGAGTCCGGCGGCGAGTTCGAATTCTGCCCTGGGGTGTTCGAGGGAGCCGAGGGAGACGATCTCACGCTTGAAGAGCCCCGAGAGGGTCCATTCGGCAAGCACGCGCATTTTGCGGTTGAACGTGGGGATCCGGCTGAGGTGGTAGGTGCGGTGCATCAGCCAGGCGGGGTAGGCCTTGAGCTTGCGGCCGTAGATGTGGGCGACGCCCTTGTGCAGGCCGAGGGAGGCCACGGAGCCCGCGTACTTGTGGGCGTATTCCGTCAGGAGTTCGCCGCGCAGGGAGGCCAGCAGGTTGTCGGCGAGGACCTTGGCCTGGCGGACGGCGTGCTGCGCGTTGGGGGCGCATTCGCGGCCCTCGTCTTCCGCGGTGATGTCGGGGACGGCGGCGGCGTCGCCGGCGGCCCAGGCGTGTTCGACGCCGTCGACGGTGAGGAAGGCGGTGCAGGCGAGGCGGCCGCGTTCGTTGCGGGGGAGGTCGGAGGCGGCGAGGACCGGGTGCGGTTTGACGCCGGCGGTCCACACGACGGTGCGGGTGGGGAAGCGGGCGCCGTCACTGAGGACGGCGACGCGGTTCTCGCAGGATTCGAGCCGGGTCTCGAGGCGGACGTCGATGTTCCGGCGGCGCAGTTCGCGGATCGTGTAGACGCCCAGTTCGGGGCCGACCTCGGGGAGGATGTGGTCGCTGGCCTCGACCAGCACCCACTTCATGTCCTCGGGTTTGACGTTGTGGTAGTAGCGGGCCGCGTAGCGGGCCATGTCCTCGAGTTCGCCGAGGGCCTCGACGCCCGCGTAGCCGCCGCCGACGAAGACGAAGGTGAGGGCGGCGTCGCGGAGGGCGGGGTCGCGGGTGGAGGAGGCGATGTCCATCTGTTCGATGACGTGGTTGCGCAGGCCGATGGCCTCTTCCACTGTCTTGAAGCCGATGGCGTAGTCGGCGAGTCCGGGGATGGGAAGGGCGCGGGAGATGGATCCGGGGGCGACTACGATTTCGTCGTACTCGAGCTCCTGGGCGCCGGTGCCCTCGTCGGCGGTGGCGAGGGTGCTGACGGTCGCGGTCCGCTTGGCGTGGTCGATGCGCTGGACCTCGCCGATGACGATGCGGCACTTGCCCAGGACACGGCGGAGCGGGACGACGACGTGGCGTGGGGAGATCGAGCCGGCAGCCGCCTCGGGGAGGAAGGGCTGGTACGTCATGTAGGGCTCGGGACTGACCACCGTGACCTCGGCTTCGCCGGCTCTGAGCTTTCGCTGGAGCCGGAGCGCCGTGTACATGCCGACGTAGCCCCCGCCGACGACGAGGATGCGCGTGCGGGGCGGGGTACCGGGGGCCGTGCCCCGGGAGTTAGCAGCCTTCACCATCCCATGACGCAACGTGGCCGGGAGTTTGTCCACAGGCCTGACACATTGTGTGACCGGAGGGGACGCCGGTACGGGGCTGTCGGACGGTCGGAGAAGGGGTGGAGTTCCGCAGGTCAGGGGGTGCGGAGGGGGTGATTCCGGCGGCTTGGATCGGAAAAGTGGTAGTGAATGCTCCGATCGGGCGGTGGTCCGTCCGGGGCTGCCTCTTCTGAATTGACTCTGGCTCAACTATGTTCGTATCTCGTCGAGGAGTAAGACCGGGGCCCACATGACCGTGGCCCACCTCGACACGAAGGCGGGGAGTGTCTCCGGGGGGAGACAAATGATTACCGGGGGATACATATGAACATTTCCGATTTCCATGGTTCTGCGACCGCACTCTCGGGTGAGAGCAACGGTCGCCTGATGACGGGCGGCACCACGCACGGCGTGGGTCGCTCCACGCCGCTGCGCGTCGACGCCCAGCGCAACCTCGAGCACGTGCTGCGCGCGGCGCGCGAGGTGTTCGGCGAGCTGGGCTACGGGGCTCCGATGGAGGACGTGGCGCGGCGCGCACGCGTCGGCGTCGGCACCGTGTACCGGCGGTTCCCGAGCAAGGACGTCCTGGTCCGCCGGATAGCCGAGGAAGAGACCGCCCGGCTGACCGAGCAGGCCAGGACCGCGCTGGGCCAGGAGGAGGAGCCGTGGCAGGCGCTGTCGCGCTTCCTGCGCACTTCCGTGGCCTCGGGCGCCGGGCGGCTGCTGCCGCCGCAGGTGCTGCGGGTCGGGTCGGCGAGCGAGGACGGCGTCGAGGACGCGGAGCAGGCGCGGGTGCCGCACCAGCGACAGGCCGGCGTGACCGGTACCGGGGCCCCCGAGCTGCGGGTCGTGGGTGCGCGGACTTCCGTCGAGGACGAGCCCTCGGAGGACGCGGGCGCGGGTGCGCTGCTCGAGGTGGTCGGCCGGCTGGTCGACCGCGCCCGGGAGGCCGGTGAGCTGCGCGGCGACGTCACGGTGGCCGATGTGCTGCTGGTGATAGCGACGGCCGCCCCGGCCCTGCCCGACGCGGCGCAGCAGGCGGCGGCTTCGTCCCGGCTGCTCGACATCCTGCTCGAAGGGCTGCGTTCCCGGACGGTCTGAGCCGTACGGGAAGAAGTCCGCGCGGAGGCCCTTGCCGAGGCCCTTGCAAGGGGTGCATGCGGCTGCCCGCTCCACCCGCCGACCCGTTCGTCGAACGCTCCCCCGAACGGCCGCTCACTCGAAAGAGTGAGGGCCGGGTACGGGGATTCACCGGGTGCTGCCCGGACGGGTGGATGGCGTGGAGACGGGTTCGGCGCGCGCCCCCCGTGTGACACGCTTGAACGGTGTACCGGGTGAGTGTGTCGGGCGGGGGCTTCCGCGATGGGCGTTGACGGTCGGGAAGAGCCGCTCGGTGGTGCCGGCGGGTTCGGCGGTGCCGGCGGCGACGTCGAGGCGGAGGACCCGGCCGTAGGCCAGGTCCCGGCGCAGCGCGAACCGCGCGGGAGGCATGCGGCGTCGAGGCACACCGGAGCCGAGCTGCCGACGTCCGACGGCGAGTTGGTCGCCCGGATGCGCGGGGGCGACGACGGTGCGTACGAGGAGCTGTTCCTCCGGCACGCCGATTCGGTACGGCGCTACGCGCGGACCTGCTGCCGCGACGGGCACACGGCCGAGGACCTGACCGCCGAGGTGTTCGCCCGGACGCTGCAGGCGGTACGGGGCGGGGCCGGGCCGGACCAGTCGGTGCGCGCGTATCTGCTGACCACCGTACGGCGAGTCGCGGCGGCCTGGGCGAAGACGTCCCGGCGGGAGCATCTCGTCGAGGACTTCGCGGTGTTCGCGGAGCAGGCGGCCGCGGGTGCCGAGGTCGGCGGCGGGCTGTCCGGTCTGTCCGGGGACGACACCCTCGAACTGGGCGCGGAAGTCCGGGCGATGCGCGAGGCGGAGCAGTCGCTGGCCATGCAGGCCTTCCGGAGCCTGCCCGAGCGGTGGCAGGCCGTGCTGTGGCACACCACCGTCGAGGACGCCTCGCCGAGTGCGATCGCACCGCTGTTCGGGCTGAGCGCGAACGCGACGGCGGTGCTGGCCAGCCGGGCCCGGGAGGGGCTCAAGCAGGCCTATCTGCAGGCGCATGTGAGCTCGGCGCTCAGTGCGGGCGGGGACTGCGCGCGTTACGCGGACCGGCTGGGCGCGTATGCCCGCGGCGGGCTGCGGATGCGGGCGGAGCGGGGGCTGCGCGGGCACTTGGAGGAGTGCGCGAAGTGCCGGCTGGCCGCCGGGGAGCTCAAGGACGTCAACGCGGGCATTCCCGCGCTGCTGCCCGTCGCGGTCATCGGGTGGTTCGCCGCCGGGTACGCGGCGAAGGCGGCCGGGGTCGTGGCCGGCGGGGCCGTTGCCGCCGGGGGCGCGGGCGCTGCCGCCGCGGCCTCGGGCGGTTCGACCGCCGGGGCGGGTGCCGGGGCCGCGGGAGCCGGGGCAGCCGGCGGGACCTCGGGGGCGGCGGCCGGGTCTGCCGGGGCCGGGGGCGGCGCCGGGGGTGCCGGGTCCGGGGTCGGGGGTGCGGTGGTGTCCGAGGGGCTCGGGCTGCCGGCCAAGGCCGCCATCGCCGCCGGGATCGCGGTCGCCGCGGCTGCCGGGGTGGTGTTCGCGCTGGCCGGTGACGATCCCGAGCCGGGAGCCGCGGCGCCGCCCGCGCCGAGTGTGGCGGCGCCCGCGGTGCCGCTGGTCCCGGCTCCGCGCCCCTCCTCGGCCCCGGAGCCGCCGGCCGCGCAGGGCTCTGTACCCTCCGCGCCGAGTGTGGCTCCGGCGTCGCCGACTCCGCCCGTGCCGAAGCCGAAGACCCCGGCCCCGCCGGTGTCCCGGGCGCCCTCCCCGAAGCCCTCGCCGAAGCCCTCGGCGACGCCGAGCCCCGTACCGAGCCGGAGCCCGGCGAGGCCGTCCCCGTCGCCGACCGAGCCGAAGCCGCCGCAGGGGTTCCGGCTGGCGGGGCTCGAACACGCCGCGTTCGGCGACCACAGCGGCCCCGAGCTGCAGACCTGGCGCAGCAGCTGGGTGTGGCAGCGGTGGGGGCTGCGGATCGGGGACAGGCGGTTCGCGCAGGGGATCACCGTGAACTCCCGTTCCTCGGTGGAGATCACCCTCAACCGGCAGTGCACGGCGTTCTCTGCGCGGGCCGGGGTGGACGACCTGTCGCTGTTCACCGACGGCACGGTGCGGTTCTCCGTGTACGCCGACGGGCAGCGGCTGTGGCGGTCGGGCACGCTCGGGTACGGGGATCCGGCCGCCGCCGTGGACGTCCCCCTGGCCGGGCGCAAGACGCTGCGGCTGGTGGTCGAGCAGGCCGGGCAGGGCAGCCTGCCGACCCTGGCGAGCTGGGCCGACGCCGTGATCAGCTGCCGGTGAGGAGGGTGACGACCTCGGCCGGGGAGAGCTCGGCGCCCGCCGCCGCCTCCTGCTCGTAGCGGTCGGGGCCCAGGACGGCGCGGGTGCCGTCCGGGAGTCCGCCGACGGCGGCCTGTTCCGGGACGGAGCGCGGGTGGCCCGCGCGCCAGGCGGTGGCCGCCGCGAGCACCCGTACGGCCTCGGCACTGCGCCCGGCGGCGGCCAGCAGTACGGCCGCGGTGTCGCAGAGCGAGGCGAGCACGCGCTCTGCGCAGTGTGCGGCGACGGCGGCGGCCAGGGTCGGCCCGAGCTTCGCGAGGCCGGCCTCCGGGCCATGCGCGCGGGCGGTGAGGACTGCGTCGATGTTGTCGAGCCCGGCGGTGAGCTGCGGGGGCGCTGCGATCATTTCGGACGCGGCGCGAGCCAGCTCGCACTCGGCCCGGGCCCGCCCGAGGTCCCCGCGGACGAGGGCGAGCAGCGCCGCGAGCATGCCGCCGTAGGCCCGTACGTCGTACACGCCGCCGTAGGGCTCGACTTCGCGGGCGACCTCGGCCAGCAGCTGCTCGGCGCCGTCGAAGTCGCCTGAGCAGAAGGCCGACTCGGCGATCCGGGCGATGGCGAAGGGCACCTCGGTGTGGGCGCCGACCTCGCGGGCGAGGCGCAGGCACTCCTCGTACTCGGCGCGGGCCCAGTCGTACCGGCCGCGGGAGAGCGCGACCTCGCCGGCAGCGCTCGCCACCTGGGCACGGGTCCAGCGGTCGCCGACGCGGTCGGCGATCTCGTGCAGTTCGGCGAGGTCGGCGTCGACGGACGGCAGGCCGCCCGTGAGGTCGATGGTCACGTGGGTGCGGAGCATGAGGGTGATGCCCAGTTCCCAGTCGCCGGCGTGGCGGCGGCAGTTGTCGACCGTCTCGGCGAGCCCGTCGCGGACGTCTCGGGTGTCACCGGTGAGGAACGTGGTCATCGGCCAGAGCATGCCGGGGAAGCGGGCGGTTTCGGGGCCGGAGCCGCGGAAGACCTGCCGGATGCGGTCGGCGAGGGCGATGTTCTGCGGGGTGCGGAACTCCTCGGGCGCGTGGCCTTCGGCGAGGAGGAGGACGCGCAGCATCTGCGTGCGCATGAAGCGCCAGTACTCGGGGGTGCCCTCGGGCGGCTCGACGGGGTGGGACTCCAGGGCCCGGGCCGCCCATTCCGCGCCCTCGGTACGGTAGTTGCGCAGCCACCAGAACCAGCCGAGGGCGAGGACGAGGCGCAGGCCGGTCTCGGCGGCGTCCGTTTCGATGGTGTGCAGGAGCGCGGCGCGGAGGTTGTCGAGCTCGGTCTCGATGCGGCGGATCCAGGGGAGCTGGGCGGCGGAGCGCAGGAGGGGTTCGGCCTCCTCGGCGAGGTCCAGGAAGTGCGCGGCGTGGCGGTGGGCGGCGGCGCGGCGGTCGGGTGCGTGTGCGGCTGCGCGTTCGGTGGCGTACTCGTGGATGGTCTCGAGCAGGTGGTAGCGCATGCCGCTGCCGCCGACGCCCTGGCCGGGGGTGGCGATGACGAGGGACTTGTCGACGAGGGAGCCGAGGACGTCGGCGACGTCCAGGGCGGCGTCCGGGGTGCCGTACGGGGTGTCGTCCGCGCAGACGGCTTCCGCGGCGGGGAGGTCGCAGCCGCCGGCGAACACGGAAAGGCGGCGCAGGACGGTGCGCTCTTCGTCGTCCAGCAGGTCCCAGGACCAGTCGACGACGGCGCGCAGGGTCTGCTGGCGGGGCAGGACGGTACGGGCGCCGCTGGTCAGGAGCCGGAAGCGGTCGTCGAGGCGGTCGGCGATCTGGCGCGGGGTGAGCAGCCGAAGCCGGGCGGCGGCCAGCTCGATGGCGAGCGGCAGCCCGTCGAGGCGGGCGCAGATCTCGGCGACGGCGGCCGGGTCCTCGGCGGGGGTGAAGCCGGGGCGGACGGCGGCGGCGCGGTCGGCGAAGAGACGGTGTGCGGGGTCGGGCGGCAGGGGGTCGACGGGGCGGACCGTTTCGCCGGGCACGCCGAGGGGTTCGCGGCTGGTGGCCAGGATCCGGACGCCGGGGCAGTGGGTGAGGAGGCGCTCGGCGAGTTCGGCGGCGGCGCCGATGACGTGCTCGCAGTTGTCGAAGACGAGGAGCAGGCGGCGGTTCGCGCAGTGCTCGACGAGTTGGGCGGCGGGGTCGTCGGCGGCGGTCTTCTCACGGGCCACGAGCGTGTTCTCGCGCAGGCCGAGGGCGCTGAGGACCGCGCCGGGGACGGCGGCGGGGTGGTCGAGGCGGGCCAGTTCGACGAGCCAGCCGGGCTCGGGGTGGGCGGAGGCGGCGTGCTCGGCGAGCCGGGTCTTCCCGGAACCGCCGGGGCCGGTGAGGGTGACGAGACGGAGGCGGGCCAGGTCGGTGTGCAGGGCGGCCAGTTCGGGCTCGCGGCCGACGAAGGAGGTGAGCCGGGGGCGGAGGTTGCCGGTCGGCTCCGCGGGTGCCGCAGGGGGTGCGGGTGCCGCCGGGGGTGCGGGTGCCGCCGGGGGTGCGGGTGCCGCCGGGGGTGCGGGTGCCGCAGGGGGTGCGGGTGCCGCCGGGGGTGCGGGTGCCGCAGGGGGTGCCGGGGACACGGGTGCTGCGGGAGCCGTGGGGGTGGCTGCGGGCGCAGGGGATACCGGGTGCGCCGGGGGCGCGGGCGCTGCTGCGGGCCCGGGAGCTGCCGGGTGCGCCGGGGCCGCAGGTGGTGCTGCGGGGGCGGGGACGGGGGGTGCCGAATGCGCGGTTGCCGCCGCGGGTGCGGGATGCACGGAGGATGCGGGGTACGCCGGGAGCCCGGGAGCTGCCGGGGGCTCCGAGAGCCCGGGCGCGACTGCGGGCGCGGGGGGTACCGGGGGCGCCAGGGACGCAGGGGTGCTTGCGGGCGCGGGAGATACCGGATGCGCGGGAGACGCCGCGGGCGCGGGGGGTGCTGCATGCGCCTGGGGCTCGGGGGCGGGCGGCGCCAGGGGTGCGGGGGCGGCTGCGGGCGCAGGTGCCGGGGGCGCGGGGGTGTGTGGTGCCGGGGGCGGGGGCTGGAGTAGTTCCGCGTGCAGGGCGGTCAGTTCGGGGCCCGGGTCGGTGCCGAGGGTGTCGGCGAGGGTGCGGCGGGTGCGTTCGTACGCGGCGAGGGCGGCGGCGGGGCGGCCGGCCGCGCGCAGCGCGCGGAGCTGCTGGGCGCGCAGGGGCTCGTCGTACGGGTGCTCCTGGATCAGCGCCTCGATCTCCGGGAGGAGGGACGCCGGGTCGGTGGCGCCGCTGCGGAGCTCGGCGTCGATCCGGGCGCGGAGAGCGGCGGTCCGGTGCGCTTCGGGGGCGGCGGCGTGGGCGGTGCGGGCGGGCTCGGGAAGGTCGGCGAGGGCGGGGCCGCGCCAGAGGTCGAGGGCGGTGCGGAGGGTTCCGGCGGCGGTGGCGGGGTCGGCGGCCAGCTCCTGGGCGCCTTGGCGGGCGAGCCGGGTGAACCGGTGCAGGTCGATGTCGTCGCGGTCGGCGACGGCGAGGCCGTAGCCGCCGGCGGGGTGGGCGTGGACGGTGTGCCGGCCGCCGAGGGCCCGGCGGAGCCGGCCGACGAGGGCCTGCAGGGCGGCGGGGGCGTCCTGGGGCGGTTCGTCGCCCCAGACCTCGTCGACGAGGTCGGCGACGGAGGCGGTGCCGCTCCGCGCGCCGGCCGCGGCGCGGAGTGCGAGGGCGGTGAGGAGTGCGCGCAGGCGGGCGCCGCCGATGGGGAGGGGGGCGCCGGTCTCGTCACGGGCTTCGGTGACGCCGAGGATGAGATACCGCACCGGGCCCATTCTGCCCTGCGGTTGCCGCAGGTGCCGGGGAGTTTCGGCGCGGTCGACGGTGGGGGCGTCGGCGGGCCGGGGCCGGTTGCGCGGGGCGGGTTGCCCCGCGAGCAGGCCGGCGGCCGCCGTTGCCCGCGGGAGCCGCTGCGGGGCTGGGCGGTGGCGTCGGCGGGCCGGGGCCGGTTGCGCGACGCGGGGTGCCCCGCAGGGAGGGCCCGCAGCCGCCCCTGCCTGCCGGTCACGCTGCCGGATGCGGCCTGCGGGCCGTCCTCTCCACCGGTCAAGACGCCCTCGCCCTTGCCCTGTCCCGCCTGCCCGCAGTGACCGTCGCGGACAGCCACTGCACCAACCACCACGCCGACGACGGCCCGCTGCCCGCCCACCGGACGTCAGCGCATCGGACCCGTCGTAACCGGTGTCAACGACGGCAGCCAGGCCCGGTACCGACGGGCGGAAGGCGGGAAGGGCGGGCCGCCGGGCCTGCCTTGCCCGTGCCCCCGGGGCGGATCTTCTCGCTCCCGCTGGTACGTCACCCGCCCGCGGTGACCGACACCCACGACAACTCCCAGCCCACCCACCGGACGTCAGCGCATCGGACCCGTAGTAACCGGTGTCAATGACGGCGGCCAGGCCCGGTACCGACGGGCGGAAGGCGGGAAGGGCGGGCCGCCGGGCCTGCCTTGCCCGTGCCCCCGGGGCGGATCTTCTCGCTCCCGCTGGTACGTCACCCGCCCGCGGTGACCGACACCCACGACAACTCCCAGCCCACCCACCGGACGTCAACGCATCGGACCCGTAGTAACCGGTGTCAACGACGGCAGCCAGGCCCGGAACCGGCGGGCGGAAGGCGGGAAGGGCGGGCCGCCGGGCCTGCCTTGCCCGTGCCCCCGGGGCGGATCTTCTCGCTCCCGCGTCCGCCGATCCCGTCTCTTCGGCCGGGGGGTGAGGCTCAGGCGGACTTACGAGAGCGCCGGGCGGGGGATGGGGACGCCCTGCGGGACTGCTCGGCGGCGGGGGCTGGAGGTGCCCGTCCAGCACGTGCCCCGGCGGGCCAGGAGGCGGCCCAGCCACAGTTCCATCGAGACGAGCTCCGCGAGGCCGTCGAGGGGGACGGGGCGGCCCTCCGCCGCGTCCAGCAGAGCCTGTTGGACCACCCGGGCCTCGATCAGGCCGGCGTCCGCGAGGAGGGGGGACGCGAACAGGGCCAGGAGGGAGGTGAGGGCCGCGCGCAGGCCTACGCGGGTCGCCGTTTCGTTCGGGGTGTGGGCCGTGGCGCCCCAGCCCGGCGGGAGTTCGCGTACGCCCGCCGACGAGAGGACGCTGCGCAGGATCGCCGCCCGGGCGCCGGGCTGGACGCGCAGGGATTCGGGGAGCGCGCGGGCGGCCCGTACGACCTGGTTGTCCAGGAACGGGGCGTGCAGGCGCTGGCTGCGGACCTCCACGGCCTGTTCGAAGACCCGGTGGTCCGCCGCGTGGCGGGTCAGCGCCGCGCGGGCCCGGGCCTCGCCGGGGCGCAGGGAGAGGGGCGGGCGGCCGGCGGCGGTCGCGAGGCGGATCGATACTTCCGCCAGGGCTTCGCCGGTCAGCCAGCCCGCCGCCGGGCCCGGGCGGGACCAGGTCAGGGCGGCCAGCGAGGCGTCCACCGGGTTCGAGGCGCCCCCCTCGAGGGCGCCGTCGCGCAGCCGGGCCGCCGCCGCCTCCATGCCCGCCCGGTACGGCGTACGGGCGAGCCGGCGGGCCGCGGAGTAGACGGAGAACGGGACCAGGAGGGACAGGGCGGAGTCGCCCGGCGCCGAGCGGGCCAGGGCGGCGACCGGGCGCAGCAGGTGGCGGCGGCGACGGTCCATCAGGAGGTCGGCGAGCCGGGCCGGGTGGGCGTCGAAGACCTGGCGGGCGCCGTGTCCGACGAAGTGGTCGGCCGAGCCGGCCGCCAGCCGGCGCCGCTCGCGGGCGGCGGTGACGAGGGAGGGGCCGGGTTCGTCGGTGAGGGGGCCGTCGAGTTCCGCGTACGGGAGGGCTTCCTCGGCGGCGGCCACGACCACGTGGTGCAGCCGGGGGTTGGCGGCGATGGCGCGGGCGCGTTCGAGTTCGGGCTCGCGGCCCTGGGGGGTGGCCAGGTCGTTGAAGGTGACGGCGAGGAGGCGTTCGCCGGACTGCTTCATCACCGTGCCGGGCGCCCCGGGCAGGCCTGCCGCGAGCAGGGCGAGGGTCGCGGAGGCGCTGCCTCCGGAGAGGTCGGCGCCGACGCCGGGGACGGGCGCGGGTGCGCCCCGGGCGGCGCGCCGGTCGGCGGGTCCCATTCCGGGCACCGGGCCGGGGTCGTGGGGCGGCGTGTCGGGGGCATGCCGTGGTGCCGTGAGCCGGGCGCGCACCGCGTCCACCAATGCTTCCCGTACGCCCTCCACCGCGCGCTCGGGATCGGCCGCGGGCGCGGCCACCGCGAGGGAGGCCACCGGCTCGTATCCGGTGATCTCGCGCGAGCCCTCGCGCAGGATCAGCGCGTGCCCGGGCGGGATGCGCCGTACGCCGACGTACGGTGTGCCGTCGCCCAGTGCCTCCGGGCTGTCGGGGCAGGCCAGCAGGGCGGCGAGATGGCCGATGTCGAGCTGTGCCTCGATGAGGTCGGCGAGGGGCAGCGCGGCGGTGGCGTACGCGGTGCCGCCGGCCCAGGGCGTGTAGAACACGGGCCGCGCACCCGCGAGGTCGCCGACGACGGTGATCCGGCGGCCGGTCTGGACGACGGCGGTGTAGCTGCCGGACCACTGGGTGAGGTGGCGCAGGGCTCCGCCGCGGGCGGCGAGGAGCGCGCGCCGCAGCTCGGCGTCGGTGGCGCCGCAGCAGCCGAGGACGGCGAGGCGGGTGAAGGGGTCGGCGGGGTCGGCGGCGAGGGTGCGGATCTCGTCGGGGCGCCAGTCGCCGACGGCCCAGAGGGGGTCGGGGTCTCCCCAGAGGAGTTGGGCGCCCACGGGCACGACGGTGCGTTCGGCGTCCTGGGCGGCCGGGTCGTCCGGATGGTCTGCGTCCGCGATGCCGCCGCTGAGGGGTCCGTCGGGGCCGCCGCCCGCAGGTCCGCCGGAGCCGTGTCCGCCCTGGCCGGAGACCCGGCCGGCCGTGCCGAAGCTCGCGGCGATACTGCTCCACCCGACCAACCAGCGCACCGCCGCCTCCCCAGCCTGTGGGCAATTGACCGGGGCGTGAACGACATGGTCAGCGCAAAGGGCGCGGCCGACGGGACCCCGGGTGGCTCGGGGTCCATGCTGCCACGAGACAGGCGTGCAGGAGTGGCCGAGGAGGGCGCACGTGCAAACGAACACGCCCCGGCCACGCGGTATTTGGCGTTCCGTTCCCACCGCCCCATAGGTCGGTTTCGGCCATTCTTCGGCCGTACTGAGTGCCGTCGCACGCGCGGGGGCGCCCGACCGCAGCGGCGCGCGGGCGCGGTCCGGGAGACGGGATTCGCCCCCCGGACCGTTCCGCCACCCGCGGGGATTGAGGTAGCGGCATCCCCCGGCCCGCCGGATCCACGCAGCGGGCCGACCCACGCACGGCACATCGAATCGCCGGTCCCGGTGACCGGCCAGAGCGCACGGGCGGGCGCACGGCCACACGCACGGAGCACGGGAGAGCGCGTGCGCCCGCGGCGCTGGCCCCGGCCCGACTGTGCAGGCGGACAACAATCCCGCCATACGGAAGTCGGGGCCTTAACGCTTGGGAGGCGGGGAACTACGCTGGGTTTACGAAATGCCGGGCAACTATGCCTCGGCGGCGTATGCGTTGTGTGCGTTCCGCGTGTGACGAGGGGTGGCGCATGTCCAGGGAGCTCCGCGAGCCCAACGAGAAGCTCGGCGCCGTCCTCGCCCTCGCCGGCATCAGCAACGCCGGTCTGGCCCGGCGGGTCAACGACCTCGGCGCACAGCGCGGCCTGACGCTTCGCTACGACAAGACGTCGGTGGCCCGGTGGGTGTCGAAGGGGATGGTGCCGCAGGGCGCGGCCCCGCATCTGATCGCCGCCGCGATCGGCGCGAAGCTGGGGCGGCCGGTGCCGCTGCACGAGATCGGGCTGGCGGATGCGGACCCCGCGCCCGAGGTCGGCCTGGCCTTCCCGCGGGACGTGGGCGAGGCGGTGCGCTCGGCCACCGACCTCTACCGGCTCGACCTCGCCGGGCGCCGGGGCGGTGGCGGGATCTGGCAGTCGCTGGCCGGCTCGTTCTCCGTGTCCGCGTATGCGACGCCCGCCTCGCGCTGGCTGATATCTCCGGCGGACGGTTCGGTGGCGCGCGAGCCCGCCCCGCCCCGCGAGACCGTGGCGTCGCGCGAGCCGGTGGCGCACACGGCGCCCGCCGCCCCGGCCCCCGCACCGGCGCAGGGACCGACGGCCTCGCCGATGTCTTCGTCGCCGGTGTCGTCGTCTTCGTCAACGGGTCTGCCCGCGCAGTCTTCGGGTGAAACGCCGCACGCCCCGCCCGCAGCGGTGCCCGCCGCCGTCGTGGGGCTGTCGGACCCGGCGCCGCAGCGCGTGGGCCACAGCGATGTGACCAAGCTGCGCGAGGCGGCCGAGGACGCACGCCGCTGGGACTCCAAGTACGGCGGCGGGGACTGGCGTTCGTCGATGGTGCCCGAGTGCCTGCGCGTCGACGCGGCACCCCTGCTGCTCGGCTCGTACAGCGACGACGTGGGCCGCGCGCTGTTCGGCGCGACCGCCGAGCTGACCCGGCTGGCCGGGTGGATGGCCTTCGACACCGGCCAGCAGGAGGCGGCCCAGCGCTACTACATCCAGGCGCTGCGCCTGGCCCGCGCGGCAGCCGACGTTCCGCTGGGCGGGTACGTGCTGGCCTCGATGTCGTTGCAGGCGACGTACCGGGACTTCCCGGACGAGGGCGTGGACCTCGCGCAGGCGGCCGTGGAGCGCAACCGGGGGCTGGCCACGGCCCGCACCATGAGCTTCTTCCGGCTCGTCGAGGCGCGGGCGCACGCGAAGGCGGGCGATTCGGCGGCCGCCGGGGCGGCGCTGCGGGCGGCGGAGGGCTGGCTGGAGCGGGCGCGGGAGGGCGACCCGGATCCGACGTGGCTGGGTTTCTACTCGTACGACCGTTTCGCGGCGGATGCGGCGGAATGCTACCGGGACCTGAAACTGCCGCGTCAGGTGCGGCGCTTCACGGAGCAGGCGCTGTCGCGGCCGACGGAGGAGTACGTGCGCTCGCACGGGCTGCGGCTGGTGGTGAGCGCGGTCGCCGAGCTGGAGTCGGGCAACCTGGATGCGGCGTGCGCGGCCGGGACCCGGGCGGTGGAGGTCGCGGGCAGGATCTCCTCGGCGCGGACGACGGAGTACGTACGGGACCTGCTGCACCGGCTCGAGCCGTACGGGGACGAACCGCGCGTGGCGGAGCTGCGGGAGCGGGCACGGCCGCTGTTGGTGGCCCCCGCGTAGCCGCTTTGTCAGTGGTGGGGTGCAGTATGCAGGGGTGGGAGGTGGCAGCTTGGGCGGCGGCGTGGGCAGCGTGGGCAGGGTCGACTGCGATGTGCTGGTGATCGGCGGTGGCATCGTCGGCCTGTCGACGGCGCATGCCCTGGCGCAGCTGGCCCCGGGGACGCGGGTGGTGGTGCTGGAGAAGGAGTCCGGCCCGGCCCGCCATCAGACGGGCCGCAACAGCGGGGTGATCCACAGCGGGATCTACTACCGGCCGGGATCGCTCAAGGCCCGCTTCGCGGTGCGCGGGGCCGCCGAGATGGTGAAGTTCTGCGCCGAGCACGGGATCGACCACGAGGTCACCGGGAAGCTGATCGTCGCCACCGGGCGGGAGGAGCTGCCGCGGCTGCACGCGCTGGTGCAGCGGGGCCGGGAGAACGGCATCCCGGTGCGCGAGCTGGGCCCGGCGCAGATCTCGGAGTACGAGCCGGAGGTGCGCGGCCTGGCCGCGATCCATGTCGGCACCACCGGGATCGTGGACTACGGGCAGGTGGCGCAGCAGCTGGCGGAGTCCTCCGGGGCGCAGATCGTGTACGGCGGGGCGGTGGATCTGATCTCGCGGCGGGCGTCGGGGGTGGCGGTCCGCACCACGTCCGGGCTGGTGGTCCGCTCCCGTGTCCTGGTGAACTGCGCGGGCCTGCAGTGCGACCGGGTCGCACGGCTGGCCGGGGACGATCCCGGCATGCGGATCGTGCCGTTCCGTGGCGAGTACTACGACCTGGCGCGGCCCTCGCTGGTCCGCGGGCTGGTCTACCCGGTCCCGGATCCGGCGTTCCCCTTCCTCGGCGTGCACCTGACGCGGGGGATCGGCGGCGGGGTCCATGTCGGCCCGAACGCGGTGCCGGCGCTGGCGCGCGAAGGGTACGGGTGGGGCGTGGTCCGGCCGCGGGACGTCGCGGACGAGCTGGCCTGGCCGGGATCCTGGCGGATGGCCCGGCGGCACTGGCGGTACGGGGTGGGCGAGATCCACCGGTCGCTGTCGAAGCAGGCCTTCACCGAGGCGGTACGGCGGCTCCTGCCAGGGGTTTCGTCGGCGGACCTGACCCCGGCGGGGGCCGGGGTGCGGGCGCAGGCCGTCCTGCGGGACGGGACGCTGGTGGACGACTTCCTGATCCGGGACGCGCCGAGGACGGTGCACGTCCTGAACGCCCCGTCGCCGGCCGCGACGGCTTCGCTCCCGATCGGCCGCGAGATCGCCCGCCGCGCCCTGACCACCCTCCGGGCGTCCTGACCCCGGTCGGGGTCCGGGCAGCGGCGGTGGTGGGGGCGGGGTCGTAGAATCTGGGGATTGTGTCTGAGTCCCTCACCCCCCAGCCCAGCGCCCCGGAAACCACGCCGGAGGCGAACTCCTACGTGCCCCCGAAGTGGCGGACCGAGCCCCGTTTCCCCGACGGGCCCGCCCCCGACCCGGCCGGCTCGCACCACGAGCGGCGGATCCGGAGCTTCCAGCCGCGGCGCAGCCGGGTGACCACCGGGCAGGGCGAAGCCCTGAAGCGGCTGTGGGGGGTCTGGGGGCTCGACATCGACGGGAATTCCGTCATCGACCTCGAGAAGCTGTTCGGCGGGCTTCCCGTCGTGCTCGAGATCGGCTTCGGGATGGGTGAGGCCACCGCGCAGATGGCCGCAGCCGACCCCGCGACCGGGATCCTCGCCGCCGACGTGCACACCCCGGGCCAGGGGAACCTGCTGGCGCTCGCCGAGCGCGGCGGGATGACCAACGTGCGCGTCGCCAACGGCGACGCCATCATCCTGCTCCGCGAGATGCTGCCGCCCGACTCCCTCGCCGGGCTGCGCGTGTACTTCCCTGACCCGTGGCCCAAGGCCCGCCACCACAAGCGGCGGCTGATCCAGCCCGAGTTCCTCGACCTGGCCGCGACCCGCCTGGCCCCGGGCGCCGTACTGCACTGCGCGACCGACTGGGAGCCGTACGCCGAGCAGATGCTCGAAGTGCTCACCGCGCACCCGGAGTTCGAGAACACCCAGGCGGACGGCGGCTACGCGCCGCGGCCCGACTTCCGGCCGCTCACCCGCTTCGAGGGACAGGGCCTCGACAAGGGGCACGTCGTGCACGACCTGCTCTTCGCCCGCCGCCGCCCGGCGTCCCCGAACGAGTAGAGAACCGCCGTCGTCACTGCTCGTGTCAGAGCGGCTCGCTAGAGTCATCGTGTGTTCCGAGCGCTCCCTGGTGTCCGTACGTGCGTGCTCGCCGTGCTGTCGCTGTCGGGGCTGGCGATCCTCGAACTCGTGCGGGAACAGACCGGTACCGCGGGGTTCTTCGTCGGCCTCGGGCTGGCCGTGCTGCCGGTGCCGCTGCTCATGGCGGCCTTCCGGTGGCTCGGCCGCGCCGCGCCCTGCCCCTGGGCGCAGCTGCTGTTCTGCTTCGGCTGGGGCGCCTGCACCGCGGCCCTGATCGCGATACTGGCCAACAACTTCGCCACGGAGTGGATAACGGCTGCGACGGCCGATGCCTCCGCCGCGGACCGGCTCGGCTCGGTGGCGGTCGCCCCGGTGGTCGAGGAGAGCGCCAAGGCGGCGGCCCTGCTGCTGGTGTTCGCGTTCCGAAGACGGCAGTTCACCGGCCCCGCGGACGGATTCGTGGTGGCCGGGTTCACCGCCACCGGCTTCGCCTGCACCGAGAACGTCCTCTATCTCGGCAACGCCTTCGGTGAGGACCTGCAGAGCGGCGCCGCCCCGCTGGACTCGGTGACGGCCGCGACGTTCTTCGTGCGGATCGTGGTCTCGCCGTTCGCGCACCCGCTGTTCACGGTGCTCACCGGGCTCGGCTTCGGCGCGGCCGCGCTCGCCGCCGGCCGGCTGCGCCGGACCGGGCTGCCGCTGCTCGGGCTGCTGACCGCGATGGGCCTGCACGCGCTGTGGAACAGCTCCTCGCGGTTCGGGGAGTACGGCTTCTACGTGGTCTACGGCTGCGTGATGGTCCCGGTGTTCGGGCTGCTGCTGTGGCTGGCCGTACGGATAAGGCGGCGCCGGCTGCATGCCGTCGCCGGGGAGCTGGCGGTGTACGCGGCCGCGGGCTGGCTGCGCCCGGCGGAGGTGCCGGCCCTGGTGTCGATGCCGGCCCGGTCGCTGGCCCGTGCGCTGGCCCGGAGCACCGGGGGCCGGGCCGCGGGCAGGGCGGTCGCCCTGTACGAGGCGGACGCGGCCGCGCTGGCCCTGCTGCGGCACCGGGCCCGGCAGGGCGGACCTGCGCGGGAGCCCGATTTCGCCTGCCGGGAGCGGGAGTTGCTGCGCCGGCTGTGGCTGCGCAAGGCGACGGCGGGGCCCGCCCTGGCCCGGGCGGCGGTCCTGGAGGAGCTCCTTCCGCCGCGGCCGGCCCCCGTACCGGTAGCGGCGCCGGTACCGGCCGAGCGGGTCTGCGTACCGCCTGCTAGACGCTCAGACCCTTGGACTCCAGCCACGCCAGCGGGTCCATCGTCGAGCCGCCCTTGCGTACTTCCAGGTGGAGATGGGGTCCGGTGACGTTGCCGGTGGCGCCGACGCGGCCGATGGTCTCGCCCGCGCCGACGGAGCCGGAGGTCACCGACATCGAGGACAGGTGGCAGTACCAGATCTCCGTACCGTCTTCGAGCTCGAGGACGATCCGGTAGCCGTACGCCCCGGACCAGCCGGCCGAGGTGATCGTCCCGCCGGCGACGGCCTTGGCGGGGGTGCCGGTCGGGGCGGCGAAGTCGAGGCCGGTGTGGTGGCCGGAGGACCACATGGAACCGGCGTCGCCGTAGTGCGAGGTGAGGGTGTAGGCGGAGGTGGGGAGGGAGTAGCTGCCGGCGAGCTTGGCGATCCGCTCCTGCTCGGCCTTGGCCTCGGCGGCCTCCTTGGCCTCCTTCTCGGCGGCCGCGCGGGCGTCGTCGGCCTCCTTCTGGGCGGCCTCCCGCTGCGCCTTGGCCTGCGCGGCGGCGGCCTCCTGCGCGGCGCGTTCGGCCTGTGCCCGGGCCTGGGAGTCGGCGGCGCTCTCCTGGGACTCGGCCTGCTGGAGGATGCGGCCCACCAGGGTCGCCCCGGCGTCGGTGTGCCCCGCGGTCTGCTGCGCGATGATGCCGGTCGGCTTCGCGGCGGCTTCTGCGCCCGCCCCGGAGCCTTCGGCCTCCGCGTGCTGCCCGCCGGCGCCGCCCAGCCCGAAGTCGGGCAACGAGGGCATGGAGATGGCGACTTGGGGCCGGTCCTGTGCGGTGGCGATGCCGCTCGCGCCGACTGCCGCGATGACGCCGACACCGAGCACGGTGGAGCTGCGGGCAAGTCCGCCGCGCTGCTTGACGACCCGGTGCTTGCCGCGGGGCGGGCGGGCGGAGTCCTCGGTGGGGTTCCATTCGCCCCAGGCGCCCGCGGTGGGCGCTTCCTGGAGCTCGATGCCTTCGGGGGCAGGCGAGTTGGAGGCCACCGGGCCACACTCCTCATGGGGGACACGCACGCGCACGGCGCCGCCTCTTGCGACGGCTGGGACGACCGCGCTGCGTTATCGAACGGTAATAGACGGAGGGGAGTGATTCCAAGCTGTTGCGATTGATCGTTAACGGCAATCAGCCACTCAACGCGCAGCCTTGGCCACCACTAATAGCACTTAAGGGGATCAATTCGGGCAAAAATTAAGCAAGATCCACATCTCTTCGGCCACACCTGCACCTTGACGTGCCGTCATAAACCTTGCGGAGCGCACCTTTTCAATTACCCACCGTCACTGAGCCATCACGGGTACGGTACGCCGCCGGTCCGGCCGCCCCGCCTCCGGCCGGCCCACCGCGAGGAGCGCCATGTCGTCCGTCGCGCCGCCGCCCGTGTGCCGGCGCACGTCGCTGCTGAGCGCGCCGAGCAGTTCGCCGGGCCCGGGGAAGACCCGCCCGTTCAGCCGGGCCGCCGGATCGTAGAAGACCCCCGCGGCGTCCCGGGCCTCGGTCAGCCCGTCCGTGTACAGCAGCAGGGTGGCCCCGGTCGGGAAGGCCCACTCCTCGACCCGGTCCGGCCACGCCCCTGCCAGCTCCCCCATGCCGAGCGGCAGCGCGGGCTCCGCCGGGGCGAGGACCACCAGGCGCCCGTCCGCGTACAGCAGCAGCGGCTCGGGGTGGCCCCGGTTGACCAGGCGCAGCACTTGGGCGCCCGCCGGGATCTCCCCGAGCACGCAGGTCGTGAACCCCTCCACCGCGTCCAGGCTGTCGCGCCGGGTGCCCTCCCGGGCCAGGGCCCGCTCCAGCCGCTGCGCCAGTCCCCCGAGCGTGGGCTCCGTCTCGGCCGCTTCGCGGAAGGCCCCGAGGACCACCGCCACGGCCTCCACCGCCCCCAGCCCCTTGCCGCGTACGTCTCCCACCGCCAGGCGCACTCCGTACGGGGTGTCCTGGACGGCGTACAGGTCCCCGCCGATGAAGGCGTCGGCCTGCGCGGCCTCGTACCGGGCACAGACGTGCAGGCCCGCGATGCGTTCGGCGGGCTTCGGCAGCACCGCGCGCTGGGCGGCCTCGGCGATCCCGCGCGCCGAGGCGAGCCGCTCGCCGCTGCGCCGTACGACCCGGTTGATCAGGACCGCGAGCCCGGAGACGGTCACCACGGTCACCAGCTCGGTCAGCGCCTCGCCCTTCCAGGTGGTGCCGTTGAGGATGTGCAGCAGGACCACCGCGAGCGAGGCCAGCACACCGGTGAGGACGGTGCCCCGGAGCGAGGACAGCGGGGCGGCGATCAGCGGGGCCGCGGAGAAGAAGGGGGATCCCGTGTAACTGGGCGGGGTCATCACGTCGAAGGCCAGTCCGACGGCGATCAGCGCGGCCGGGAGCACCCGGACCACCCTGCGGGCCGTGCCGTTGCCGGTGCCGCCCGCGTACTCGTTGCCGCCCTGCTGTCCCAGGCCCACCACGCTGCTCTCCTGCCCGGTCCCTCATACGGGTGCGGGCCGCTGCCGCCTCGCCCCTCAAGGCTGGCCGCAGCAGGGGCCGTACGGCGACCCGGCCCGGGCCGATCGGGTGAGGGCGGACCGGGAACACGACGAAGGCCCGGCTCCCCAAGGGGAACCGGGCCTTCGTACTGAGTAGCGGGGACAGGATTTGAACCTGCGACCTCTGGGTTATGAGCCCAGCGAGCTACCGAGCTGCTCCACCCCGCGTCGGTAAACACAACTCTACGTCATCGCGGGGAGGGCTCACGCCAATTAACCTCCCGGCCACCCCCGGGACCTACATATCCGCAGGTCAGAGCCGTGCAGAACGGTGGAAGACGGCTTCCGTCAGCCGGTGACCAGGCGGAGCAGGGCCAGGGATCCGATACCGAAGGCGATCGTCAGGTAGAAGTTCCGGGTGCGCCAGGCGAGCAGCAGGGTCGGCACCGCCAGCCAGAGGGCGTAGTTGCCGGGGCCGAGGTCGAGCGTGCCGGCCGGGGCGAACAGGGACGGGGCGAGCAGGGCGGCGATCACCGCGGGCGGTACCTGCCGCAGCCAGACCACGACGGGCCGGGGCAGGGCGGCCGCCGCGAGGAAGAGGGTGGGCACCAGGCGGGGGCCGAAGGTGACGGCCGCCATGCCGGCGATGGTCAGGGCGAGCGTGAGGTCGCTCATCGGCCCGGCGCTCCTTCCGTGCCGCGGTCTTCTGC
The DNA here is from genome assembly GCF_041200175.1 of Streptomyces sp. R33. Lineage (NCBI taxonomy): Bacteria > Bacillati > Actinomycetota > Actinomycetes > Kitasatosporales > Streptomycetaceae > Streptomyces > Streptomyces sp. R33. Next base: position 4,738,732 of record NZ_CP165727.1, on the reverse strand, counting down.
GCTGCGCTCTTGGGTGCTTCGGTCTTGGGTGCTGCGGTCGTCCGTGTCGCCGGCCTCGGTCTCCCCGTGACCCTCGCGGGGTGCGATGGCCAGGCCGAAGGTGGCCGCGACGGCCGCCGCCACCAGGACGGCCCAGTACTGCAGGCCGAGCAGGGTCAGGCCCACCGCCCCGCCGCCCGCGACGACGGCGACGGCGAGCCCGCGCCGGTCGGCGATGATCCCGGCCGCCAGCAGGGCCATGAACATGGCGGGCAGGGCGTAGTCGAGGCCCAGCGCCTCGACGTCGGTGACCAGGTCCCCGGCCAGCACGCCCGCGAGCGTGCCCGCCACCCAGGAGGCGTGCACGGCGGTGTTGAAGGTGAAGACCTCAGCCTTGGGGCGCTGCGCGCGTTCCGCGTACTGGGCGGAGTGCACCGCGAAGGCCTCGTCGGTGAGCTCGTACGCGAAGAGCGCCTGCTCGCGGCGGCGCCATCCGGCGAGCCGGGGGGCGATCGCGGCGGACAGCAGCAGATGGCGCAGGTTGACGACGAAGGTGGTCAGGACGATGGCGTAGGGGGCGGCGCCGACGGCCAGCAGCTGGAGGGCCGCGAACTGGGAGGAACCGCCGTACACGAAGGCCGACATGGCGACCATCGCCCACCACGGCAGCCCGGCGGTGTGGCCGAGCACGCCGAAGGCGAAGGCCACCGGCACGTAGCCGAGCATCACGGGGACGGCCTGCCCGAAGCCCGCCGCCCAGGCGGCGCGGGCCGGCCGGGTGGCCGGGGCCGTCCCGGCCGGGGCACGGTCCGCCGGTCGGGCGGCCCCCGCCCCGGGGGCCCCGGCCGCGGCGTGGTCCGCCGGGGCCGGGGCGTCGGGCGCTACAGATCGCACTCGAAGGTCCTCTCTCCCAGGGCCGGGCGGAAGCCCACGCCCGTCCAGAGGGCGGTCGCGGCCTCGTTCCCGTCGAGGACGGCGAGGAAGATCCGGTTGACCCCGCGGCGCCGGAAGGCCGCCAGCACGTCGACCGCCATCACACGGGCCAGCCCGAGCCTGCGGTGGCCGGGGTCGACCACCGCGTGGCTGATGCTCCCCCGTACGCCGAACGAGCCGGCGAGCAGCGCCGCGACGACCCGGCCCGAGGGGGTGCGGATCACCCGGCACAGGTCGGAGGAGTGGGCGAGGTGCCCGGACAGCAGCCCCTCGTCCTCCCATTCGCAGTACGCGGCCTGCGGCGCGGCCCGCAGCAGCTCGATCACCTGCGGGACGTCGGCCGTGGTCATGGCCTCGGACACCGCGGGAGCGGCGACGGGCGCCGGGGGCTCGTACGGCCCGACCAGTACGTGCGGCTCCTCGAGCGCCAGAGCTGCGGCGCTCATCAGACCAGCGTCTCGTACGGAGAGCCGGGCAGGGAGAACGAGATGGCGAGGACGTCGCGGTAGCCGCCCTTGTCCTCGGCTGCGCTCAGACCCGTGACGTGGTGCTTCATCGCGCGGTCCTCGAAGATCAGCGAGTCGAGCGGGGTGAGGAAGGTGCCCTTGGCGAGCGGCTCCTCGTCCCAGGTGAAGACGGTGCTGTGGCCGCCCTCGACGTCGACGCGGGAGATGAGGTGCAGGCCTGCCCACGGGTAGCCGTCCGAGTGGATGCCCTCCGGGACCAGCTCGTTGTACTTGCCGGGGTTGATCTCGATGCGGATCTGGTGGATCTGGCAGACCCAGGCGCGGTCGCGGTACTCGTCCTCGATCGGCAGGTTGTCGAAGTCGTAGCGGACCAGGGCCTGGAAGAGCGGGTTGCGGTACGTGGCCTCCTCGACATCGCCGAAGTGGCGCTCGATCCCGCCCACGAAGGCGTTCATGGCCTCGCTCTGGTAGTACGCGACGTGGTCGAGCGGGGCGAGCTCGCCGGTGGCGGGCACGTAGGTGAAGTCGCTGTAGCGGCGGGTGCGGACGGCGCGGTCGCCACCACCGAAGTGGGTGTCGGGGGTGAGCCGGCCCCAGGAGGCCTGGAGGCCGTCGAAGGCGGCGGCGAGCTCGGGGGACAGGGTCAGGTCGGCGGCCGACACGAGGGCGTAGCGCTGTTCGCGCAGGGTGTCGCGGAGGTCGGGGCCGACGGAGGTGATGGTGTCGGGGGCGGGCGTCTGGGCGACGGTGGTCACGGCGGTGTTCTCTCTCTCCGGAGCGTAGGGATGCGGCGGGCGGTGCAGGGCTCAGCGCAGGCCCAGGGATTCGTACGTGGCGTCGAGCTCGGCGACGTCGAGGCCGGCGGCCTGGCGGACGAGGCGGATGGCCCGGTAGATCTGGTTGATGTGGGCGATGTCGTGGCCGATGACCTTGCGGATCATGACCTCCATCGTTTCGCCGCCCTGCTCGCCGTGGCGGCCGGTGCGCTGCCGGTCCTCGGGCGTGAGTGAGGCGAGGAGGGCGACGTTGGAGGCGCGCAGGCCGGTCCAGGCGTCGAGCATCTGACGGAAGGGGAGCCGGGGCAGCGGGGCCCACAGCTGCTCGTCGTAGCCGGGGTAGACGGGGTTGTCCTCGGTGGCCACGAGGCGCCAGCGGAAGCCGTAGACGATGTCGACGTCGAAGAGGTGGCCGACGATGAAGGCGGCGGGCCACTCGCCCGGCTCGGGGACGGTCTCGGCGAGGTCGGTCGGCAGGTCGGCGAAGAGCCGGGCCGCCCAGACGGGGGTCTTGGCGAGCACGTCGAACGCGTCGCGGTCGCCGGCCACGTCGAGGAGTGCGGTGACGTACGCGGCGGGGTCCTCGGTGGCGGAGGGGATGTCGATCCGGTGGACGTCGGTGGTGGTGCTGATGGTCATGCCGGTGTGCCTTTCGGGTGGGTTCGGCTGGTACGGGACTGCTGATTCGGCGCTGGAAGGGTCAGGCCGTGTGGGCCGGTTCGGATGTCTTCTCGGTGTCGTGCGCGCCCGTCACCTCCCCCCGGTTGCCGGGGTTGGCGCCCAGGACCAGGAGGGCGCCGAGGGCGGCCACGGCGGCGCAGGCCGTCCAGTGCAGCGGCGGCGAGATGCTGTAGAGGAGGCCGCCGACGGCCGGGCCGAGGGCGCCGCCGAGGGTGTGGGCGATGCCCTCGGCGCCCTGGTAGCGGCCGCGCAGGTGGGCCGGTGAGAACTCGGCGGGGTAGGCGTTGGCGATCGGCGTGTACACCGTCTCGGCGACCGTCCACACCACCACCGTCAGCGCGAGCAGCCAGACGGCGTGCATCGCGCCCGTGAGGGCCATGCCGATGCCCAGCAGGGCGAGCCCTGCGGCGATCACGCGGCGCGGGTTGCGGCGCTCGGTGTGCTTGGTCAGCGGGAGTTCGATGACCACGCAGAGCAGGGCGTTGAGGCCGAGCAGCAGGCCGTACACCTTGTTGTCGAAGCCGGCGTCGGTGACGTGCAGCGGGAGGGTCGCGGTGGACTGCCCGTACACGAAGGTCGCGGCGACCATCGAGCCGAGGAAGAGCAGGTACGGGCGGTCGGAGAGCACCTCGCGGTAGCCCCCCTTGCCCCGTCCCGCGCTCTGCGGTGCGGGCGTTTCCACGGGCGGGCGCCCGCCGGGCAGCGTGCACAGCGCGAGCACGCCGAACGCGCAGGAGAACAGGGCGTCGCCCAGGAAGACGTACGTGTACGAGGCCCCGCTGAGCAGGCCGCCGACGAGCGGGCCGACCGCCATGCCCACGTTGATGGCGAGCCGCAGCACGGCGAAGGCCGTCACCCTCTGCCTCTCGGGGACCACGTCGACGAGCAGCGCGCCGGCCGCGGGCCGGTACAGCTGCGCGAAGACGCCGACGAGCCCGACCAGCGCGGTGGTCGCGAACAGCCCGTCGGTCAGCGGGACGAGGGCGGTGGCGGCGCTGCTGCCGAACATCGACACCGCGATGGCGGTGCGCCGGCCGAAGCGGTCGGCGACCGCACCGCCGACGGCGTTTCCGATGAAGGCGCCTACCCCGACCACACCGAGGGCCACGCCGGCCTGGAATGCGGAGAATCCCTGGGCGACCAGGAACAGCACCAGGAATACGTTCAGGAAATTGCCGAATTTGATGAGGAACATTCCGGAGAAGATCACCCAGGCGCTTCTGGGCAGGTCCTGCAATCGTCGGTGCAAGGGGTCCTCGCCGGCCATGGGGGCTCCTTCTCGATCGGGGGACGAATCACGGATGAGGTGGCGTCCACCATGAAACCCGCCGGTCAAGGCCCTGCCCAGGGCTGAGTGCTGGCACAAAGGAGGCTGGCACATTCTTGCCCGGGCGCCCGGAAGCAACCGTTTCAAGATCGCCGCCGAACCGGCCCCTGCATCATTCGTGCCGGGCATGCTTGTGCCAGCCGGAATCCATTTCCCGGCCCGGAATTCTGCTGCAGAGTTCTGGCCATGACCGAACACAAGCTTCTCGTCGTCGGCGGACGGATACAGACGCTGCGCAAGGCGGCGGCTCTCGGAATCCGCTTCGTGCTGATCCAGCACAAGGACCAGTTCGTGCCCGAGGCCGCCGCGCTCGCCGAGGCCGTCCTCATCGCGGACTACACCGACTGGGACGTCACCCGTCCGCTGGTCGAGGCCGCGCAGCAGGCGTACGGCTTCACCCGGGTCGCCTCGATCACCGAGCCGGGCCTCGTTCCGGCCGGCCGCATCAGCGACCACCTGGGGCTCGGCAACACCTCCGAGGAGGTCGCCGAACTGCTGCGCGACAAGCACGCGATGCGCCGCCACCTGGCCGCGTCCCCCTCCCCCGAGGTGCGGGCCCTGTCGGTGGCCGCCGCCGAGGTCGACGGCGCCGGGGCGCTGACCGCCTTCGGCGCCGAGCACGGTTACCCGTTCGTACTCAAGCCCGTCGACGCCACCGCCAGCCTGGGCGTCGTACGGATCGACGGGCCGGAGCAGGCCGCCGAGGCCTGGGCCGGAGTGGAGGCCCTGCGGGCCCGCACCGACCTCCAGTGGGGTTCGTTCTTCACCATCGGCCGCTTCATCGCCGAGCAGTACATCCCCGGCCCCGAATACAGCGTCGAGAGCTTCTCGTTCGCCGGCCGGCACATCGTCCTCGCGGTGACCGAGAAGCTCACCGGCGGCGGGTTCATCGAGCTCGGCCACGCCCTGCCGGCCCGCCTCGACCCGGTGGACGAACGGCGCATCGAGGAGGCCGTCGCCCGCTTCCTGGACGCGATGGGCCTCACCGACGGAGCCGCCCACACCGAGCTGCGGCTGTCACCGGCGGGCCCGCAGATCATCGAGAGCCACAACCGCATGGGCGGCGACCGGATCTTCGACCTGCTGGACTCCGCCTACGGCATCGACCTCGAAGAGTGGATCGTGGCCTGGCAGTTCGGGCTGATTCCGGCCCTCACCGAGCGCCCCGTCCCCCGCCACGCGGCGGCGACCCGCTTCCTGTCCGCCGAGCCGGGCACGGTCGTGGAGATCCAGGGCGCCGACGAGGCCAGGGCCCTGCCCGACGTCATCGACGTGGAGACCGGCGTGCGGCCCGGCGACACCGTCGGGGAGCTGCGCGGCAACTGGGACCGGGTCGGCCAGGTGCTGGTCACCGGGGCGGACACCGAGGCCGCCGTCGCCACCGCGGAGCGGCTCACCGAGAAGGTCACCGTCGTCACCACCCCCACCCCGCACGACTCCCACGGAAAGACCGCGTCATGAAGATCCTGCTGATCATGCGGAACACGTACGCGTGGCACCGCGAGCACATCGAGACCCTGGAGCGGATGGGTCTGGAGATCCACCTCGCGACCCGGGTCGCGCAGGCCGCGGACGACGGCCGGTTCGCGAACGTCGTGCCGATCCCGGAGGAGCTGGAGGGCACGGAGCTCGCCGAATTCTGCGCCGCCGCTGCCCGCCGGCTCGGCATCGCCTCGGCGATCACCTTCTACGACAGCGACATCGCCGTCACCTCCCAGGTCAACCAGCTGCTCGGACACACCTGGCCGCGCCCCGAGGCGGACCTGATCTCCCGCGACAAGCAGCTCCAGCGGTCCTTCCTGGAGCGGCACGGGCTGCCGGGCCCGCAGTTCGCGGGCGTCGACAGCGTCGAGGCGGGTCTCGCCGCCGCGGAGGCCTTCACGTACCCGTTCATCGTCAAGCCCAGCGCGCTGGCCGCCAGCATCGGCGTCAGCCTGGTCCGCGACCGCGCCGAGCTGGAGCGCGCGCTGACCGACGTGGCCCGTCTCGCCGAGGAGTGGGGCGGCTACTTCCCCAGCGACGGCCCCGAGATCGCGCTGCTGGAGGAGTTCCTCCCGGGCAAGGAGGTCACGCTCGACGGGGTGGTCCTGGACGGGACCTTCCACCTGGTGGGCGTCACCAACAAGATGCAGATGCCCGGCCCGTACTTCGAGGAGGACTTCTACACCCTGCCGTTTCGCACCCCGGAGGAGGAGCCGGAGCTGGTCGCGGTCGCCGAGGGCATCGCGGCGGGCCTGGGCGTACGGCACTGCCTGTTCAACGCCGAGTTCCGGCAGGACTCCGAGGGCCGCTACCGGGTCGTGGAGTTCGCCACGCGGATGAGCGGCGGCCAGAACTACCGCAACCTGCGGGAGGTCCACGGCATCGATGCGGTCCGCCTCTACGCCAAGGCCGTGCTCGCCGGTGAGGACGCGGGCGCCCTCGCCTCGCTCCTGGACGGCGAGGTGCTCCGGGCCGCGGCCCCGCGCGCCGCCACCTGCATCAAGTTCGCGTACCGGACCGGGACCCTCGTCCGCAACAACCCCGGCGACGCGACGCACTCCCCGTACTTCCGCTCGTACATCCCCGCCTCGAAGCCGGGCGACCGGCTGCGGCGCGCACCCGAGGGCTGGTACGAGATCGCCGGCTCGCTCGCGGTGGCCGCGCCCTACCGGTCCGCCGCCGACATCGACCGCGTGGAGCGGATCGCCGCGGACCTCGACGAGCGGCTCGACGTGGTCGTCGTACCGGCCTGACCCTTCGCGCCCCGCCCAGCGCGCTGTTTCACGTGAAACATCGCCCAACGGCCCTGCCCAGTGGGCTGTTTCACGTGAAACATCGCCCGGCGCCCCTTCACTCCCCATTCCACCGACCGCGGAAAGAGCCCCACGTGCACGCCAACGACCCCGTGTTCCGGATGGGAATCACGGAGCCCACCGCCATCGACCCGTACAAGGCCCAGGAAGGGGAGGGCATCCTCGTCTGCAAGGCCCTGTTCACCGGGCTCCTCGCCCTCGACGAGGACGGCGTCCTGATCCCGGCCACCGCCAGGTCCTGGGAGAGCGATCCGACTGCCACGACCTGGACCTTCACGCTGCGCCCCGGCACGGTGTTCAGCAACGGCGAGCCGGTCACCGCGCACAGCTTCGTGCGTGGCTGGGCACGGGCGCTGGACCCCGAGGCCAATACGGAGACCGCGTACCACCTGGCGGGCGTGCGCTCCTTCACCGCGGTCGACGACACCACGCTGGTGGTCGAGCTGTCCGAGCCCGACGTGCAGTTCGACCTGAAGACCCTCCAGCCGATCTTCAGCCCGGTCCCGGAGTGCGCCGGGCCGGCGCTGAACCCCGCGTACAACGACCTCCCGGTCGGCAACGGCCCGTTCAAGATGGCCGGACCCTGGGAGCACGGGGTGGCGATCCGGCTGGAGCGCAACGACCTGTGGGCGGGGCCCGCGCCCGAGGTGCGCGAGGTGCAGATCGACATCCTCGACGCGGTCACCGGCCTGGACGACGAGTACGAGCGCTTCCTGGCCGGCGTCTACGACTACGCCCGGATCCCCCCGGCGCGGACCGCCGAGGCCGCCGCGCTGGAGGGCTTCCTCGAGCAGGAGGGCGCCGGCCTCTTCTACCTGATCCCGTTCTGCCACCAGGCGCCGATGGACTCGCTGGACGCCCGCCGGGCCCTGTCCGCGGCCATCGACCGCCAGGGGCTGATCGACACGTACTTCCAGGGGCGGCGCAGCGCGGCCCACTCGCTGCTGTCCCCCTGGTTCGGCAAGGCCCACACCCCGCTCGCGGAGCTGCAGGACGACCCGGACAGCGGCTGGTCGGTGTACGACCCCGAGCGGGCCCGTGCGGCGGCCCTGCGGGCGGGCCTGGGGCCCGGCAGCCGCGTCGAGTTCGCGTACAACACCGGCGCCGGGCACGACGACTGGGTCAAGGCGCTGGCCCGCGGCCTGGAGGAGGTCCTGAGCTGGCGGGTCGAGCTGCTGCGCACCGACGCCCGCGGGCTGGTCGACCACCGCACCTCGATCGCGGCGGCCGGTTTCTGCCGGGCCGGCTGGGCCTGCGACTACCCGACCCCCGACAACATGCTCTTCCCGCTGCTGCACTCCTCGTGCACGGCGCCCGACGCCGAGGGCACGGCCCACGGCGACAACGAAGGCCGCTATGTGAACCCGGCGTTCGACGCCCTCGTGGCGCGCGCCCGGGCCTCGACGGACCCGGCCGAGCGCGCCGACGCCTGGCGCCGCGCGGACCGCACCGCGATGGCGGACCTGGCGCTGATCCCGCTCTGGTACCGGACCGACCAGCGGGTCCACGCCGCCGGACGGATCACCGGCCTGCGCATCGACTTCGACGGAAACCCCACCCTCACCACTGTCAAGGCAAGGAAGACCACCCGATGAGTGCGAGCACGACTCCCGTCTACGACATCCTCGGCATCGGCTTCGGCCCGGCCAACCTGGCCCTTGCCATCGCCCTGGAGGAGCGCGAGTCGCCCCTGACGGCCCGCTTCCTGGAGGCCCGCCCGAGCCCCGAATGGCAGCCGGGGATGCTGCTGGACGGCTCCGACATCCAGAACCATCCGAGCCGTGACCTGGTGACCCTGCGCAACCCGCGCAGCCGCTACACCTTCCTGAACTACTTGCACGAGCAGGGCCGGCTGCTGCGCCACCTCAACCTCCCCTCGGAGTTCCCGCTCCGCAAGGAGTACGCGGGCTACATCCGCTGGGCCGCGGGCTTCTTCTCGCACCTGGTCGACTGCAACCAGCGGGCCGCACGCGTCGAGATCGTCGAGGCGTCCGGCGAGCGCCTCTACGAGGTCACCACCATGTCGGGCGGCCGCTACCTGGGCCGCACGCTGGTGATGGGCCCCGGCCGCACCCCGTACGTCCCGGCCCCCTACGACTCGCTGCGCACCCCGCGGATCTTCCACCTGACCCAGTACCTGCCGAAGCTGGCGGAGCTGACCGGCGAGGGACGCGCCCCGGAGTCGGTGGCCGTCATCGGCGGCAGCCAGAGCGCCGTCGAGCTCGCCCTCGACCTGCACCGCCGCTTCCCGCGCACCAAGGTCACCACGTACACGCGCTCGCACTCGCTGCGGCTGAAGGACACCAGCCCGTTCAGCGAGGAGGGCTACTTCCCCGAGTTCACCGACTACTACTTCCGGGCCTCCCGGGAGGGCAAGAAGGCCCTCGACGCCTACATGCACGGCACGAACTACTCCTCCGCCGACGGCGACGTGCTGCGCGAGCTCTACATGACCATCTACGAGCAGGAGCTCGACGGCGACCAGAAGGTGTTCGTCCGCGGCAACCACGAGGCCGTGGGCGTGGCCCCGGAGAGCGGGGACCGGATCGCCCTGGACTTCCTGGAGCGCACCACCGGCGAGCGGATCAGCGAGACCGTGGACTTCGCGGTCCTCGCCACCGGCTTCCGCAACATGGGCCCCGGCCCGCACGAGGAGCTGTGCCCGCCGCTGATGGCCCCGCTCGCGAAGCTCTTCGCCACCGAGCCGGACGGGCGCCTGCAGGTGTCCGCCGACTACGCGCTCGAACCGGTCGCCGACGGGACCCCGCCGCTCTTCCTGAACGGCCTGTGCGAGTCCAGCCACGGCATCGGCGACGCGGGCTCCTTCAGCCTCCTGTCACTGCGCGCCGCGACCCTCACCGACGCCCTGACCGCCCGCCTGACCGCAGCCTCCACCGCCACCGACCGCAGCGCCGTACTCGCCGCCGCCTGACCGGAAAGGGTCCACGTTTCCCATGACCGCCACGATCGACACCCCGGTCTCGGCCCCGCGCGTCTACAGCGCCCCCGTGATCACCGGCCCGCTGCCCGGGCCGCGCAGCGCCGAGCTCCTGGACCGCCAGGCCGGCCGGGAGTCCAACTCCCGCTCCTACCCGCGCAAACTGCCGATGGCGATCCGCCGCGGCAAGGGCTCCTACGTCGAGGACCTCGACGGGAACGTCTTCCTCGACTTCCTCAGCGGCGCCGGAGTGCTGTCCCTGGGCCACAACCACCCCGAGCCGCTCGCCGCCGCGCACCGCCAGCTCGACGAGTTCGTGCACGGCCTTGACTTCCCCACCCCGGTCAAGGACGAGTTCACCGACCTGACCATCGGGATGCTGCCGGAGCCGATGCGCGAGCGCACCCGGATCCACTTCTGCGGGCCGACCGGCGCCAACGCCGTCGACGCCGCCCTCAAATTGTGCAAGACCGCCACCGGCCGCGAGGAGATCATCACCTTCCAGGGCGGCTTCCACGGAGCGACCCTGGCCGCGCTGAGCGTCACCGGCCTCGTCGAGCAGAAGGAGCCGGTCCGGGGGCGGATGCCGGGCGTGCACTTCTTCCCGTACTCCAACTGCCACAACTGCCCGCTCGGCCTCAAGCGGGACAACTGCCAGGTCAACTGCGCCGCGTTCCTGGAGAAGGCGCTGACCGACGTCAACGGCGGGGTCACCCTGCCCGCCGCCGTGATCATGGAGCTGGTGCAGGGCGAGGGCGGGGTCATCCCGGCCGAGGTCGAGTTCGTCCAGCGGATCCGCGAGGTCACCCGGCGCCTGGGCATCCCGCTCATCGTCGACGAGGTGCAGAGCGGCTGCGGCCGAACCGGCACCTGGTTCGCCTTCGAGCAGTACGGCATCGAGCCCGACGTCGTCTGCGCCTCCAAGGCCCTGTCCGGCATGGGCCTGCCGGCCTCCGTGATCCTCTACGACGAGAAGCTGGACGTCTGGAAGCCCGGCGCCCATTCCGGCACCTTCCGCGGCAACCAGCCCGCGTTCGCCGCCGGTGTCGCCACCATGAAGGTCGTCAAGCGCGAGCGCGTCCTGGAGAACGTCCGGGCCCGCGCCGACCAGCTGATGGTCCACCTCCAGGGGCTCCGCGAGCTCACCCCCTACGTGGCCGACGTACGCGGCCTCGGCCTGATGACCGGCGTCGAGCTGACCGACCCGCAGACCGGGCTGCCCGCCGACGGGCTCGCCAAGCGGGTGCAGTGGGAGGCCGTCAGCCGCGGCCTGATCATCGAGCTCGGCGGCCGCGACGACTGCGTCGTGCGCATGCTGCCGCCGCTGAACTGCTCGGCCCGGGAGATCGACCAGGCCGGCCGGATCATCCGCGAGTCCCTGACCGCCGCCCTGGCCGCGCTCGGCCTGCCGACGGGCGGTGCCCGATGACGACGCACGACACCGCCGTCCAGGACCTGGTGGTGGCGGGCTTCGGCCCCTCGGGGATCGCCCTCGCCGCCGCCGTCGAGGACCACGACGACGCCACCGGGGCGGCCACCGGCGCCGCACCGCTGGCCGCGCGCTACCTGGAGAAGGCCGCCGACTCCGCGTGGCAGCCCAACCTGGTGCTGCCCGGCACCGACATCCAGCACCACTTCCTGCGCGACTTCGCCACCCCCCGCGACGCCCGCTCCCGCTTCACCTTCCCGCACTACCTCCAGCAGAGCGGCCGCTTCTACCCATTCACGCTGATGGGCGGCTACGTCAGCCGCCTCGAGTGGTCGGACTACGTACAGTGGGCCGCCGGCCAGGTCCGCGGCCCCGTCGATTACCACCGCGAAGTGCTGAGCGTCGAGCCCGTCACCGGCGCCGACGGTCGCGTCCGCACCGCCCGGGTGCTGTCCCGCGACACCCGCGACGGCTCCCTGCACACCGTCGAGGGCCGCAACATCGCACTGGCCACCGGCCACGAGGCCTACGTACCGGAGCTGTTCCGCCCGCACCTGGGCGAGCGCGTCTTCCACGCCTCGAAGCTGCTGCCGGCCCTGGCCGCCCTCGGCGACCGGCCGCTGCGCAGCATCGCCGTCATCGGAGCCGGGCAGACCGCGGGCGAGATCGTCCTGCACCTGGCAGCACAGCACCCGGACGCCCAGATCCACTCGGTGGTGCGCCACGCGGGTTTCCGGATGTACGAGCTCGGCCACTTCAGCAACGAGGTGTACTTCCCCGACGAGACCGACTACTTCTACGGGCTCGAAGGGGAGCAGCGCGAACGCGCCCTGGACCAGGCCCGGGCCACCAACTACGCGGCCGTGGACCCCGACGTCTCCACCGCCCTCTACCAGGCGGTCTACCAGGACCGGTTCACCGGCCGGCAGCGCCTGCACATGCACAAGCGCACCGAGGTGACCGCCGTCGACGAGGCCCCGGACGGACGGGTGCAGCTGCGCACCGCGGAGGTGTTCACCGGCGAGAGCGGCCTGATCGAGGCCGACGCGGTGATCGTCTGCACCGGCTACCGCGAGGCCGCGCTGCCCCGCCAGCTCGCCGCGTTCGTCCCCCACCTGCGCCTCGACGCGCAGGGCCGGCCCGAGGTGACCCGCGCCTACCGCGCCCTGACCACCGACGACTGCGAGGTCGGGATCTACCTCGACGGGCTCACCGAGTGGCGGCACGGCATCGGCAGCGCCACCTCCTTCAGCCAGATGGCCGCCAAGGCCGACACCATCCACCGCGACCTGCGCGCCCGCCTGCGCCAGCCCGTCGCCGCCTGATTGGACCCGTACGCGATGCACATCTTCACCGCCCATGAGGACGACATGGTCTTCGAGGAGCCGTACAACGTCAGCGGCCGGCGGATCTTCCCCTGGCCCGAGGCCGTCGAGGAGCCCAACTGGGGCGGCGCCTGGGTCGACGTGGCGCCGGGCGCCACGTCCACCCCGCACGACCACGACGAGAACGAGATGTTCTTCATCGTCGAGGGCAGCGGAGTGATGCGGATCGGCGCGGAGAGCCGCCGAGTCCGCGCCGGCGAGACCGTGTACATCACCCCGTTCCAGGACCACGACCTGACCAACGACGGCGACGTCCGGCTGCGCTTCGTCACCATCTGGTGGGGCGGCTCGGACGCCGTGGCCCGGGACCGCGCCAAGTGGGCCGCCGAGTTCGGCATCACGGACCCGGGCGCTGCCGAACCCGGCGCTGCCGAACCCGGCGCCGCTGCCGAGGACCGGAGCGTGGACGCATGAGTCCCATCGTCCACGCGCACGCCGACGCGATCGTCGTCGGCGGCGGGGTGATCGGCGCGGCCATCGCGCACCAGCTCGCCCTCGCCGGCATCGGCCGGATCGTCCTGTGCGACCAGGGCCGGGTCAACGCCCAGGGCGCCACCTCCCGCTCCGGCGGACTGCTGCGGCTGCACCACACCGCCGTCGCCGACACCCGGCTCGCCGCCCGCAGCCTGCCCGTCTTCGAGCAGTGGTCGGACGTCATCGGCGGCGACTGCGGCTACCGCCGCACCGGATTCGTCATGATCGTCGGCGAGAACCACGCCGACGACCTGCGCTACAACGCCGCCGCCTCCGCGGACGCCGCCGGATACCGCCGCGTCGAGGTCATCGACGCCGCCGAGCTGAAGGAGATCTACCCCGGTCTGCGGACCGACGACGTCGCCCTCGCCGCGTACGAGCCCGAAGGCGGCTACGCCGACCCGATGGCCGCCTCCGCGGCGCTGCTCACCGCCGCCTACCGGCTCGGGGTCTCCCCGTCCGAGGGCATCCGGGCCAGGAAGGTGCTGGAGACCGCGGGCACCGTCACCGGCGTGCTCACCTCCATCGGCCGCATCGACGCCCCGCTCGTCGTCCTCGCCGGCGGCGCCTGGGGCTCCGCCCCCGCCGAGCACCTCGGCATCCACATCCCCGTCACCGCGCGCCGGATCGGGCTGGCCCAGGCCGAGCTGCCGGGTGCCGGCCGGCGCGGGTCGGCCTCCTCCGTACCGACCTGCATCGACGACACCACCGGCAGCTACTTCCGGCCCGACGGCCTCGACCGCTTCTACTTCGGCGTCCCCAGCAAGCCCGACACCGAACTGGGCCGCGACGTGGAGCCGCTGACCGAGGCAGAGCTGGAGGCCGCGATCGCCGCCATCGCGAACCGGGTCCCGGCCGCCGCCACCGCCCCGCTCGCCGGCACCCGCTCCGGCCTCGACGGCTACACCCCCGACAAGCGCCCGGTCGTGGGCGCGGCCGGCCCCGACGGCCTGTACCTGGCCCTCGGCTTCAGCGGCGGCGGCTTCAAGCTGGCGCCCGCCGTCGCCGAACTCGCCGCCAAGGAGATCGTCGAAGGCGGGGCCGTCCCCGGCAAGGCCGTGCAGGAGCTGCTGGAGCCGTACCGGCCGCAGCGCTTCCTCGCGGGCCGCCCGATCCGTCCGGAGGCCCCCTATGACCACATGTGAGACCGGCCTGGAAGAGGAGGTGCGGCGCCCGCTGAGGGAGGTGCTGCGCGAGGACGTGCAGACCGTCCTCGCCAAGGACCCGGCCGCCACGTCCCGCGCCGAGGTGCTGCTCTACCCGCACATCCACGCCCTGTGGACCTACCGCGTCGCGCACTGGCTGTGGGGCCGCGGCCACCGCGTGGCCGCCCGCGCCCTGTCCCTGCTGGCCCGCGCCGTCTCCGGAATCGAGATCCACCCCGGGGCGCGGATCGGCCGCCGCTTCTTCGTCGACCACGGCACGGCCGTCGTCATCGGCGAGACCGTCCGGATCGGCGACGACGTGATGCTCTACCACCAGGTCACGCTCGGCTCGGTGGGCTGGTGGAAGGACCTGCGCCGCCCCTCCGGATCCCGCCGCCACCCCGTCGTCGGCGACCGCGTCGTCATCGGCACCGGGGCCAGCGTCCTCGGCCCGGTCACCATCGGCGCCGATTCCCGCATCGGCGCGCACTCGGTCGTCCTCGACGACCTGCCGCCGCGCAGCCGGGTCGTCGCGGCCGCCTCCGCCGCCCTGCCGCCGCTCGACACCGCGGCCCCCCTCGACTCCTCCGCCCTGATCGTCCCCGAAGGAACCCACGCATCATGACCTCCTACGTCGTCACCAGCGCCCCGCCGAACCCGAACGGCGACCTCCACCTCGGCCACCTCTCCGGTCCCTTCCTCGGCGCCGACGTCCTGACCCGCCACCTGCGCCAGCGCGGCCACGACGTGCGCTACGTGGGCTACTCCGACGAGCACTCCTGCTACGTACCGCGCCGGGCCGCCGAGATCGGCTCCACCGCGTACCCCACCGCGAAGCTCTTCGGCGACCGCATGGAGGAGACCCTCTCGCTGGGCGCCATGCACCACGACTGGTTCACCCGCCCGCTCACCGACTCCACCCACACCGAGTTCGTCCAGCGCTTCTTCCTCGAACTGTGGGAGTCCGGCGCCCTCGAGGTGCAGGAGCTGCCGGTCTTCCACTGCGCGCCGTGCGAGCGCTACCTGTACGAGGCGGAGGTGCGCGGCGAGTGCCAGTTCTGCGCCGAGCCCTCCGACGGCGTGTACTGCGAGGCCTGCGGCCTGCCGCAGGACCCGGCCGGGCTCGCCGCCCCCCGCTGCACCGCCTGCTGGAACGCCCCCGAGACGAAGACCATGCGCCGCATCGTCTTCCCGCTGGAGCGCTGGCGCGAGCGCCTCCGGGCGTACTACGCCGACGCGCAGGCCAAGGCCGAGTGGCGGCCCCGGCTGATCTCGTACCTGGACGGCCTGTTCGAGCGGGCCCTGCCCGACACCGCGATCAGCCGCGAGGCGGACTACGGCATCCCGGTCCCGCTGCCCGGATGGGAGGGCCACATCCTCGACACCTGGTTCAGCGGCATCTGGGGCTACGCGGCGGGGACCGCGCGGGTCGCCGAGGCGAACGGCGACCGCTCCGAGTGGGAGCGGCTGTGGACCGACCCGGAGACCCGGATCGTCAACTTCATCGGCTTCGACTGCTCGTTCTCGCACGCCGTGCTGTGGCCGGCGCTGCTGCTCGCCCAGGGTGAGCTGACCCTGCCCGCACAGGTCGTCATCAACGAGTTCTACCGGCTGGAGGGCGACAAGTTCTCCACCAGCCGCGGCCACGCCATCTGGGGCGGCGAGTTCCTGCGCCGGGTCAACGCGGACGCCCTGCGCTTCCACCTGTGCCTGACCGGCCCGGAGCGGGCGCAGAACAACTTCTCCATGAAGGAGTTCGCCGACACCCTCAGCACCGTCCTCGCCGGCGGCCTGGAGCGGTGGACCGACACCGTACTGGACCTGCTCGCCCAGGACTTCGACTCCGTCGTGCCGGCCCCCGGGCCCGCGGACGGCCCGCTGGCCGCCGAACGGGCGGCCCTGCCCGGGCAGATCGCCGCCGCCCTCGGCGCCGAGGCCTTCTCCCCGCAGCGCGCCGCCGATGCCCTGGCCACCGTGATCGAGCGGGCCGACGCCGACCTGCGGGAGCTCGCCCTGCTGCGGGTCTCCGGGCCCCGCGAGGAGTACGCGGGCCGGCTCGCCGCGCACGTGGAGCTGCTGGCCGCGGTCGCGGTCACCGCGGCGCCGCTGATGCCGGGCTGGTCCGCCTTCCTCGCCGGGCACCTGGGCCTGCCGGTGGACCTCGGCACGCGGATGCCCGTCTGGGCCGCCGTGGAGGGACGGCTCCTGGCGGAGGGCACGACGCTGCCGACCGCCACCCCGCTGTTCTTCCACGAGTTGTCGTGACACCGCCGCACTCCTGGTCCGGTGGCGCGGCGCAGGTCCTGGGTGCGGTCCTCGGGGCCGGGGCCCTGCTGCTCCCGGCGGCCCTCGCGCCGCAGCCCGGCCCCTGGACCGGGGCCGCGGTGGCGGGGGTGCTGGCCGGCTGGTGCCTGCTGGTCGCCGCCGCCGGCGGTACGGCGGACTCCGGGCCCGTGGCCTTCGTACGCGACCGGCTCGGTCCGCGACCGGCCCGGGCGGCCACCGCGCTCTACTTCGGCGGCTTCGCCACCGGCCAGGCGGGAGTGGCGCTGGGCGCCGCCGAGTTCGCGCTCGGCGACTCCGGGTGGCGGGCGTACGCGGTCGCCGCCGGGGTGTTGTGCAGCGCGGCCGCGTACGCGTGGTTCGCCCCGCGGGGGCTGTCCCCGGCGGGGCGGCGGCTGCGGCTGGCCGCGGTGCTCGCACTGGCCGTCGCCTGGCGGGCGCTCGGCGGGCCGCTGCCGGGAGCAGGGCCGGGGGGCGGGGACCGGGCGGGCTGGGCCGCGCTCCTGGTGGCCGTGCCCCTGCTGTTCGGCTGGGTCGGCCTCGAAGGGGCGGTCCCCGCCGCGGCGCGGCGGCGGGCCCTGGGCGGAACCCTGCTCGGCATCGCACTGGCGTCCGCGCTGTACGCCGTACTCCTGGGTCCGCCGCGGGCCGCTGCGGCGCCGCCCCCGGACGCGGCGGCCGTCGGGGCGGCACTCGGGTTCGGCTCCGCCGCGCTCTGCTGGACGTACTGCCGTACCAACCTCCAGGCCACCGCCACCCGTTGGACCGAGCTCACCGGCCGGACCCGGCGCGGCGGCGTGGCGGCCGCGGCCCTGATCGCCCTCGGGGTCCTCGTCCTCGGCGGGGCCGCCCACTGGGACCTGCCCCACCTGCTCATCGGCCCCGGTGCAGCCACCGCGGCCCTCTACGCCCTCATCGCCGTGGCGGCCGTACGCCGCCCCCGTCCTCGTCCTCAGGAGCCCACCGATCATGACCACTCAGACCGCTCCCGCGTCCTCGAAGGTGCTGCGCGTCCCGCCGGCTGACCCGGCGACCGCCGCGGCCCACTTCCACCGCCGCTTCACCTTCGAGGCCGACGTCGCCGACGTGCACGCGGACGTCGAATCCGCCGCCGGCGGCTTCGTCCTCGTCGACAGCCGCAGCGCCGAGGCCTGGGCGCAGGGCCACATCCCCGGCGCCGTGCACCTGCCCACCGACGAGATCCCGGCCCGCGCCGCCGGGCTGGTGCCGCCGGGCAGCGTGGTGGTCACGTACTGCTGGGGCCCCGGCTGCAACGGCGCGACCCGGGCGGCGTACGCCTTCGCGAGCGCCGGGTACCGGGTCAAGGAGATGCTGGGCGGCTTCGAGTACTGGTCCCGGGAGGGCTTCCCGGTCGAGGACTCCGCCGGCATCCGCCAGTCGCCGCCGGACCCGCTGACGGCCCCCGTCTCGGCGGGCGCGGCCTGCGGCTGCTGAAGGCGGAAGGCGGAAGGCGGAAGGCGGAAAGCGGAGGGCGGAGGGCGGAAGGCGGAGGGCTGACTACAGCAGGCCCTCCTCCACGGCCCGCTGCCCGAGCTGGAAACGGCTCTGCGCGTCCAGCTTCTCCATCAGTTCCGAGATGAGCCGCCGCTCGCTGCGCAGGGAGATGCCCAGCCGGCGCGCGGCGGCCTCGTCGGTGTAGCCCTGGGCCAGCAGGCGCAGCAGCTCGCGCGGCTGCGAGCCGGGGTCGTCGAGGCTGCGCCGGGGCGGCTCGCCGAACGGGGTGGCCGTCTCCCACACCGAGTCGAACAGCGCGCAGAAGGCGGCGACCGCGCCCGGCTCCCGCAGCAGCACCGCGCCCAGCGCGCTGTCCGCCGGATCGATCGGCATCAGCGCGAACTCGCGGTCGGTGATGACCATCCGCATCGGCAGCGAGGGTGCGGTCCGCACCTCGCCGCCCCGCTCGGTCAGCCAGCGCGCGTGCTCGAGGCTGCCGGCGTCGTTGCGGATGGCGTCCTGATAGATGGTCCGGATCTTCACGCCGCGGGCGATGAGGTCCTCGGTCAGCGGCTCGCTGGCCTTGAACTGCTCGGCGGGCACCGGCCCGCCGGGATGGAAGCTGATCGACTCGCGGCGGGTCCGGGCCGACATCTCGCTCAGCTTGGCCCGCACCGCTTCGACGCCGAGGAACCGCTCGGCCTCGTGCGCGGGCTGGGCCGGGTGCAGTTCGGCGTACTGCGACAGCAGCGCGCTGGCCGCGGCCTGGCTCTCGGCGAGTGCGCGGTGGCGCTGGGCGATCTCCGCCTGCTGGTGCGCGAGCAGCGAATCGAGCGCGGCCTTCGGGTTCACCGCCCGCAGCCGCCCGTCGGTCCGCCAGGACGGCGCGAGGAGGGAGAGGCGGGTCAGCTCCTCCAGGTCCGCGCGTACGTCGTCCTCGGACCGCGAGAGTTCCGCGGCGACATCGGCGACGGCGAGATCCGGCCGTCTGAGGATGAGGCGGTAGAGCGCATCCGAACGCTCTGTCAGCCCAAGAGAAACCAACAAAAGGAGCCCCCCAGCTCGCGGTTCGGAGCGGCATCACAGCTTGGACCGACAGCGCTGGCGGTACGCGGCCCTCCGAGGGCCGATCTTGCACCCTGGATTGTCCTCACCAGCCAGCGACCGCACAAACACCGTCCATCACGCGGACACGGCGGCCCGGTGTCCGGAAGTCTCCCGGACCGGAAAACCGGCCGGCTGGCACGGATATGTCAGAGCGCTTTGTGCCAGCGCAAACGCGCGACACGGCCCTGTCCGGCTCGGCACGATGGCGGCACGCCGGAACGAGAGATCCGGCCAACCGCCCCTGGTCCCACCGGCTCGATAAGAGGCTTCCCCACCATGCGTCGCAAGCTCGCCACCCTCATCACCGTCACCGCCGCCGCCCTGATCGCCGTGATCGGCACGAGCACCGCCGGCCAGGCCCGCGAACTCACCCCCGCAACCGCGGCGAGCGCCCCCGCCCCGGCCCTCCCCCAGGCCGCCCCCCTCGAGCCGGGCTGGTCGTAAGACCGAAGTGCCCCCGCAAACCCGAAGTGCCCCCGCCCGAACCCGGGCGGGGGCACTTCACAAGCCGTAGGCCATGTCGGACTCGAACCGACAACCAACGGATTAAAAGTCCGCTGCTCTGCCAATTGAGCTAATGGCCCTCACGTGCTCACCCCAGAGCATAGCCGGAGACCAACGGTCAGCCGATCGAGTATCGGCTGACCGGCCCCGTCGCGGATCGCAAAACGCAGAACAGGGCCCCCACGACGGCGTCGTGGGGGCCCTGTCAGGCCGTCAGCTCAGGGCCGGGGGCCGGTGTCAGCCGTTGCGCTTCCAGCGGGGCTTGTCGTCGCGGCGGCCGCCGAAGGAGCCGGTCGAGCCGGAGCCGGAGGGGCGGTGGTCGTCACGGCGGCCGTACGGGCGGTCGCTGCCGCCGGAGCGGAAGCCACCGGAGGGACGGTCGTCGCGGCGGAAGCCGCCACGGTCGCCACCGCGGTCGTCACGGTTGAAACCACCCGACGGACGGTCGTCGCGACGGAAGCCGCCGGACGGGCGGTCGCTGCCGCCGGAGCGGAAGCCACCGGACGGACGGTCGTCGCGGCGGAAGCCGCCACGGTCGCCACCGCGGTCGTCACGGTTGAAACCACCCGACGGACGGTCGTCACGGCGGAAGCCACCACCACGGTTGTCGTCACGACGGTCGCCACCCGAGCGGAAGCCACCGGACGGACGGTCGTCGCGGCGGAAGCCGCCACGGTCGCCACCGCGGTCGTCACGGTTGAAGCCGCCCGACGGACGGTCGTCACGGCGGAAGCCACCACCACGGTTGTCGTCACGACGGTCGCCACCCGAGCGGAAGCCACCGGACGGACGGTCGTCGCGGCGGAAGCCGCCACGGTCACCGCCGCGGTCGCCACCACGGTCGTCGCGACGGTTGTCGCGGCGCTCGTAGTTGCCCCGGTCGTCGCGGGCCTGGAAGGCCGGGCGCTCCTCGGCGGCCGGCGTGGCCGCCACTGCGGCCGCGACCTCGGCCTCGGCGGCCTCGGCCACCTCGGCGACAGCGGCCTCCGGGTCCTCGCCGCGCTCACGCGCGGAGCGGGCGACCAGGCGGTCGGCCTCCTCGCGCAGCTCGGCGGCACGGCGCGTCAGGCGCTCCAGCTGCTTGGTGAGGTCGGCGACCTCGCGCTCGGCCTGCTTGGCGGCGTTGTTCGCGGAGTCGGCCTGGACCTCGGTCAGCGAACGCGCACCGGTGATCTCGGCGACCTCCGGGTCGAACGCGCCGGCGCCCTGGACGATGTGGCGCGAGGCGTCGACGCCCGCGTCCTCCATCAGGCGGAAGATCTGGCGGCGCTGGTGCGGGAGGGCCAGGGAGACCACGACACCCGACTTGCCGGCACGGGCGGTACGGCCCGAGCGGTGCAGGTAGTCCTTGTGGTCGCCGGCCGGGTCCACGTTCAGGACCAGGTCGATGCCGTCGACGTGGATGCCTCGGGCGGCGACGTCGGTCGCGACGAGCGCGTTGACGTAGCCGTCCTTGAAGTCCGCGAGGACGCGGGTACGGGCGCCCTGCGTCATGCCGCCGTGCAGCGCGTCGGCCTTCACGCCGGCCTCGACGAGCTGCTCGGCGATGCGGTCGGCGCCCAGCTGGGTGCGGACGAAGATGATGGTGCGGCCCTTGCGGGCGGCGATGGCGGCCGTGACCGGCGCCTTGTCCTTCGGCTTCACGACGAGGACGTGGTGCGTCATGGTCGTGACGTTGCCCTGCGCGCTGTCGACCTCGTGCGTGACGGGGTTGGACAGGTAGCGCTTGACCAGGGTGCCGATCTCGTTCTCCATGGTGGCGGAGAAGAGCATGCGCTGGCCGCCGCCGGGGATCTGGTCGAGCAGCTCGGTGACCTCGGGCAGGAAGCCCAGGTCGGCCATCTGGTCGGCCTCGTCGAGGACGGCCACCTCGACGTTCTCGAGGGAGCAGGCGCCACGGTTGATGATGTCGCGCAGACGGCCCGGGGTGGCGACGAGGACGTCGACACCGCGCTCGAGGGCGTAGATCTGGTTGCCCATCGACGTACCGCCGCAGACGACCTTCATCTTCAGGCCGAGCACGTCGCCGTACGGCTGGAGGGCGTCCGCGACCTGCATCGCGAGCTCACGCGTCGGCGTGAGGATGATCGCGCGGGGCTTCTTCTTCTCGGTGTGGCCACCGGCCAGGCGGGCCAGGGTGGGCAGACCGAAGGAGAGGGTCTTGCCGGAGCCGGTGCGGCCGCGGCCGAGGATGTCCTTGCCGGCCAGGGCGTCCGGGATGGTCGCGGCCTGGATCGGGAAGGGGGAGGTGACACCGTTCTGCGCGAGCTTGCGCACGACGCCCTCGGGCAGACCGAGGTCGCCGAAGGTGATGGTGGGCTCGGCGTCGGCGTCGTCCGCCTCGGCGTCGATGGACTGGTCGGTCGTCACGTCGGCCTCGAGGGCCTCGATGATCTCGTCCGCCTCAGCGGCCTCGATCGCCTCGGTGACCACAAGGGCCTCGACGGCGTCGACGATCTCGTTCGAGTCGTTCTCGGGCATGACGGCACGGTCAGAACTGGAAATGGACATGCGAAATGCGAAACCTTCCGGAGTCTCGGCACGCGCCCAAACTCCGTGAATCGCAAATCGACCGCCTCAATGCGGTCAGCCACGGCTAGGGAGAGTACGCGCCACACGGCGCTCTTCGGATTCGGCGCCGGGCAATGGGATCAAACGATCTATAACCATACGCACCCTCCCCCGGGTCTGGCAAATCACTCCGGCCCGACCCCCTCTGACCTGCGACGATCCCGCCGACCCAGGCCTCCGGCACCGGCCCCCGACCGCCCCCCGGGCCGGCCCGCGGCTACGCGGAGGGCGAGGCGCTGGGCTCCGGGGCGGGTGGCGTCGGGGCCGGCGGAGTGGGCGAAGTCACGGGCGGCTCCGGGCTCGGCGACTGGACAGGCGGCGTGACGTGCGTCCCACCGGAGCCACCGTTTCCGGATCCGCCCGAGGTGGGCTGCTGCGGACCCTGGCCGCCGGCGCCGCCGCCCGGACCCGCCGACGGCGAGGGGGCTCCGGGCCGGCCAGCGGGCGCGCCCGGGCTGGGAGAGGCCCCGGTGGCCCCGGACGCCTTGCCGTCCTCGGCCGGCTTGCCCTCCTCGCCCGCCGCGCCGGGCTTCGAGCCGCGGCCGTTGCCGTGGATGCCCGACCCCTTGCCGGAAACGGAACCTCCGGCCGCCCCGGCGGCCGCCTTGCGGTCCGCCGAGGAGGAGGGCCCGGGCTTCGCGCCGTCCTCGCCGACACTCATACAGCCCGCAGTGGCCGCGACCGCAAGCGCGGAGACGGCCAGTCGGAGGGAAGCGGACAACTGGCGCACGGGGCACCTCCTGGGGGTCCCCCCGGCAGGGGCCAGGGGAGGGCGGTCAGGGTCCGCGGTGAGCGGGTCAATGTGCCCAACTCCCTTTGCCCCGTAAGAGACACGCCCTTGGGGACACCGCCTGTCCGCAATCCGCCGCCCTGCCGGGCGCACACCGGCGGCTCCGGCACAGCGAGGACCGACGGGCTCAGGCGAACAACTGCCGTGCCACCTGCGACCCCAGCGTCACCGCGCCCAGCCCCGCCAGCACCGAGGCCGCCACGTTCGCCGCCGCCAGGAACCGCCGACCGCGCTCGTACAGCCGCAGCGTCTCGTACGAGAACGTCGAGTACGTGCTCAGCGCCCCGCACAGCCCGGTCCCCAGCAGCAGGTTCAGCCGCGCCGGGGCCGCGCCGGCCAGCGCGGCCCCCGCCAGCAGCCCGAGCATCAGGCAGGCGCCCGCGTTCACCACGAACGTCCCCCACGGGAACACCGAGTCGTGCCGCGCCTGTACCGCACGGTCCGTCAGGTAGCGCAGCGGCGCCCCGACGACCGCGCCCGCCACCACCAGCAGCCAGTTCACGCCCGCCCCCGCAGCGCGAGGCGCACTGCGAGGCGGGTCGCGGCGGCCGCCGCCCACACCGCGCCTAGCGCCGCGACCACCGTGAGCCCGGCGTACGCCAGCGCTCTCCCCGCCTCCCCCGCTTCCAGCAGCCGCGAGAAGTCCACCGCGTACGTGGAGAAGGTGGTGAACCCGCCGAGCACCCCGACCCCGGCGAACGGCCGGAGCAGCGGATGCGGCGCCGACCGGCCGCCCTCACTGATCAGCACCATCAGCACCCCGATCAGCGCACAGCCGATCACGTTGGTCCAGAACGTCGCCCACGGGAAGCCCCCCGGCCCGGCCGGCCACAGCAGCGCCGCCCCGTACCGCGCCGAGGACCCGAGCGCGCCGCCCGCCGCGATCGCGGCGAGCACCGGGCCGAGCGGTTCGGCGCGCTGCCCGGGCACATGGAGGTCGACGTCCGGATCGATCGCCTCGGCGGGGGCACCCGGGCCCGGCTGCGGGCCGGTCACCCGTAGCCCAGCGCGTGCAGCCGCTCGTCGTCGATCCCGAAGTGATGGGCGATCTCGTGCACCACGGTGACCTCCGTCTCCGCGATCACGCTCTCCCGGTCCTCGCACATCCGCAACGTGGGGTTGCGGTAGATGGTGATCCGGTCCGGCAGCACCCCGGCGTACCACTCGCCGCGGTCCGTCAGCGGGGTCCCCTCGTACAGCCCGAGCAGCTCGGGATCATCTGCCGGCGGTTCGTCCTCGACGAACACCGCCACGTTGTCCATCAGCCGCGTCAGTTCCGGCGGGATGCGGTCCAAGGCCTCTGCGACGAGCTCTTCGAACTCCTCGCGCGTCATCTCCAGCACCGGGCCATTGTCCCTCCGGCGGGGGCGCCTCCCGCATGCGGGGAGAAACCGTTTTGGCGATAGCTCCCCGGATCCCATATGCTTCTCACGTCCCCGACGCGCTGAAGAAGTGCCCGGCGGGCCTTTAGCCCTCATCGTCTAGTGGCCCAGGACGCCGCCCTTTCAAGGCGGTAGCACGGGTTCGAATCCCGTTGGGGGTACGCATTACCGTGTGCAAGACTTGATCTCGCACACTGCAAGGTCCTGTGGAGCAGTTGGTTAGCTCGCCACCCTGTCAAGGTGGAGGTCGCGGGTTCAAGTCCCGTCAGGATCGCTGAGGCCGGAAACGGTCTCGTGGCTGGGTAGCTCAGTTGGTACGAGCGATCGCCTGAAAAGCGATAGGTCGCCGGTTCGACCCCGGCCCCAGCCACCACAAGAAGGCCCCGTCCATCGGACGGGGCCTTCTGCGTTACTCCGTCCCGCCCTCAGGGCCAGGGGTGCGGCGGCGCCACTGCGTCACACCGACCGCCGCCGCGCCCGCCGCCACCAGGCCGAGCAGCGCCCAGTCCGGAACCGCGTCCGCGAACGACCGCACCCGCTGCTCCACCGCGTACGAGTCGTCCACGTCGAGCAGCCCCGGCAGCGCGCTCGCCCCGTCGTACGCGAGGAACAGCGCGCCGAGGGCGATGAAGAACAGCCCGGACAGCAGCGAGGTGGTGTGCAGCTCGAAGCGGCCCCCCCGGACGGCCCGCCCGCGCAGCCAGCGCCGCCGGCCCAGGTCGAACCGCTCCCACAGCAGCGCCAGCACGAACAGCGGTACGGCCATCCCCAGCGCGTACACCGCCAGCAGCAGGCCTCCGTAGACCGGGCTGCCGCTGACCGCCGCCACCGTCAGGACGCTGCCCAGGATCGGGCCGGCGCAGAACCCGGCCAGCCCGTAGACCGCGCCCAGCGCGTACACCGACAGGGCGGTGGTCGGCCGGATCCGCCCGGACAGCTCCGAGATCCGCTTCGAGGCGAAGCCCAGGCCCAGGATCTGCGCGACCCCGAGCGCGATGATCAGCCAGCCGCCCGCCAGGACCAGCCCGTCGCGGTTGCTGTGGAAGAAGCGCCCGGCGTACGAGCCGGCCGCGCCCAGCGGTACGAGGGTGCTCGCGAGGCCCGCGTAGAAGATCCCGGTCCGCGCCAGCAGCCGCGAGGCGGAGTCGATCGAGTACGCGAAGAACGCGGGCAGCAGCAGCGCGCTGCACGGGCTGAGCAGCGCGAGCAGCCCGCCCAGCAGCGCGGCCAGGTACCCGATGTCGCCGACGCCGGTCACTGCGCGGCCTGCGGCTCGGCCTGGGCCTTGGCCTGCGCCTTGGCCTTGGCGATCGCCGCGGCGAAGGCGTCGAGCGGCTGGGCGCCCGCGATCGGCTGCCCGTTGACCAGGAAGGACGGCGTGGAGGTGACGCCGATGCGGTAGCCCTCCTCCTGGTCCTTCTGCAGGGCGGCCGCGGCGGCCTCGCCGGCCATGTCCCGCTGGAACCGCTCGAGGTCCGGGACCCCGGCCTCGCGGGCCAGCTCCAGCAGCCGCGCCTGGCCGAAGCCCTTCTCCTTGGCGCCGTCGGCGTACGCGGCCGCGTGGAACTGCGCGAACCGGTCCTGCTGCCCGGCGGCCCAGGCGGCCTTGGCGGCGGCCTCGGAGTCGGCTCCGAAGATCGGGAAGTTGCGCCACTCGATGCGCAGGGTGCCGTCCTCGACGTACTTCCTCACCAGCTCGGGTTCGGTGTCGCGGGCGAACTTGCCGCAGTAGCCGCACTTGAAGTCGGAGTACTCGATCAGCACGACGGGCGCGTCGGCCCGCCCGGCGGCGAGCTTGTCGCCCGACTCCCGCCGGGCGAGCTTCGCCAGCTCGGCGTACGGGTCGGAACCCCTGGGGGCGGCCGCGGCGGACGAGGAGGTCCGGGCGGGGGCGTCCTCGGGCGCGGTCGCCTGCCAGGACACCAGCCCGAGGGTGACGGCAGCGAGGGCGACCCCGGCGGAGATCAGCAGCGGCTTGCGCGCGGAACCGGCGGAGGAAGAGGAAGAGGAAGAGGAAGGGGAGGGGGAGGGGGACATGCGGGTGCTCCAGAGCAGCGGATGGGTGGTTCGGACCGGCGGGCGGGGCCGGTCCTCTACACCCGCATCACGGACAGCTCCACAGGCCCCGGCGCCGGCTGGTCGGGCCCGCGTACGAGCACCCGTACGGGCGGCGTCCGGGCCCCCCAGACCTGCTCCACCGCGGGCCGCCCCACCGGGCTGTGCGCATGCTCCCCGGCTCCGCGCGGCGCCACGCCCGGAGCCCGGCCCCGGTCGCGGGCCCCGGGATCGCAGGAGGGCCCCCGGCCGGTGTCCGCCACGGCGTGGGCCACACCGAGGTCCGCCGGAGCAGTCGAAGCAGTCGAAGCCGCCGAAGCAGCCACACCGGAAACCGGACCCGAAAACGGAATCGCCACCGCGGGCACCGCACAACCCACCAGTACCGCGAGGACGGCGCCGAGCAGCCACCACACTCCACGGACGCGGGACATGGCGGGCCTCTCACTCGGTCGGCGGGTCGGTTCAGGCGATCTCGTCCCGAAATGGTACGGGGAGGGGGCACAAATGCGTTCGCCACCTGGCACCTGCGGGTGAGATCCTCGATCAGGTATGTCTACTTCCTTCGCCGCCCTGCAGACGCTTCTCGGTGAGATCTCCCTCCGTGACGCGCACCGCCTCGGCCGCCGCCTCGAAGGCGCCCGCCGCATCCGCAAGCCCGAGGCCAAGCAGGCCGTGCTCGACGAGATCGCCGCGGAGGCCGAGAAGGCCGCCGCGCGACTGGCCGGCCGTGCCTCGCGGATGCCGGAGGTCACGTATCCCGAGAACCTGCCCGTCAGCCAGAAGAAGGACGAGATCGCCGAGGCGATACGCGACCACCAGGTCGTGATCGTCGCCGGTGAGACCGGTTCCGGCAAAACCACGCAGATCCCCAAGATCTGCATGGAGCTGGGCCGCGGCGTCCGGGGCATGATCGGGCACACCCAGCCCCGCCGGATCGCCGCCCGCACCGTCGCGGAGCGCATCGCCGAGGAGCTGAAGTCCGAGATCGGACAGACGGTCGGCTGGAAGGTCCGCTTCACCGACCAGGTGGACCAGGACGCGACCTTCGTGAAGCTGATGACCGACGGCATCCTGCTCGCCGAGATCCAGACGGACCGCGAGCTGCGCGCGTACGACACGATCATCATCGACGAGGCCCACGAGCGGTCCCTCAACATCGACTTCCTGCTGGGCTACCTCTCCCAGCTGCTGCCGAAGCGCCCCGACCTCAAGGTCGTGATCACCTCGGCGACCATCGACCCGGAACGATTCTCCCGGCACTTCGGCGAGGCCCCGATCGTCGAGGTCAGCGGCCGTACGTACCCGGTGGAGGTGCGCTACCGGCCCCTCCTCGAGGACGACAGCGAGGAGAGCGACCGCGACCAGATCACGGCGATCTGCGAGGCCGTGGACGAGCTCCAGTCCGAGGGGCCGGGCGACATCCTGGTCTTCCTCTCCGGCGAGCGCGAGATCCGCGACACGGCGGACGCGCTCAACAAGCGGAACCTCCGCTTCACGGAAGTGCTCCCCCTCTACGCCCGCCTCTCGCACGCCGAGCAGCACCGCGTCTTCCAGCAGCACACGGGCAGGAGGATCGTCCTCGCGACCAACGTCGCCGAGACCTCCCTGACCGTCCCCGGCATCAAGTACGTGATCGACCCGGGCAACGCCCGGATCTCCCGCTACAGCCACCGCACCAAGGTCCAGCGCCTGCCCATCGAGCGGATCTCCCAGGCCAGCGCCAACCAGCGCAAGGGCCGCTGCGGCCGTACCAGCGACGGCATCTGCATCCGGCTCTACTCCGAGGACGACTTCAACGCCCGTCCCGAGTTCACGGACGCCGAGATCCTGCGCACGAACCTGGCCTCCGTCATCCTCCAGATGACCGCGGCCGGCCTCGGCGAGATCGAGAAGTTCCCCTTCATCGACCCGCCGGACCACCGCAACATCCGCGACGGCGTGCAGCTGCTCCAGGAGCTCGGCGCCTTCGACCCGGCGGAGAAGGACCCCCGCAAGAAGCTGACGCCCATGGGCCGGCAGCTCTCCCAGCTGCCCGTGGACCCGCGCCTGGCCCGCATGGTCGTCGAGGCCGACAAGAACAACTGCGTCCGCGAGGTCATGGTCATCGCGGCGGCCCTGTCCATCCAGGACCCGCGCGAGCGGCCCTCGGACAAGCAGACGCAGGCCGACCAGAACCACGCCCGCTTCAAGGACGAGACGAGCGACTTCCTCTCGTTCCTGAACATGTGGCGCTACCTCCGCGAGCAGCAGAAGGAGCGCGGCTCGTCCTCGTTCCGCCGGATGTGCAAGCAGGAGTACCTGAACTTCCTGCGGATCCGCGAGTGGCAGGACATCTACTCGCAGCTGCGCACGGTCGCCAAGGGCATGGGCATCCACGTCAACGAGGCCGACGCCCCCGAGACGAGCGTGCACATCTCGCTGCTGGCGGGCCTGCTCTCGCACATCGGCCTCAAGGACACCGACAAGAACGAGTACCTGGGCGCCCGGTCCGCCAAGTTCGCGATCTTCCCGGGCTCGGCGCTGTTCAAGAAGCAGCCCAAGTTCCTGATGTCGGCGGAGCTGGTGGAGACCTCGCGGCTGTGGGCCCGGGTCAACGCCAAGGTGGAGCCCGAGTGGGTCGAGCCGCTGGCGCAGCACCTGATCAAGCGCACGTACAGCGAGCCGCACTGGGAGAAGGACCAGGCGGCCGTCATGGCGTACGAGAAGGTCACGCTGTACGGCGTACCGATCGTCGCCCAGCGGAAGATCAACTACGGCCGGATCGACGCGGAGGTCTCGCGCGAGCTGTTCATCCGCAACGCGCTGGTCGAGGGCGACTGGCGGACCCACCACAAGTTCTACGCCGACAACCGCAAGCTCCTGACCGAGGTCGAGGAGCTCGAGAACCGGGCGCGGCGCCGCGACATCGTGGTCGACGACGAGACCCTCTTCGACTTCTACGACCAGCGGATCCCCGAACACGTGGTCTCCGGGGCGCACTTCGACTCCTGGTGGAAGCACAAGAAGCGCGAGGAGCCCGAACTCCTCGACTTCGAGCGCGAGATGCTGCTCACGGAGAAGGCGGCCGGGGTCACCAAGGCCGACTACCCCGACTCCTGGCGGCAGGGGCAGCTCAAGTTCCGGGTGACCTACCAGTTCGAGCCCGGCGCGGACGCGGACGGCGTGACCGTCCACATCCCGCTGCAGGTGCTGAACCAGGTCACCGACGAGGGCTTCGACTGGCAGATCCCGGGCCTGCGGGCGGAGGTCGTCACCGAGCTGATCCGCTCCCTCCCGAAGCCGATCCGCCGGCACTACGTGCCCGCGCCGAACTTCGCGACGCGCTTCCTGGACACCGCCGTTCCCCTGCAGGAGCCGCTGCCCGTGACGCTGGCGCGCGAGCTCCGGCGGATGGTCGGGGTCCCGGTCTCCGCCGAGGACTTCGACCTCTCCCGGATCCCGGACCACCTGAAGATCACGTTCCGGATCATCGACGAGCGTCGCAAGAACCTCGCCGAGGACAAGGACCTGGAGGCCCTGCGGCTGAAGCTGAAGCCGAAGGCCCGCCAGGCCCTCTCCAAGGCCGCCGCTGCCACCGCCGAGCGCGCGGGCGGGGAGTCGCTGGAGCGCACCGGGCTGACCGACTGGACGATCGGCACGCTGACCGAGGTCTTCGAGACCCGGCGGGCCGGCCAGCCGGTGAAGGCGTACCCGGCGCTGGTGGACGAGGGCACGAGCGTCTCCGTACGGCTCTTCGACACGGAGGCCGAGCAGCAGCAGGCGATGTGGCTGGGCACCCGGCGCCTGATCCTGCTGAACATCCCGGTGAACCCCGCGAAGTTCGCCTCGGACCACCTGACCAACCAGCAGAAGCTGGCCCTGTCCCGCAACCCGCACGGGTCCATCCAGGCGCTGTTCGACGACTGTGCGACCGCGGCGGCCGACAAGCTGATCTCCGACCACGGCGGCCCGGCCTGGGACGAGGCGGGCTTCCGCGCGCTCTACGAGGCGGTGCGCGCCGACCTGGTGGACACGACCGTGCGGACGGTGGGCCAGGTGCAGCAGGTCCTGGCCGCCTGGCAGGCCTGTGAGCGCCGCCTGAAGGCCGTGAACAGCCTGGCCCTGGTGGCGAACGTGCAGGACGTCAAGACGCAGCTGGCGGCCCTCGTGCCGGCGGGCTTCGTGACCCTGACGGGCCTGCGCCGGCTGCCGGACCTGATGCGCTACCTCGTGGCGGTGGACCGGCGGCTCCAGCAGATGCCGACGGGCGCCCAGCGCGACACCACGCGCATGGAGAAGGTCCACGAGATGCAGGACGAGTACGCGTGGCTGCTGGAGCAGCTGCCGAAGGGCCGGCCGGTGCCGTCCGCGGTCACCGACATCCGCTGGATGATCGAGGAACTGCGGGTCAGCTACTTCGCGCACGCGCTCGGGACGGCGTACCCGATCTCCGACAAGCGGATCGTGAAGGCGGTGGACGCGGCGGCCCCGTGACCGGATCGGCCCGGGGTCCGCGGTCGAGTTCGACCGCACCCCCTGAGCTGCTGTACAGTCTGATTCGCAGCCACGCCGGAACGGCTGCGAACGAGGTCCTGTGGAGCAGTTGGTTAGCTCGCCACCCTGTCAAGGTGGAGGTCGCGGGTTCAAGTCCCGTCAGGATCGCAAGAAGAGCAGGGCCCGTATCCCCAGGGATACGGGCCCTGTTGCGTTGCCCGCACCCGCCACCCCTCCGCGCCCCCTTGAGAGCCCCCGTTGAGAGCCCCCGGCGGCCGCTCAGGGGCCCGTCGGAGACTCCACGGGGGCTCAGGGGGCCCAGGGGGGTTCACCTCGGACCCCTCGGGGCATCCGCCAAGAAAATCCCCCGTCTGCGTGAGGCGGTCTGCGACGCACGCCCCCTTACGGGTGCATTGCGCGTTGTACAAGAGTGACAGCCTGTGACGGGAGTCACCACATGAGTTTTTGAGACTCGCACATTTATCGCACCCATACGCGTGCTCGATTTAATATGTGCAATGGCACCTACCTCGCCGGCACTCCGCAGCAGCCCGATTCCGCCCGCCCCGGGCATAAAAAAGATCGCGCTGGACCCGGCGGAGTCCAGCGCGATCGAACGCCGAGAACCTGTTGGGGCAGGTCCGAGAGCGTTTGAAGCCATGTGGGTTTCATCGGATTGGGGGACCCGATTCAAGCCCGGTAAAGCGGGGTGCTTACGTGCTTGCGCGACCTCAGGCCTCGCTGCGCTGCTGCGGAATTCCCGCGAGCAGTGCGCGAACCTCGGCCTCGCGGTATCGGCGGTGTCCACCCAGGGTGCGGATGGACGTGAGCTTGCCAGCCTTGGCCCAGCGGGTGACCGTCTTCGGGTCCACGCGGAACATCGTGGCAACCTCAGCCGGGGTCAGCAGCGGCTCGGCATCAGGGGTGCGAGCGGTCATGAGCGGCCTCCTCGGGAGAACCGAACCATCTCGGTTCTTTCCTCTAAATTCTGCACCTTGGCCCGCGTTGCCCGAAATGGACATACGCGGGCCGAGTCGGTTATAGGACGAACGGCTTGTCCTCGGCACTACAACTACACCATCTGTCCAGCCTCGACGGCCAAACCGATGGAATTGCCCTCCGAGGTGTTCATCAGCGGCGGAAGCCGATGGACCGTCCCATAACGGACAGTCACCCCACTGTGACGATCAGTCACAGAGCGATCAGGAGTCGTCAGGACCCCCCGTAGAGTGCAATGCCGAGCATTCCGCCCTTAGTTGGGCGGAAGGAACCCTCCCCGGACTCCTTGTCCTATTTTGGCACGAGGGTAGGGGAAGGGCGCAAGGGTGTGGTTAGTGCGGTCCGTCACGCTTGGGCCAATGGCCCGTATCGGGACGAAGGTCCTGGAACTAAGACCTGAATGTGGTGATCACGCCTCTGATCAGCCACTTGTGGCTGATCGACCGATACGCACGGTACGCGACGCCCTCGCAGCCGCCGTCCACCCCGCCGCCGGTCAGTTCGCGAACAGTCTCTCCCGGACCTCCCGCCAGCGCTCCGCCAGCTCCTCGTACGCCTCCGCCGCCCCGGCCTCGTCCCCGGCCCGCAGCGCGGCGATCCCCGCCGCCACGTCCCGGGCCGAGCGGTCGGCGCGCAGCCGGTCCGCCGGCAGCGCGTGGACCAGGCCCCCGTAGTCCAGCTCGACCATCGAGCGCGGGTGGAACTCCTCCAGCCAGCTGCCGACCTCCACCAGCCCGTCCGCGAGCCCCCCGTACCCGTCGGCCTCCCGTAGCGTCCGCAGTCCCCGCGCGAGCCGCCGCCGGGCCTGCACCATCGGCGTCCGGTAGCGCATCCGCTCGCCCGGCACGTACTCCCGCTCGTCGTCGGCCACCAGCACGAACCAGCGCAGCGGCACCTGCCACACCGCGGTACGGATCCACGGGCGCGCGTCCGGGTTCCGCTCGCGCCAGCGCTCGTACTCCTCGGCCGCCCGCCGCCTCGCCGCCGCCGGGAGCGCCGCGTCCAGCACGGGGAGCGGGAACTGGTCGACCAGCTCCTGGAGCGCCAGCCAGCCGCGCAGTCTGGTCCGCCACGGGCAGACCAGCAGCACCCCGTCCACCTCCGCCGTGAACGCCTCCGCGCTCTCCTGCGCCGGCACCCCGACCACCGGCACCCGGACCAAGTCGGAGAGCGAGCGGCGCAGTTCGTCCTGGGCGGTCGGGACCACCCCGCGCCGGGCGTACGAGGCCCAGTGCGCGCGCTCCGGCTCCGCGAAAGCCGCCAGGGGCTCGTAGACGCGCAGGTAGGAGGCGTACGGGACGGTCGGCGCCGAGCGCGCCGAGGGCAGCTTGGGGTCGGAGGTTTCGCTCACGCTCTCGTACTCCCCCGCACCGCCCGGCGATACTCCGCCGGGCGTCCGCCGGACCTCCAGGGACGGGCGCCCATACTCCGGGAGTGTTTCGATCTCTGGACAGGTCGACTGCACACGCCCTGCAGGTCTTACGCTGCTCCCAGCGCGCCCTCCCCCACCCGCAGGGCGGGCGTCATTCCGCCGCATCTCTTCCATGGGAGTCACCACCGTGACCGAAATGACCGACGGCGTCCTGCACACCCTGTTCCGTTCGGAACAGGGCGGCC
Organism: Streptomyces sp. R33; assembly: GCF_041200175.1. Classification (NCBI taxonomy): domain Bacteria; kingdom Bacillati; phylum Actinomycetota; class Actinomycetes; order Kitasatosporales; family Streptomycetaceae; genus Streptomyces; species Streptomyces sp. R33. The sequence goes on along the minus strand of NZ_CP165727.1, from coordinate 4,705,164 downwards.
ACGAGCAAGTCGTGCTGTGCCAGGACCGAGCCTCCGGCCTGAAGGCCGTCATCGCGATCCACTCCACCGCTCTGGGCCCCGCCCTCGGCGGTACGCGCTTCCACGCGTACGCCTCCGACGAGGAGGCCGTCATGGACGCGCTGAACCTCTCGCGCGGCATGTCCTACAAGAACGCCATGGCCGGGCTCGACCTCGGCGGCGGCAAGGCCGTGATCATCGGGGACCCGGACGTCCTGAAGTCCGAGGAACTGCTGCTGGCCTACGGCCGGTTCGTGGAGTCCCTCGGCGGCCGCTACGTGACGGCCTGCGACGTCGGCACGTACGTGGCGGACATGGACGTCGTGGCCCGCGAGACCCGCTGGGCGACCGGCCGCTCCCCCGAGAACGGCGGCGCCGGCGACTCCTCGGTCCTCACCGCCTTCGGCGTCTTCCAGGGCATGCGCGCCAGCGCGCAGCACCTGTGGGGCGACCCGACGCTGCGGGGCCGCAAGGTCGCCGTGGCCGGCGTCGGCAAGGTCGGCCACTACCTCGTCGAGCACCTCCTGGAGGACGGCGCCGAGGTCGTGATCACGGACGTCCGCGCGGAGTCGGTGCGCCGGATCCTCGACAAGCACCCGCAGGTCACCGCCGTGGCGGACACCAACGCCCTGATCCGCACCGAGGGCCTGGACATCTACGCCCCCTGCGCACTCGGCGGGGCGCTGAACGACGAGTCGGTACCCGTCCTGACCGCCAAGGTCGTGTGCGGCGCCGCGAACAACCAGCTCGCCCACCCGGGCGTGGAGAAGGACCTCGCGGACCGCGGGATCCTCTACGCGCCCGATTACGTGGTGAACGCGGGCGGGGTCATCCAGGTCGCCGACGAGCTGCACGGTTTCGACTTCGACCGCTGCAAGGTCAAGGCCGCGAAGATCTTCGACACCACCCTGGCCATATTTGCTCGCGCGAAGACGGACGGGATCCCGCCGGCCGCGGCGGCCGACCGGATCGCCGAGCAGCGGATGGCGGACGCCCGCGCCGCGAAGGCCGCGAAGGGCACCGCCCCGGCTGCCGACCCGTCGTAACGGACCCTGATGTGCGCCCGCCGGGGTGCGGCGAGACGGAACTCACTGCACTTCGGCGGGTCGCCCGCCAGGAAAGGGTTAAAATCGCAGCTGACCAGCGAGGACGGGGCGCCTCTTTGGTCCTGCACCGGGGCACGTCATGCGGGCGGCGTACCGTATGGCCGCGGAAGCAGGTACCGTTAAAGCCCTACGGACGGTCTCTCCACGGAGAGCCCGCTCCGAACCATGAACGCGTGTCAGACTCTGGGGCCGTCGAGCCCCGTCACCGAGGGGGTCGAGCCATGGGGCGCGGCCGGGCCAAGGCCAAGCAGACAAAGGTCGCCCGCCAGCTGAAGTACAACAGCGGCGGGACTGACCTCTCGCGTCTGGCCAACGAGCTGGGCGCATCGCCGACGGAACCGCTGCTGCCTGTCAGCGAGCCGGTCGAAGTCGATGACGATCTGGACGACGACGACCCGTACGCCAAGTACGCGGATCTGTACAACAGCGATGATGACGACGACGAGGACGAAGAGTCCGGCCCGTCGGCACAGCGCCGTGGCGCTTGACGCTCTACCGCGTCTCCTTCGCGTCTGCACCACACAGGTGGCGGCCAGTCAGTGACTGACCCCGGCTGAGCAACACAAGAACCCGGTCCAGGGCCTCGCCCCGGACCGGGTTTCGGTGTTGGCCGCCGTTGTCCCGGCCGGTCAGCTCGCGTACGCGCCGGTCAGGGCCGCGCCCTCGGTGTGTGCACCGCGGTCCAGGATCTCGCCCGCGACCCAGGCGTCCACGCCGCGGTCGCCCAGCGCGGTCAGGGCCACGTCCACCGACTCCTGCGGGACCACGGCCATCATGCCGACGCCCATGTTCAGGGTCTTCTCCAGCTCCAGCTGCTCGACCTGACCGGCCTTGCCGACCAGGTCGAAGATCGCACCCGGGGCCCAGGTCGAACGGTCGACCGTCGCGTGCAGGTGATCCGGGATGACCCGGGCCAGGTTCGCCGCCAGGCCGCCGCCGGTGATGTGCGAGTACGCGTGGACCTCGGCCGTACGGGTGAGGGCCATGCAGTCCAGCGAGTAGATCTTGGTCGGCTCCAGGAGCTCCTCGCCGAGGGTCCTGCCGAGCTCCTCGACGTGCTGCCCGAGCGACATCTTGGCGCGGTCGAAGAGGACGTGCCGGACCAGCGAGTACCCGTTCGAGTGAAGACCGGAGGACGCCATCGCGATGACGGCGTCACCCGTACGGATGCGATCCGCACCGAGCAGGCGGTCGTACTCGACGACGCCGGTGCCGGCGCCCGCCACGTCGAAGTCGTCCGGGCCGAGCAGACCCGGGTGCTCGGCGGTCTCGCCGCCCACCAGGGCGCAGCCGGCGAGGACGCAGCCCTCGGCGATTCCCTTGACGATCGCCGCGACACGCTCCGGGTGGACCTTGCCCACGCAGATGTAGTCCGTCATGAAGAGCGGCTCGGCGCCGCAGACGACGATGTCGTCCATGACCATCGCGACGAGGTCGTGGCCGATGGTGTCGTACACGCCCAGCTGGCGGGCGATGTCCACCTTCGTGCCGACCCCGTCGGTCGCGGAGGCCAGCAGCGGGCGCTCGTAGCGCTTGAGGGCGGAGGCGTCGAAGAGGCCGGCGAACCCGCCGAGGCCGCCGAGGACCTCGGGGCGCTGCGTCTTCTTCACCCACTCCTTCATCAGCTCGACGGCGCGGTCTCCCGCTTCGATGTCCACGCCTGCGGCTGCGTAGCTGGCACCGGTGGTCTTCTCTGTCATGACAGGGAGAGCTTTCGTGTCGTTACTGCTTGTGGTGCCGGGCCCTGGGAGAAGCTTGAAAGGCAGGGCCCGGCGCAGGTGGAGCAGGGATTGCGGGACGCGGCGCTACGGACGCCGGAGCGCGTCGGCGGCGTCGGTGCCGCCCGCGAGCTCGGACTCCAGGAGCTGCTTGCCCAGGAGCTGCGGGTCGGGCAGCTCCATGGGGTACTCGCCGTCGAAGCAGGCACGGCAGAGGTTGGGCTTCTGGATGGTCGTCGCCTCGATCATCGCGTCGAGCGAGATGTACGAGAGCGAGTCCGCGCCCAGCGACGTGGCGATCTCGTCGACCGTCATGCCGTTGGCGATCAGCTCGGCCCGGGTGGCGAAGTCGATGCCGAAGAAGCACGGCCACTTCACCGGCGGCGAGGAGATCCGGATGTGGACCTCGGCCGCGCCGGCCTCGCGGAGCATCTTGACCAGGGCGCGCTGCGTGTTGCCGCGGACGATCGAGTCGTCCACGACCACCAGGCGCTTGCCCCGGATGACTTCCTTGAGGGGATTGAGCTTCAGGCGGATGCCCAGCTGGCGGATCGTCTGCGAGGGCTGGATGAAGGTCCGGCCGACGTAGGCGTTCTTGACCAGGCCGGAGCCGTACGGGATCCCGCTGGCCTCGGCGTATCCGACGGCGGCGGGCGTGCCGGACTCCGGCGTCGCTATCACCAGGTCGGCGTCGACCGGGGCTTCCTTGGCCAGGCGCCGGCCCATCTCGACGCGTGAGAGGTAGACGTTGCGGCCGGCGATGTCGGTGTCCGGGCGCGCCAGGTAGACGTACTCGAAGACACAGCCCTTGGGCTTTGCTTCCGCGAATCGAGAGGTGCGCAGACCGTTCTCGTCGATCGCGATGAGCTCGCCCGGCTCGACCTCGCGGACGAAGCTGGCGCCGCAGATGTCGAGGGCGGCGGTCTCACTGGCGACCACCCAGCCGCGCTCCAGGCGGCCGAGGACCAGCGGGCGGATGCCCTGCGGGTCACGGGCGGTGTAGAGGGTTCCCTCGTCCATGAAGACGAGCGAGAACGCACCCTTGACCTTCGGGAGGACCTTGGTGGCCGACTCCTCGATCGTCAGGGGCTTGCCGTCGTCGTCCGTCTGGCCGGCCAGCAGGGCGGTGACCAGGTCGGTGTCGTTGGTGGCCGCCACCTGGGTGGCACGGCCGTCCTGACGGGGGAGGTCGGCGACCATCTCGGCAAGCTCGGCGGTGTTCACCAGGTTGCCGTTGTGACCCAGGGCAATGGAGCCGTGGGCGGTCGCGCGGAAAGTGGGCTGCGCGTTCTCCCAGACGGAGGCTCCGGTGGTCGAGTAGCGGGCGTGACCGACCGCGATATGACCCTGGAGCGAGCCGAGAGAGGTTTCGTCGAAGACCTGGGAAACGAGGCCCATGTCCTTGAAGACGAGGATCTGGGAACCGTTGCTCACAGCGATTCCCGCGGACTCTTGTCCACGGTGCTGCAACGCATACAGTCCGAAGTAGGTGAGCTTGGCGACCTCTTCACCCGGAGCCCAGACACCGAAGACGCCGCAAGCGTCCTGGGGGCCCTTTTCGCCGGGGAGCAGGTCGTGGTTGAGTCGTCCATCACCACGAGGCACGCTTCCGAGTGTAGGCGAGATCGACCACTGGTCCGAATTGGGGACGCCCGGGAAATCTCACAGCACAGAGGGTGACCAGACGGCTCCGTCTCGGCATTCGGATCACCTTGTTGACATCTACGAGGGCATTCGTACAGGCTCTCGGCCCATGCAGCCTCTCGGTGACCGTTCCGTCACCCTCGTCGAGCGCCGCCACGTAGACCTGGTCCGTGTCGCGAGCGCCATCTGTCGCTGTTCCGCGTAGCCGCAACTCTCCTTTCCCTTTTCTTTTTTCCGCTCCTGCCGCCCCTGCCCCGCCGTGCCGCGCGCCGTCCTGCGCGCCCGCCGGGCCGGGTGGCCGAGCCATGCCTTGGAGTACTTGTGCCTTCGTACGACGACCACCTGTCCCGGCGTGCCTTCGGCACCGCCGTCGGAGCGACCGCGGCCGCGGCGGCCGTGGGGCTGGGCGCCGCGCCCGCCCAGGCGGCTCAGGAGACCGCCGGGCCCGAGGAGCGGGAGTTCCGCGCCGCCCGCGGCCGGCAATCCCGGCGGCCCAACATCCTGTTCGTGCTGGGCGACGACCTCGGCTGGGCCGATCTGTCCTCGTACGGCTCCCCGCACATCAAGACCCCGAACCTGGACCGGCTGGCCCGCCAGGGCGTCCGCTTCACCGATGCCTACTCCGGCTCCGCCACCTGCTCGCCGACGCGGTTCAGCCTGTACACGGGCCGCTACCCGGGCCGGGTCGCGGGCGGGCTCGCCGAGCCCATCGCCGACAAGAGCGCCGGCCTTGAGCCCACTCACCCGACGCTGGCCTCGCTGCTGCGCGACGCGGGTTACGCGACCGCGCTGATCGGCAAATGGCACTGCGGCTACCTGCCCGACCACAGTCCGACCAAGTCGGGCTGGGACGAGTTCTTCGGCAACTTCGGCGGGGCCCTGGAGTACTACTCCAAGCTGGGTCTCGGCGGCGAGTACGACCTCTACGAAGGCGACGCCACCTACAAGGACCTGCGCTACTACACGCGGATCATCACCGAGCGGGCCGCCGAGTACGTCTCCCGCGACCACGGCGGCAGGCCGTGGCTGCTCAACCTCAACTTCACCACCCCGCACTGGCCTTGGATCGCCGACGGGGACACCGTGGCGAGCGCCGAGGTCGAACGCCGGATCAAGGCGGGCGACGCCCGGGCGCTGTGGCACCAGGACGGCGGCTCCGTCGAGAAGTACCGGCAGATGGTCGAGGACCTCGACCGCTCGATCGGCGAGGTGCTGAAGGCGCTCGACCGGTCGGGGCAGGCGAACGACACACTGATCGTCTTCTCCAGCGACAACGGCGGCGAGCGGTTCTCGTACAACTGGCCGCTCTCCGGCAACAAGGCCTCCCTCCAGGAGGGCGGGATCCGGGTGCCGAACATCCTGCGCTGGCCGGCCCGGATCGACGGCGGGCAGGTCAGCCGGGTCCCGGTCTTCACCCCGGACTGGACGGCGACCCTGCTGGAGCTGGCCGGGGCACGGCCGCACCCGGCCTACCCCCTGGACGGCGCCAGCCTGGCCGGGTACCTGCTGCGCGGCGAGAAGATCGCCGAGCGGAACCTGTTCTGGCGGGTGCGCGGCGAGCGGGCCCTGCGCCGGGGGGACTGGAAGTACTACCGCGGCAAGGCGGGCCGGGACCAGCTGTTCCACCTGGCCGGCGATGCCCGGGAGCAGGCCGACAAGGCTGCCCTGGAACCGGCCCGGCTGGCGGAGCTGCGTACGGCCTGGGAGAAGGTGGACGCGGGGCTGCTGCCGTACCCGGGCTGACGGGCACCGGTGGCGCGGGGGGTCATTCCGCGGCCGAGCCGGCCGTCGCGGTCAGGCCCGTGGCATCCGGCGCGGTGAGGGTGAGGGTCCCGCCCTCGACGCTCCAGGTGAGCGGGGACCCGGCGAAGAGCTCGGTCAGCTTCCGCTCGAGCTCGCCCTGCGGACCCTCGCAGGCCATCCGGGTGGTGGTCAGCGGGCCGAAGGTGACCCTGGGCCCGTCGACCGTGGCCTTGGCGCTGAAGCGGTTGCAACCCAGGTTGCCGCTCGCGGTGCCGTCGGCGCCGAGGCTGAACACGGCCTTGCCTGCCGCCCCGGCCGGTACGGAGGACACGGTCTCCCCGCTGCGCAGCGAGGTGACGGTCCACATGGTCGCCGTGATCGGGGCGTCCGGCGTACGGGGCTCCGAGCTCATCACGATCGTGTTCCCGTCGGGCGTCTTCAGCGTGAGCCGGCCGGGCTGGCGCTCGAAGGTCAGCCGGCCGGTGAACAGCTTGGCGAAGGCCGTCTCGAACTCCATGTTCTCGCAGGCCATGGTGGTGGAGGAGCCCGGTTTCACGGTGATGCCGGTGGCTCCGTCGTGGGTGATCCCGGCGGTGAATCCGTTGCAGCCGTAGTTGCCGGTGGCCTGCTCGGGCTCACCGACCGGGAAGGTCACCTGGGCGGCGGCGGGCGCCGTGAGGGTCTTCCCGTCCACGGTCAGGCTCTGCACGTTCCAGGTCCCGGACGTGCCGTGGCCGGGGGCGGTGCCGGGTGTACCGCCGCCGTCACCGCAGGCGGTGACGGCGGCCAGGGTCAGGAGGGCGACGAGGGCTGCGGGGAGGTTCCGGAGCGTTCGCATGTCCCTGGGACGGAAACGGCGCCGTGGCGGTTCCCCGTCGGCCCGGCGCGCGTTCGTCTCAGCGCATCACCGGCAGCAGCGCCGCCAGATCGGCCCGCTCCCCGCTGGCCCTGACCTGCGCGCCTTCGACGGCCGCGGCCCAGTCCGTACGCCCGGTGGCCAGCCGGATCCAGGTCAGCGGGTCCGTCTCGACCACGTTCGGCGGGGTGCCGCGGGTGTGGCGGGGCCCCTCGATGCACTGGACCACCGCGAACGGCGGGATCCGTACCTCCACCGAGGCGCCCGGGGCCTTGAGCGCGAGGGCGTCGGCGAGCAGCCGGGTGCAGGCGGCCAGCGCCTGCCGCTCGATCGGGATGTCCACCCCGGCGGCCCGGGCCAGGTCGTCGGTGTGGACCACCAGTTCCACGGTCCGGGTGACCAGGAAGTCGGCCAGGGTCATGTCCCCGACCCACAGCTCGAGCACCCGGCTGCCGGGATTCGCCGCCAGCGCCTCGGCCATGCGGACGCCGGCCCGCTCGTACAGCTCGGCCAGCGGGGCGCCCCCGAGGGTCTCCTTGGCCGCCTCGGCGATCTTCCCGGCGAGGGAGGCGGTGGCGAAGGGCCATTCGACGGCGGTCAGTTCCGGTACGGCGGCGGGGGGCCGGGCCAGTCCGCTCGCGAGCGAGTCCGCGATCCACGCGATGTGCGCGGCGAGGTCGGCGACGGTCCAGTCGCCGAGGCCGCTGGGCCGCGCGAGCTGCTCGTCGTCCAACCCCCCTACGGCCTCGGCCACATGCCCGAACTGCGCGGTGACGGCGGTACGGACCTTGGCGGCGTCGTACCTGCGGATCTTGGGTGCCATGGGGGGAGTCTGCCCGATCGGTCGCCGCCGCCGCAGCTGCTGTCACTGCCGCAGCCGCTGGAGGGAGTACGAAGTGCCCGCCGGCTTCCACGGCTTCAGGCGGTGGAGGCGGACCGGCAGCAGCGGGGCGGCGGTGAGCTCGGAGGCGATCGTGCTGCTGCCGGAGAGGGGGGCGGCGTGGACGGCGTACTCGAGGAGCACCTCGGCTCCCTCGCAGGGCACTCCGTACAGGACCGCCTCGTAGGGCTCACGGGTGTGGTCGATGTCGTGGTGCTCGGCGCGCAGCCGGTCCTCCGGCCCGGCCAGCAGGACCCGGCCGCCCCCGGACCAGAACCGGCGGGTGTCCCCGAACCGGCTGCGGAAGCCGATCAGCGGCGGGGCCGTGGTCGTCCGGGCGTCCGCGACCAGCCAGGTGTACCCGGAGGCGCGGCCGCGGACACCGACGCGCAGCACCGGCTGCGGCCCGTCGTGCAGCCGTCGGGCGGCGCGCCGTGCCGTGAGGCCGCGCCCGAGCAGCGGGGGCCCGGGGATGAGCAGCAGCAGGGACAGCATCTGCTGGTTGATGGCGTTGTACGGGGCCTGCGCGCTCGCCCCCAGGTCCGCCACGAGGGCCCAGGCCAGGCAGGCCGCGCCGGTGAGGGTGAGCAGCCCGCCGATGAGGATCGGCCACCGGCCCCGGTGGCGGTGGCCGTCCGGGAGGTGCTCCGGAATCGGGCTGCGGGCGTCACCGGCCGCTTCGAGGAACAGGGCGCGCTGCCGGCGCCGGGCGCGCAGGCGCAGCACGGCCCCGGTGAACGTCCAGGCGCAGACGGCGATGACCAGCCAGCATCCGGCGCGGCCTTCGTCGGTGACGTGGTCCGGGCCGTACAGGCGGCCCGCCATGTCCAGGGCGATCACGGGAGCGGACACGGCGGTGGCGGCCGGCAGGTAGCGGTACCAGGCGGGGAGCGCGAGGAACAGGATCGCGGAGTGGTAGCCGACCCAGTCGGTGCCGGACGACGCGGCGGTCTCGGGATCGTCGGAGCCGACCAGGGAGAACCCGTAGAAGACCAGCGGCACCAGGAGCCAGCACACCACGGTGGGTGCGAAGAGCAGGGGGACGCGTGCGTCACGCCAGCGCCGGGCCGCCTCGACCGTCCAGGGCCGGGCGCCGCCCTCGGGCAGGGCCGCCTCGGGCAGGATCTTGACCATTTCGTTCACGGCGCCAGTATGCGAACGTGCCCTCGCAGGTCAGAAGGCCTGCGAGGGCACGGAATCGCTACAACCGCCGTGCGGTGCGGGGCGGGATCAGGCCAGCAGGGCCGGGATCGTCGCCTCGTGCGCGGTACGGAGTTCCGCGAGCGGGATCGTGAACTCGCCCTGGACCTCGATCTCCTCGCCGTCCACCACGCCGATGCGGGTGGCGGGCAGGCCCCGCGCACCGCACATGTCGGTGAACCGGAGCTCCTCGCTGCGCGGGACGGCCACGATGGCCCGGCCCGCCGACTCGGAGAACAGGAAGGTGAACGCGTCCAGGCCCTCGGGAACCACGACGCGCGCGCCGTTGCCGCCCTTGAGGCAGGACTCGGTGAGCGCCTGGATCACGCCGCCGTCGGACAGGTCGTGCGCCGCGTCGACCATGCCGTCGCGGGACGCAGAGATCAGGATCTCGCCGAGCAGCTTCTCGCGGCCCAGGTCCACCTTGGGCGGCATGCCGCCGAGGTGGTCGTGGACGACCTGGGACCAGGCCGAGCCGCCGAACTCCTCGGCCGTGTCGCCCAGCAGGTACAGCAGCTGGCCGGCCTCCGCGAACGCCATCGGCGTACGGCGGTTGACGTCGTCGATCACGCCGAGGACCGCCACGACCGGGGTCGGGTGGATCGCCACGTCACCGGTCTGGTTGTACAGCGAGACGTTGCCGCCGGTCACCGGGGTGCCCAGCTCCAGGCAGCCGTCCGCGAGACCGCGGGTGGCCTCGGCGAACTGCCACATGACGCCCGGGTCCTCGGGCGAGCCGAAGTTGAGGCAGTCGGAGATGGCGAGCGGCTTGGCGCCGGTCGCGGCGACGTTGCGGTACGCCTCAGCCAGCGCGAGCTGTGCACCCGTGTACGGGTCGAGCTTCGCGAAGCGGCCGTTGCCGTCCGTCGCCATGGCCACACCGAGGTTGGACTCCTCGTCGATGCGGACCATGCCGGCGTCCTCGGGCTGCGAGAGCACCGTGTTGCCCTGCACGAAGCGGTCGTACTGGTCGGTGACCCAGGACTTCGAGGCCTGGTTCGGGGACGAGACCAGGGCCAGGACCTGCGCACGGAGCTCTTCCGAGGTCTGCGGGCGGGGCAGCTTGCCCGCGTCGTCGGCCTGGAGGGCGTCCTGCCACTCGGGGCGGGCGTAGGGCCGGTTGTAGACCGGGCCCTCGTGGGCGACGGTGCCCGGGGGCACGTCCACGATCTGCTCGCCGTGCCAGAAGATCTCCAGGCGCTCGCCGTCGGTCACCTCACCGATGACGGTGGCGATGACGTCCCACTTCTCGCAGATCTCCATGAAGCGGCCGACGTGCTGCGGCTCGACGATCGCGCACATGCGTTCCTGCGACTCGCTCATGAGGATTTCCTCGGGCGAGAGCGTGGCGTCGCGCAGCGGGACGGTGTCCAGCTCCACGCGCATGCCGCCGGAACCGGCGGAGGCCAGCTCGGACGTGGCGCAGGAGAGCCCGGCGCCGCCGAGGTCCTGGATGCCCGCGACCAGCTTCTCCTTGAAGATCTCCAGGGTGCACTCGATGAGGAGCTTCTCCTGGAAGGGGTCGCCGACCTGGACGGCGGGGCGCTTGGTGGGCTTGGTGTCGTCGAAGGTCTCGGACGCGAGGACCGAGACGCCGCCGATGCCGTCGCCGCCGGTGCGGGCACCGTAGAGGATCACCTTGTTGCCGGGGCCGGAGGCCTTGGCGAGGTGGATGTCCTCGTGCTTCATGACGCCGATGCAGCCGGCGTTGACCAGCGGGTTGCCCTGGTAGCAGGCGTCGAAGACGACCTCGCCGCCGATGTTCGGCAGGCCGAGGCAGTTGCCGTAGCCGCCGATGCCCGCGACCACGCCCGGCAGGACGCGCTTGGTGTCGGGGTGGTCGGCCGCGCCGAAGCGCAGCGGGTCGACGACCGCGACCGGGCGGGCGCCCATGGCGAGGATGTCGCGGACGATGCCGCCGATGCCGGTGGCCGCGCCCTGGTAGGGCTCGATGTACGACGGGTGGTTGTGCGACTCGACCTTGAAGGTGACCGCGTAGCCCTGGCCGACGTCGACGACGCCGGCGTTCTCGCCGATGCCGACGAGCATGGCGTCGTTCTGGGGGACCTTCTCGCCGAACTGCTTCAGGTGGACCTTGCTGCTCTTGTACGAGCAGTGCTCGGACCACATGACGGAGTACATGGCGAGCTCGGCGCCCGTGGGGCGGCGGCCGAGGATCTCCCGGATGCGCGCGTACTCGTCCTCCTTGAGGCCGAGTTCCTTCCAGGGCTGGGAGGCGTCCGGGGTTTCGGTGGCGTTCTTGACCGTGTCGAGGCTCATGCGGAGACCAGCTTCTTCAGGACCGACGTGAAGAACGGGAGGCCGTCGGTGCGGCCCGTCCCGATCAGCGGCTCCACCGCGTGCTCGGGGTGCGGCATGAGGCCGACGACGTTGCCCGCGGCGTTGGTGATGCCGGCGATGTCGCGGAGCGACCCGTTCGGGTTCATGTCGACGTAGCGGAAGGCCACGCGGCCTTCGGCCTCGAGCTCGTCGAGGACGCGCTCGTCGGCGACGTACCGGCCGTCCATGTTCTTGAGCGGTACGGAGATCTCCTGGCCGGCGGCGTAGTCGCCGGTCCACGCGGTCTCCGCGTTCTCCACCCGCAGCTTCTGGTCGCGGCAGATGAAGTGCAGGTGGTTGTTCCGGAGCATCGCCCCCGGCAGCAGGTGGGCCTCGGTGAGGATCTGGAAGCCGTTGCAGATGCCGAGGACGGGCATGCCGCCCTTGGCCTGCTCGATGATGGTCTCCATCACCGGCGAGAACCGGGAGATGGCTCCGGCGCGCAGGTAGTCCCCGTAGGAGAAGCCGCCCGCGAGGACGACCGCGTCGACCTGGTGCAGGTCCTTGTCGCGGTGCCACAGCGAGACGGGTTCGGCCCCCGCGAGGCGGACGGCGCGCAGCGAGTCACGGTCGTCGAGCGTTCCGGGGAACGTGACGACTCCGATGCGAGTGGTCACCGTCAGGCCTCGACCTTCACGGTGAAGTCTTCGATGACGGTGTTGGCGAGGAACGTTTCGGCCATCTTGTGGATGCGGTCGAGGGCGGCCTGGTCGACCGGTCCCTCCACCTCGAGCTCGAAGCGCTTCCCCTGGCGGACGTCGGCGATGCCCTCGAATCCCAGGCGCGGCAGTGCACGCTGCACCGCCTGGCCCTGGGGGTCGAGGATCTCCGGCTTGAGCATGACGTCGACTACGACGCGTGCCACTGGCACTCCCGATGGGTGGTTGGTGCGAAGGCGGTTCCCTCAGCGTACCCGTCCGAAATTTCTACGCGGGTAGATATCCTTCGGCCGCGATCGTCCGCCCGTTTCGGCTTCACCAACGCTTCGCAAAATCCACCGGAAAACCACGTGCCCGGGATTGCGGCAGGACACGCGGAGACAATTAACTGGGCTTCGCAATGCAATGGGAATCGCGGTACAAAGGATTCCACCGGGTCGGCGGCATTTGTCGCTTCTCGACTCGGGTCGGAAAGTTGCATTGCTCCGAAACATCCACACAGGCGACATCACCGCACGTCCAACGCGTAGGTGGCGTCGCGCGAAGGGACCGATATCCGTGGCGCAGCGCGTAGTAGTCACGATCTCCGACGACATCGACGGCGGAGAAGCGGCGGAAACGGTCACGTTCGGCCTGGACGGTAAGTCGTACGAGATCGACCTCAATCTGGCCAACGCAAAGAAACTGCGGAAGAGCCTCGCGCCCTTCGTGGCCGCCGGCCGCCGCCAGGCCCGCTCCGGGAAGACGTACAAGCACACCTCGCTGGCCCCGGACCCGGCGGTCGTACGCGCCTGGGCCCGGTCCAACGACCTCGACGTGCCGCCGCGCGGCCGGATCCCGAAGCGGGTCTACGCGGCGTACAACGAGGCGCACTGAGTCCGGCCGGGGCCTTCCGGGGCTCCGCGGGGCCTCCCGGGGCCCGCTAACGGGGCGCGGAGGGGGCCGATTTGCCATCCACCCCCTCCGATCCGCTAGTGTGTGGATCACGCCGAGGGGCGAGACCGCAGGTCAAAGCCTCGAAGGTCGTGCGGGTGTAGTTCAGTAGCAGAACATCCCCCTTCCAGGGGGAAGGCGCAGTGTGCGATCCCTGTCACCCGCTCTGCACGCTTTACCGACCACTCCGGTGGATCGGGTAGAGTGATGCACGCATCGCCCGGCATTCGTGTCGTGGCAGGCATGCGGACGTAGCTCAGTTGGTAGAGCACCACCTTGCCAAGGTGGATGTCGCGCGTTCGAGTCGCGTCGTCCGCTCAGAGTGCAAAGGCCCTGATCATTGATCAGGGCCTTTGTCGTATGCCGTGCATGCAATCGGCTTGTGCTGACAAATGTCATCGGGGGAGATGACGGCGCGCACTGCTGCCGCCCGCGGGCCGCCGCGAGGCTGGAGTCGTGCACGGCGGCGGCCGCCGGAGGGTGATCGGGGGACTGGGACTGTGTCGAAGCTGACCGGGTGGTGGAAGAACCGCAGCAGTGCGGGGAAGGTCGAGCTGTACATCCGCTGGTCCTTCCACTTCTTCGTGCCCCTCGAGGTCCTGTCGTTCGGGCTGCCCTCGGTGGCCTCCCCGGCCAACACGGCCGCGCTGCCGGTCTCGCTGGCGGTGCTCCTGATGATGAGCGTGCACGCCGTGCTGGTCGGGTTCCTCTCCTCACGGGCGCTGGACTGGATCGCGGGCCGGCGGGAGCAGCCGGTGCGGCTCGCCGTGACGGTGGCGGCCCTGACGGCCGCGGCCTGCCTGGCCCTGCTGACCCTGGTCATGCCGAGGATCATCGGCGTGGCCACGCCGCTCGTCCTGGGCATGACCAGCTTCACCACCGGAGCCCTGGTGCTCTGCATGCGGCGGATCCGGTACAAGTGCTTGATGGCCCCCGCCTGGGCCCTCGGTGCGGGCCTGGCGGTGCTGGCGATGGGCGTGGGCGCGGTCGAGGCCCTCGGGTACACGATCGGGGTGCTGCTGACCGGCCTGTTCATGAGCGTGGCCTACGGGTTCTCCGGGTGGCTGCTGAACGCCGTCCACGAGCTGGACCGCGCCCGGGAGCTCCAGGCGCAGCTGGCCGTCGCCGAGGAGCGGCTGCGCTTCGGGCGCGACCTGCACGACGTCATGGGCCGCAATCTGGCGGTGATCGCGCTCAAGAGCGAGCTCGCGGTCCAGCTGGCCCGCCGCGAACGTCCGGAGGCCGTGGACCAGATGATCGAGGTCCAGCGCATCGCCCGGGAGTCGCAGCGCGAGGTACGGGACGTCGTACGCGGCTACCGCGAGGCGGATCTCACGGCGGAGCTGGAGGGCGCCCGCGGGGTGCTCAGCGCGGCCGGGATGGACTGCCGCGTCGAGATCGAGGCCGGGCGTGCACTGCGCCCCGAGGTGCAGTCGGCGCTGGGCTGGGTGGTCCGGGAGGCGACCACGAACGTCCTGCGGCACGGGGACGCCCGCAGCTGCGTCATCCGGCTGACGGCGCCCGACGAGGGCGCCCTGACGCTGGTGGTGGAGAACGACGGGGCCCCCGAGGCGCCGGCCGGACCGCCGGGCTCCGGGCTCGCCGGGCTGCGGGAGCGGCTCGCGGTGCTGGACGGCACCTTGGAGGCGGGCCCGGTCGACGGCGGCCGCTTCCGGCTGCGGGCCCGGATCCCGGACGGACAACTGCGAGGACTGGAGGTGCGGGCGTGAGCCCCGTACGCGTACTGCTGGCCGACGACGAGCACCTGATCCGTGGCGCGCTCGCCGCACTGCTGGCCCTGGAGGACGATCTGCTGGTCGTCGCGGAGGCGGCCTCGGGGCCGGAGGCCCTGGCGATGGCGCGCGCCCACCGGCCGGACGTGGCGGTGCTCGACCTGCAGATGCCGGGGGCGGACGGTGTGAGTGTGGCCACATCACTGCGGGCCGAACTCCCCGACTGCAAGACCATGATCGTGACGAGCCACGGGCGTCCCGGGCACCTGAAGCGGGCCCTCGCGGCAGGGGTGCGGGCCTTCGCGCCGAAGACGGTGTCGGCGCAGCGGCTGGCCGAGCTGATCCGGACCGTGCACTCCGGAGGGCGTTATGTGGACCCGGAGTTGGCGGCCGACGCGATCAGCGCGGGGGACTCCCCGCTGACCGCGCGCGAGGCCGAGGTGCTCGAACTCGCGGGGGACGGGGCGCCGGTCGCGGAGATCGCGGAGCGGGCCTCGCTGTCGCAGGGGACCGTACGGAACTACCTGTCGTCGGCGGCCTCGAAGCTCGGCGCCGAGAACCGGCACACGGCAGTGCGTCTCGCACGCGAGCGAGGTTGGGTATAGTAGGTCTCGCGTTACGGCGCACCTGCGGACATAGCTCAGTTGGTAGAGCACCACCTTGCCAAGGTGGATGTCGCGCGTTCGAGTCGCGTTGTCCGCTCCATCGAGGAAGCCCCCGGTCATCTGACCGGGGGCTTCCTCGTGTTCCAGGCCCGGGCGCAGGTGCGGGTCCGGGTTCCGGGCCCGGCGTCCCGGGCCCGGAACCTCCGGCCTCAGGCCCAGGTGAGGCCGGTGAGCCGCTCGTACGCCTCGATGTACTTGGCGCTGGTCTGCTCGACGACCTCCTGCGGGAGGGCCGGCGGCGGGAGTTCGCCCTTGCGGTCCCAGCCGGAGGCCGGGGAGGACAGCCAGTTGCGGACGAACTGCTTGTCGTACGAGGGCTGCGTGCGGCCCGGCTCCCACTGGTCGGCCGGCCAGAAGCGGGAGGAGTCCGGGGTCAGCACCTCGTCGCCGGCGACGAGGGTGCCGTCCTTGTCGAAGCCGAACTCGAACTTGGTGTCGGCCAGGATGATCCCGCGCTCGCGGGCGATGTCCCGGGCCCGGCCGTACACGGCGAGGGTGGTCTGGCGCAGCAGCGCGGCCGTCTCGGCGCCGGTGGTGCGCGCGACCTCCTCGTACGAGACGTTCTCGTCGTGCTCGCCGACCTCGGCCTTGGCGGCCGGGGTGAAGATCGGGGCGGGCAGCTCGGAGCCGTCCACGAGCCCCTCGGGGAGGGCGAGTCCGCAGACCGTACGGGTCTGCTCGTACTCGGCGAGGCCGGAGCCGGTGAGGTAGCCGCGGGCCACGCACTCGACCGGGACCATCTCGAGGCTCTTGCAGATCAGGGTGCGCCCGGCCCAGTCGGCCGGGGCGCCTTCGGGCAGCTCGGTGCCGATCACGTGGTTCGGGACGAGGTCCGCGAGCTGGTCGAACCACCACAGGGAGAGCTGGGTCAGGACGCGGCCCTTGTCCGGGATCTCGGTGGGGAGCACCCAGTCGTACGCGGACATCCGGTCGCTGGCGACCATGACGAGGTTGCCGTCGCCGTCGCGGTAGAGGTCGCGCACCTTGCCGGTGTGGAGGTGGACGAGGCCGGGCACCTGAACCGGCTCGGGCTTTTCGACGAATCCGGACACGGGGTCTCCCTGTGGTTCTGTACGAGCGCAGCCCCATTCTCCCGTACCGGTCCGCGATCGGGGACAACGGGTCCGGGTCGGTCAGTCCCGCTTGCAGATCCGGTCGAGGAGGTTGGCGGTGGCCCGCTGGATCCGTTCGTCGACATGGCCGGGGCGGTCGAGGGCCGGGGACCAGGCGAACGTGCCGGACGCGAAGACCAGCGCACCGCTCGGGGCCCGGTACAGGGAGGTCTCCTGGTGGCGCTTCGCGCCCTCGCTGTCGAGGTACGGGGAGTGCGCCAGCAGGATCCGGTCCTCGTGCTCGGGGAGCTGGGTGCGCGGGAAGTACCGGTCGGCCTCGCCGGCGACCAGGCCGGGGAGCTCGTCGTTCTCGGCGGCGCCGGTGGAGTCCCAGAGCCAGTGCGTGGCATTGCGCACGATCAGGGGCGCGGGCTCGGGGACCCGCCCTGCGTACTGGATGCCGAGCAGCTGCTGCTCCGGGCGGTCGATCTCGCGCCAGAGGCTGGGGCGGCCGGGGCCGCGGCGTTTTCGGCAGGTGAGCAGCCGGTCCTCGACCCCGGAAGGGGAGGGGCCCAGCTCGACCTGCCAGTACATGGTGTTGGCGGAGAGGAAGACGAGCGAGGTGCCGTGGTCCCGGGCGCGCTCGACGGTGCGGCGCATGGGGGCCGACCAGTACTCGTCGTGGCCGGGGAAGACCAGGCCCCGGTAGCGGGTGGGGTCGACGCGGCCGGCGTGCAGATCGCGGGTGTCGGCGTAGGCCAGGTCGTAGCCGTAGCGCTCGGCCCAGCGGATGAAGTCGTAGGCGTGGCCCACGTGCAGGGGCAGTCCGGCGCCGGCGTAGGGCCGGTCGAAGGAGACCGTGACGGCCGCGTCCCGCTCGCCGAGCAGCCGGCCCTCGTCGTCCCAGGCGTGGTAGAGGCTCGCGCCGGTCCGCCCGTCCTCGGGGTAGAGGTTGTAGGCCTGCCAGGTGATGTCGGGCAGCAGCAGGAGGAGGTCCGCGGGGTGGTCGTCGCGGACGGTGAACGGGATGTGGGACCGGTATCCGTCGGCGGTGGTGAGGACGGCGACATAGGCGCCGACGCTCCAGTAGGCGGGGACCTGGAGGCGCCAGGAGAGCCACCAGTGGTGGCAGGAGACGGTGCGGTCGGCGGTGAGCGGGGCCGGCTGGACGATGCCGGAGAGCCGGGGGCTGGTGGTGATCTTGGAGGCGCCGTCGCCGCCGTAGTGGCCGATGCGGTAGACGTCGACGGAGAACTGCTGGGGCGGGTCCACGGTGATGTGGAAGTCGATGGCCTCGCCGGGGGCGACGGCGCCGGTGGAGGCGAAGCCCTTGATCTGCCGGTGCACGTCGTCGGCGGTGCGCGGGCCGCCGTTGCTGCGGGCGCGCGGGTTCTGGCCGGGGGCCAGGGCCGGGTCCACGTACCAGGGCACGACCTGCCCGGTGTCGTCGAAGTAGAGCTCGCTGCCCCGGAACCACGGCAGCGGTCCCTGGCCGAAGGGATCGGTCACCGCGTGCGCGAGCGCCCCTGACTCCCATCGCCGGATCTGGTCCGCACCCATGTCCGCTCCCCTCCCTCGCTCCCCCGAACGGTCTCTGCCTGCCGATGCGGCACGGTTTCAGGACATCGAACCGTGACCGGTCCCAGCACATCACATAACGCACTCATTCCGTCACCGTTCGCCACATCCGGAGCCACATCGCGGGCCATGTCCGGAGCCGAGGAGTGCCGAGCGGCCGGGGCACGCGCGCCGGGGCGGGCGCGGTCACGGGTCACACCAGGCGGACGGGCTTCTCCGGGCGGACCCCGAGGCCGGCGAGCCAGTCGCGCAGGGGTTCTGCGTCGCCCTCCTCCACCAGGCTCAGCACCCGGGGGGCCAGGTCGGCGCGGCGTTCGCCGCCGACCAGGAGGACCGGACCGTCCAGCCAGTCCAGGCCGGGCGCGGCATCGGCCGAGTCCACGGCCGCGGCGCACACCATCGCCGTCACGTGGTCGGCGAGCAGGTCCCGCCCACTGCGGGGCGGCTGGAGCGGGAACAGCGGTACGGCGTCCGCCCCGCGCGCCACCCCGGCTCCCGTGGCGCCTGCGGAACGTTCCTCCCTGGCCAGGTCACCGCTGAGCAGTCCGGCCAGTGCCTCGGCGGCGGCGCCCTCGCCGACCGCGTCCGCGAGATAGCCCAGCACCCGGTCCAGCGTCGGCCCCTGGCCGGCGGGCACGGCGAGGGCGTCCAGCGCCGCATGCAGCCGGGCGGCCTCGGCGCGCCATTTGCGGTCCACGACCTCCTCCGGATACGCCGCCCAGTCCACCGGCGACCAGTCCGGACCGGCCTCGGCCGGCCCGCCGTGGAAGAGCCGCGCGGCCAGCAGCGAAGCCGCCTCGTCGACCACTCCCGGCCGCTCCAGCAGATCGCAGGCGGGCCGCTCGCCCAGCCGCGAGGTGAACCCCTCGGCCAGCCGGTCCCGCCGGGACAGCTCGGTCAGCGCGGAGACGACCCCCGCGTCGAGGTGCGCCGGCCAGCGGCCCATCCGCCACGCGGGCAGCGCGACCCGGGTCAGCAGCCGGTCCCAGCCCGCGTAGGCGAGGCCGACCTGCTCCTGGGCGACGATGCGCAGCCCGTAATCCACACCCTGTGCACGGTCCGAGGCGGCGGCGGCCACCCCGCGCTCCATCTCGGCGGCATCCGCCTGGCACAGCCGCAGCAGCAGCCGGGCCGGCCGGCCGATCCAGCCGAGGCCGGGCCTGCTCCCCACGTCCACCGCGGCATCGAGCCCGCGGACGAAGCCCCGGGCATCGGCTATGTCCGGATGCGCGGAAGGGCCCGTACCGGCGACGACCGGCGCCAGGACCGCCCGCAGCTCGGCGACCCGCATCCACCACAGGAACGGCGAGCCGATCACCAGCACGGGAGCAGCGCCCGGCTGCGATTCGCGGCCGCCGGATATGCCGCCGCGGCGGTGCGCCGCATGCGTGCGGTCCTCGAGCCAGCTGTCGCAGTCCGGGGTCAGGGCTATGGCGGAGGGCGCGGGCACGTCCATCCGGTCGGCCAGATCCCGCACCAGCCGGTAGAGGTCGGGCGCGGCGGTCTCCGGCAGCGGCACCGTCGGCGTCACGGCCGGGCTCGCCCGCAGCACCACTGCGGCGAACGCCCCGCCGACGAGCAGCACCAGCACCGCGACCACGCACACGACGAGGGTCACCACGGGCCAGGGATCCCCGGCCAGCCGGCCCGTCATACGGGCGCTCAGCAGCACCACCGCGAGGGCGGCGGGCAGCAGCCCGAGGGCCGTCGCCCGGCTGCGCACGCGCAGCACGGCCAAGGCTCGGGAGCGCGCGGACGGCGCGCCCACTTCCACGATCGAACCGGTTCCGGACACGGCCGGACCTCACCCCCTCTGCCCTGCGGCGGTTTTGCTCACTCCCCCACTGTGACACCCGCCACTGACATCGCAATGCCGGTGGGCCAAGTGCCGGAATGCTTGCGCCGCACCCTAGTTGGGGACCGTTCGGCAGTCAGCCGGACCGGGCGACCATCACCCGATGGAATGGCTTTGGGTAAAGGTGGCTGCGTTCGAACGCGGCCGGATGCACTCGCACGCGAACACGCGCGCGGGCCCGGGCGCACAGAAGTGCGCACCGGGCCCGCGTCGCGACTGCCCCGCTGCTCAGCGGCCTTCGGCCGCCTTGGCGGCGATGTCCGTACGGTGCTGGGAGCCGTCCAGCCGGATCCGCGCGACGGCCTTATACGCCTTCGCGCGGGCCTGTGCCAGATCGGAACCGGTCGCCGTCACCGAGAGCACGCGGCCGCCCGCGCTGACGACGGCGTCGCCCTCGCGCCGGGTCCCGGCGTGCAGCACGTACGCGTCGGGACCGTCCTCGGCGGCCACCTCGGCCAGGCCCTCGATCGGGTCCCCGGTGCGCGGGGTCTCCGGGTAGTTGTGGGAGGCGATGACCACGGTGACGGCCGCGTCCTCGCGCCAGCGCAGCGGCGGCTCGGCGTCCAGCGTGCCGTTGGCGGCGTTCAGCAGCACGCTCGCGAGCGGGGTGCGCAGCCGCGCCAGGACCACCTGGGTCTCGGGGTCGCCGAAGCGGGCGTTGAACTCGATGACGCGGACGCCGCGCGAGGTGATCGCGAGGCCCGCGTACAGCAGCCCGGAGAACGGGGTGCCGCGGTGGCGCAGCTCGTCCACGGTCGGCTGGAGGACGGTTTCCATGACCTCGTCGACCAGCTTCGGGTCGGCCCAGGGCAGTGGCGAGTACGCGCCCATGCCGCCGGTGTTGGGGCCCTCGTCGCCGTCGAGCGCGCGCTTGAAGTCCTGCGCGGGCTGGAGCGGCAGCACGGTGACGCCGTCGGTGATGGCGAAGAGGGAGACCTCGGGGCCGTCGAGGTACTCCTCGATGACGACGCGGTCGCAGCCGAGCGCGTGCGCGCGGGCGGCGGCCAGGTCGTCGGTGACCACGACGCCCTTGCCGGCGGCGAGGCCGTCGTCCTTGACGACGTACGGGGCGCCGAAGGCGTCGAGGGCCGCGTCCACCTCTTCGGGGGTGGTGCAGACGTAGCTGCGCGCGGTCGGGACGCCGGCCGCGGCCATCACGTCCTTGGCGAACGCCTTGGAGCCCTCCAGCTGCGCCGCTTCCGCGGACGGGCCGAAGACGGGGATGCCCGCGGCGCGGACGGCGTCGCAGACGCCGGCGACCAGGGGGGCCTCCGGGCCGACGACGACCAGGTCGGCGCCGAGCTCGGTGGCGAGGCGGGCCACGGCGGCGCCGTCGAGGGCGTCGACCGGGCGCAGCTCCGCCACCTCGGCGATGCCGGCATTGCCGGGAGCGCAGTACAGCGCGTTGACGTCGGGGTCGAGGGACAGAGAGCGGCACAGGGCATGTTCGCGGGCGCCGCCGCCGATGACGAGGACCTTCACGCCATGCAGCCTAGCCCGCGTGGCGCGATGCCTTTCGTGCGGCCACCCAATGAGACGGCCCTACTCGTTCGTGTATTCCTCCACAACCGTGGCTCCGAGCTCGCGCACGATCAGGTCGTGTCCGGTCAGGGCGCTCTCGACGAGGTCGGGATCGTCCTCCTCCGGTACGTCGTCCTCGGGCGCGACCGGCGGGGGCGCCTGCTGTACGGGGGGCTGCGGCGCGGAGGCGCCCTGCTGGGGCGGCTGCGGCTGCTGGGGCGGCTGGTACGGCTGCTGCGGGGCGGGAGCGTGCTGCGCCGGGGTCGTCGGAGCCTGGGCGGCCGGCGGCGGGCTGTAGGCGGGCGCGGCCGGGGCGGAGTACGCGGACGGAGCCGGGGCGGGCTGGCCCCCGCCCCCTCCCACCACGGCGTCGATCTTCCAGTTGACCTGGAACTGCTCGGCCAGAACGGCCTTGAGCACGTCCTCGCTGCCGCTGCTCGCGAAGTTGTCGCGGGCTCCGGCGTTGGGGAAGCCGAGCTGCAGGGTCGTCCCGTCGAAGCCGGTGACCTGGGCGTTCTGGCTGAGCAGGATCCAGGTGAAGCGGCGGCGGTTCTTGACGGCCTCGAGGACGCCGGGCCACATCGCCTGGACCTGGCCGGCGCCGGCGGCCATGCCGGGCGACGGGGCGGCGGCCGGAGCGGCCGCGGCCGGAGCCGGAGCCGGAGCCGGGGCGGCGGCCGCGGGCTGGCCCGAGCCGGGCGCGGCGGCGCTGGGCCAGGCACCGGCGGCGGGGGCGGACGCGGCGGGAGCCGGGGCGGGAGCGGCGGCTCCGGGCCAGGCACCGGGGGCACCGCCACCGGGCTGCGCGGCCCCGGGCCACGCACCGGGGGCGGGCGCAGCAGGGGCCTGCACAGGGGCGGGAGCGGGAGCCGGGGGCTGGACCGGAGCCTGGACCGGGGCCGGAGCCGGCGCGGCCGGGGCCTCCGGCTCGGGAGCCCGTACGGCCGCGGCGGCGGCCCGTGCGGCGGCGACGCCCCCGCCGGGCCCGGCGGGGGCCATGGCATGCGCCTCGGGCCCGGGCACGTACCCCATGGCGGGCCCGCCGGCCGGGGCGGCGGCCAGGCCGACGCCGCCGGCGGCGCCGGGCGCGAACCCGCTCCGCTCCAGCCGGTCGAGCCTGGCCTGGAACGACCGCTCGTCGTCGAATGCGGCGGGCAGCAGCACCCGGGCGCAGATCAGCTCGAGCTGGAGCCGCGGCGAGGTCGCGCCGCGCATCTCGGTGAGCCCGGTGTTGACCAGGTCGGCGGCGCGGCTCAGCTCGGCGGCCCCGAACACGGACGCCTGGGCCTGCATCCGCTCGACGACATCGGCGGGGGCGTCGATGAGCCCCTTCTCCCCGGCGTCGGGCACGGCGGCCAGGATCACCAGGTCCCGCAGCCGCTCCAGCAGGTCGGCGACGAAGCGGCGGGGGTCGTTGCCGCCCTCGACCACCCGGTCGACGACCTCGAAGGCGGCCGCCCCGTCCCCGGAGGCGAAGGCATCGACGACGGAGTCGAGCAGCGACCCGTCGGTGTACCCGAGCAGAGAGGTGGCCATGGCATACGTCACACCGTCCTCGGCGGCACCGGCGAGGAGCTGGTCCATGACGGACATGGAGTCACGCACGGACCCGGCCCCCGCCCGCACGACGAGCGGCAGCACGCCGTCCTCGACCTTGGCCCCCTCGCGTCCGCAGACCTCGCCGAGGTAGTCCCGCAGCGTGCCGGGCGGCACGAGCCGGAACGGATAGTGGTGCGTCCGGGACCGGATGGTCCCGATGACCTTCTCCGGCTCGGTCGTCGCAAAAATGAACTTCAGGTGCTCCGGCGGCTCCTCGACCACCTTCAGCAGGGCGTTGAAGCCCGCCGAGGTGACCATGTGGGCCTCGTCGATGATGTAGATCTTGTAGCGGCTGGAGGCGGGCCCGAAGAAGGCCTTCTCCCGCAGGTCACGGGCGTCGTCCACGCCACCGTGCGAGGCCGCGTCGATCTCGATGACGTCGATCGACCCCGGCCCGTTGCGCGCCAGGTCCTTGCAGGACTGGCACGTGCCGCAGGGCTCGGGAGTGGGACCCTGCTCACAGTTCAGGCACCGTGCCAGGATCCGCGCGCTGGTGGTCTTGCCACAGCCTCGGGGCCCGCTGAACAGGTACGCGTGATTGACCCGGTTGTTCCGCAGGGCCTGCATCAGGGGGACAGTGACATGCTCCTGTCCGATGACCTCGGCGAACGACTCGGGGCGGTAGCGGCGGTACAGCGCAAGGGACGACACGTCTACGAGGTTATCCGGGCCCACCGACAAAGACTCCCGCCAATGGCTCCGCCGCCGGCCCCGCAGGCCGTCCCGGAACGCAAAGCGCCCCCCACGCACCCGCCAGAGCCCACTTACCCTTGCTGCCTTCCGGCCCTGGGGGAGTTGGGTGAGATAGCGCCACGTGAGGGGCTGGGCCCCACCCTAGCGGATGTGGGCCCCCGGAATCGACCCGCCCCCACCCCGGACCCCGACCTGCTCCCCGCCCGGATCCCCCGCAGACGATCACGTTCGCGAGCACCCCTCAACGTCTTGTATTGTTTGCGGCGGAGGATTCGCCTAGTGGCCTAGGGCGCACGCTTGGAAAGCGTGTTGGGGGCAACCCCTCACGAGTTCGAATCTCGTATCCTCCGCCAGTGCCTCACCGGGCACTTGAAGGCCCCGACCGGGAAACCGGCCGGGGCCTTCTGCGTGCCGTGGTCTCGGTTCGAGTGGGGTGGGCCGTCGAGGCCCGCGCAGGCCTAGTCGGGCCCGGTCCAGTCGAAGGTGATGTGCTTGCTCGACTGGCCTTCCCTGCTCCACTGGAAGCCATGGGCATCGGCGCGGTCCGCCGTCGAGCGGCCCCAGGTCGCGACCTGGCCCGGTCCGGTCTCGGCGCCCGGCAGGTTGGTCGACTGCACGCGAGCGCCCTCGGGAGTGTTGGGTCCGGTGAGTGCCTGCGCGCTCGCCTCGACCCGGCCGGGAACCACGGCCCGCCAGCTCGAGAGGTCGTCGGCCACCTCCACCTCGATCGCGGCGAACTCCATGCCGCGCATCTCCGCGCCCATCATGCGCACCATCTCTGCCGGCCAGCTGCCCGCCTGGCCACCGAAGATCATCTGGAGCGCTTCGCGCTGCGCGTCGTCGGCGCGCTCGTCGACGAACACCGCCGCGTACGTGTCGGAGTGCTCGGCCCATATGTTGCCGACGAAGGAGCCCAGCATCAGCACGTTGAGGCCGTCCAGCGGTACGTCCCCGTACCGTCCCTCGCGGATGTGCCACGCGAGGATGCCGTCGCAATCGCCGTAGGTGGGCAGCTGCGCGAACGAGCAGGGGCAGGGCACGTTGCACTTGCAGGTGTCGAACCAGTCGCCCGCCGCGTGCCACCTCGGAACGGTCGCCGTCGTCTCGGACATCTCCCTGCCTCCTCGTGGCCGCACCGCGCGTCGTCCCGGGAGGACGGCGATGCCCCCCGGAAGACATCACCGGCCCACGCCCGGGGTCGTACAGGTCTCCCTTTCGATTATCCCCCCGCCGCGGCCGCCCGCAGGGGCCCGGTTCCGCCCGCGCACGCACACGTCCGCCGTGATGTGCTGGAAGCGTGCGACTCGACCGGAGTGCCCTGTCACCACCCCTGCGCCCGGCAAACCTGCTGTCGGCCCGGCAGCTGGCGCTCGCCTGGTCCGTGATGGGATCGATCGCCCTGCTCGCCTGGTTGCTGGTCGTCGATCAGGCCCGTGACATGGGAGTCCAGCCGGGAACCATGGGCATGGGCATCCCGCTGTTCCTGCTGCTGTGGCTGGTCATGATGATCGCCATGATGTTCCCGTCGGTGGCCCCGGTGGCGATCACCTGGGCCCGGGCCATCGGCCGCCAGTCGGCCGGAGCCGTCCGCGCGGCCCGCACCGCCCAGTTCGTGGCCGGCTACCTCCTGGCCTGGACGGTCTTCGGCCTGATCGCCTACGGGCTCCTCGCCGCGACCGGCGCCCTGGTGGACGAGCACCCCGGCGCCGGGCGGTGGATCGGGGCAGGGGCCTTCCTCATCGCCGGGCTGTACCAGTTCAGCCCGCTCAAGAACCTCTGCCTGCGGCACTGCCGCAGCCCCATGGGCCAGCTCGTGCGCTACGCCGGCTTCCGGCCCATGGCCCGCGACCTGCGGGTCGGGGCCCACCACGGGGCGTACTGCGTCGGCTGCTGCTGGGGGCTGATGATCGTCCTCATCCCGCTCGGCGTCATGAACGTCCTGGCCATGGCCGCGGTGGCCCTGGTGATCTTCGTGGAGAAGCTGTGGCGGCTGGGCCCCGTCTTCTCGGCCGCCATCGGGATCACCTTTCTCGTCCTCGCGGTACTGGCCCCCTTCCAGCCGTGGCTGCTGCCGGGCCTGGAGCCGCCGCAGTCGCCGATGACGCACATGACGCACATGACGCACATGACGCACATGCTCCGGCCCTTCTCCGTGTGACCGGTGCCGCGGCGCGTCGCCGCTACCGGATCTGGGCGGCCGCCCACTCGGCCCACTCGCGGCGCATGGCGTTGAACCGCAGGCCGTACTCCAGGGCGATCCTGCCGTGGACCGACAGGGGGTCGTCGCCCCAGTCGATGGACTCCTCCAGCCGGCGCAGGCCCTCGTACTCCTGCTCGGACAGCTCCGTCAGCTCGGTGAGATAGCCCCGCGCCTGCTCGGGCGTGAGCACCCCGAGGAAGAAGACCCTCAGCAGGATGTCGCTGCGGGTGTTGCGCTGCGGCTTGGTCTCGGTCAGCCAGTGACGCAGTTCGGCCAGTCCCTCGTCGGTGAGGGTGTACTCCTTGCGCCCGCGCGGCCCCTCCGCCGAGACGCTGATCATCCCGGCGTCGGCGAGCTTGGACAGCTCTGTGTACATCTGGCTCTGGGTGGCGGGCCAGACGTTGGCCAGTGAGGTCTCGAAGCGCTTGAGCAGGTCGTATCCGCTGGCCGGGCGCTCTGACAGGAGTCCGAGAAGGGCGTGTCGAAGGCTCATGCCCCTCACCTTACCTTCCATCCTTGACATGTCAGTATTGGAACATCTACTTTCGACATGTCAGAACAGGAATATCGACCGGGGGTCTCCGATGTCGTACGTACGCACCTTCCTCCCGTGGATCGTCTTCGCGGTGCTTCCGTCCGGCCAGTGGCAGTGGGCCGCGCTCGCCGGCCTCCTCGCCGCGGTGGCGGTGACCGCCCAGCAGCGCCGGGCCGGGGCCGGCTTCGACGCGCTGATCATCGAGATCGGCTCCGCGGTCTTCTTCGCGGCCCTGACGGTCATCGCCTTCGCCGACCCCCACTCGGGCGTGCACGGCTACTCGGCAGCCCTCTCCTCGGCCACGCTGGCGCTCGTCGCCGGGGTCTCACTGCTCGTGGGCAAGCCCTTCACCCTGGGCATCGCCAAGCGCACCGCCCCCCGCGAGGTCTGGGGCCTGCGACCGTTCGTCCGGACCAACGCCGTCATCACCGGAGTGTGGACCGCGGCCTTCGCCGTCACGGCTGCCGCGCTCGCGGCCCTCGCCCACGCCGGCCACGGCCACTCCGTGTCCGCCACGCTCGTCCAGGCCGCCGGGTTCGTCGTCCCGATGCTCTTCACCGTCCGCTACGTCGCCGCCGTGCAGGCCAGGACCGGCGCTCGATGAACACCGCCGTCGGACCGGGGGCCGGCGGGTAGGGTGCGGGCGTGCCGTTGTACTCGTTCGGGCAGGCTGCGGTTCTGCTGGGCGTGAGCGCCGAGACCGTGCGCCGCTGGGCCGACGGCGGGCGGCTGGCCGCCCGCCGCGCCCCCGACGGGGCGCGCGCCGTCGACGGCGTGACGCTGGCCGCCTTCGCCAAGGAGCGGGCCGGGGTGCCGCAGCCCCAGCCGCGCGCCGGCAACGGCACGGCCACGTCCGTACGGAACGCCTTCGCCGGGATCGTCACCGCGGTGCGGCTCGACGACGTGGCGGCCCGGGTGGAGATCCAGTCGGGCCCGCACCGGGTGGTGTCCGTGGTGACGCGGGAGTCGGTCGAGGAGCTCGGGATCGCGGTCGGGGTGAGCGTCACCGCGCGGGTGAAGTCCACCGAGGTGTACGTCGACCTGCCGTGAACAGCGCCCCTCAGCCGCAGCGCAGCGCCGCGTAGAGGTCCAGCTTGTGTTCCAGGCGGGACAGGTCACGGCCCGTCAGGGACTCCACCCGTTCGATCCGGTAGTGCACCGTGTTCACGTGCAGGTGCAGCGCCTCCGCCGTGCGGGTCCAGGAGCAGTTGTTGGCCAGGAAGACCTCCAGGGTCTCGCGCAGCATGCCGTCACCGAGCGCCCCGAGCGTCCGCGCGGCGTAGACCGCCCGGACCTCCTCCGGGACCCCGGCCAACAGGGCGGCCAGGGTGTCCAGTTGCTCCACCGAGCGGACCGGAGTGACTTCGTCCGTCGCCGTCAGGGCGAAGCGGGCCTGGTGCATCGACGCGCGTAGTCCCTCAGCGCCCGAAGCCCGCCCACCCGCGCCGAGACGGAGATCCGCGTCCGGGCCGCCGCACGCCTGGAGCAGCGGCCAGACCGGGCGGAGCCGACTCGGGACGTCGACCGCCGCGTCCTGGGCCTCGTACAGGACCGCGACCGAGCGCCCCACCGCGTACGGGACGTCCTCCAGGTGGGCCAGCGCCTCGGCCAGGGCGTCGCCGTCGGTCGCCGCGAGCACCCGGTAGGCGCCCCCCGTCGGGAGTCCGGCCGCGGCCAGCGCCTCCTCCAGCGCGCCCGGGTCCGCGGCCGGCCCCTCCGCGTCGAGGAGTGCGGCCAGCTCCCGGCCCGCCGCGTGCACCGCGCCGGTGCGGCGCGCCCGGCCGTCGCGGTACTGGGCGAAGACCTCGGCGATCTCGTGGAGCACGCGCGGGGGCGCCGCGTCCGCGTCCGGCAGGTGCAGCTGCCAGGCGTCGTACGCGGAGCTCTCGGACTCGATGCGCAGCGAGAGCCCGTCCCGCGCGGCGCCGGCCCGCTGGGCCGGGATCTCGGGTGCGGACGGGGTGCGGGCCACGGTGCGCCCGCTCGCGGTGAGCAGGTAGCAGGCGACCTTGCCCAGGTGGGCGCAGGCCCGGTCCAGCAGTTCGGCCGGTCCGGCCCCGTCCTCGAGGAGGCGGCTGAGCTCGCTGCGCACGTTCTCGGGAAGCGCGAAGAGCCGGGTCGGGCGGCGGCTCTGATCGCCCCACTGGCGCAGGTAGACCGCCTCGGTGACCGCCCGGAAGCTGGTCTGCGCGGGCACGGCCACGAGCGGTATGCGGTGGGCGCGGCATGCGGCCACCAGTTCGTCCGGGACCCGGCCGTGGGTCTCCTCGCCTGCGAGGAGGGCGGTGGCCCCGGCCTCGGCGAGCGCGGAGACGAATCGATCCGCCTTGGCCGGGTCGCCGTCGTTCCACCACACCAGACCGCTGAGCACGAGCTCTCCGGGGCCCAGGAAACGGCGCGGGTCCTCCAGGTCGGTGGCGGTGACCCCGCTGACCTCCTGGCCGAGAAGGGCATCCTCGCCCCAGAGCAGGGTGAGGCCGAGGTTGTCGGACTGAAGCAGGTCGAGGACGTGCATGGCGGGGACTCCTTGCGGTGGGTGGCAGCCCACATCGGCCACATTCGCCAGGCGAATACGAGGAACATCATCGTAAATGCAAGGACAAGCGCCTGAAGGGCTGCGACCAGGGCGACTGCGGGGCCTGCACCGTCCACGTCGACGGGCAGCCGGTGCACGGCTGCCTCTACCCGGCCGTCCGCGCCGAGGGCCGCTGCGCACCACCGTCGAGGGCCTCGCCAAGGAGGGCGGCGAACTCCATCCCGCGCCTTCGGCTCGGCCGGCACGGTGGTGGCGGGCAAGGCGGTGATGCTGGCGGCGAACTCGCTCGCGGAGCGCCTCCGGACCTTCGCGGCACGGCACACGGGCGTGGCCCGGCACCTGTGCAAGCTGTCGGCCGGCGAACGCCCTGCGGGACGCGACGGGGGTGCGGTTCACGGAGATGCCGGTGACACGCGACATCGTCTGGCGGAGGGTGTACCAGCATCGGCAAGATCTGCGAGGGCAGAATGCCCAATGAAGCCACACCTGCGAGTTGGATCAAGCCATCAACCTTGCAGATGAGGTTCCGGAATGACCGGTCCCGGGCATCATCGGCACATGGCCAAACTCATGCTGCACGGAGATCTGGACCACCCGGCGACGCTGAGCGTCGCGGACCTGCGGGACTGGGTACAGCACCGGGCCCCGGTCACGTTCGACTGCGCGACGAACGGTCCGCAGCACCATGTGTTCGAGGGCGCGCTGCTGCGCGACGTGATCGCGGACGCCGGGCCGTCCTTCGACGCGCGCCGGCGCAAGGACCGCAGCCGCTTCCTGCTGGCGGTCAGCGGCGGGGACGGCCACCACAGCGTCCTGTCCTGGGCCGAGCTCGACGCGGACTTCGGCGGCAGCCCGGTGCTGCTGGCGACCCGCCTCGACGGGGAGGACCTCGACGAGGCGGGCGCGCAGCTGGTGGTCCCGACGGACCGGTGCGGGGCGCGCTACGTCAGCGCGGTCACCCACGTGTGGTTCGGCGCACTGTCGCCGCCGAGCCTGGGGCTCTGACGGAGCCGTCAGGCGGTCGCGAGCGAGATCTCGGTGGACTTGATCAGCGCGACCACGGAGGAGCCGGCGGCCAGGCCGAGCGCCTCGACGGCGTCCTTGGTGATGGCAGCGGTCAGCCCGCCACCGTTCACGTCCACCTTGACGGAGGCCATGGCACCCCCGGTGGCGACGTCGGAGACGGTACCGGCCAGCTGGTTGCGGATGCTGATGCCGTCGACGGCGCCGGTGGCCAGCGCCACCTCGGTGGCCTTGACCAGCGCCTTGACCGCGGAGCCCTCGGCGATGCCGAGGTCCTTGACGGCGTCGGCGGTGATGGCGGCGGTGATGTCCTGGCCGCCCTCCAGACGGACCTTGACCGTGGCCATGGCCTCGCCGGTGGTGACGGCGGTGACGGTACCGGCGATCTGGTTGCGGATGCTCAGGCTCATGGGGTGCTCGACCTCGTGGCTGGTGACCTCGCACGGTCCGGAGGAACCGCACAAGATCGACCGTAAGCACCCCGGCCCTGGGGCGCATTCACCCCATCGCATCCGCCGGCCGGAACCACCCGTGCGGCTCGCCCCTGCGGTTGTCAGGCGTGCTGGGGCACCTCGGGCTTCAGCATGCCGCGCAGCGCGTCGCGGAACTCCTGAGTGTCCTCTTCACCGTGCACGGCGACCGCGTGCTGGACGGCCGCGCCCATGACTTCGTCTTCCTCACCCGTGATCATCAGGGTGCACCCGATCTCGCTGGGGTACTCCCTGCAGTCCATGACCTTGCGCATGACGCGCCTCCCTTCCACTCCCCACGATCCTCCACGGGCCGCGGGAGCGAAAGCCGGGCCCACGGGGAGGGGGAGGGGATGCGCCCAAGCCGCCAGGTACGGTCAGGGCCGGGGACAGGGACCACCAGGGGGACGGGCCGGATGCGACGAATCGCGGAAAGAAAGCACTCGACACGGGCGGGTCGTACGGGGCGTCTCGTCACGGCCGTCTTCGCGTCGCTGCTGGCACTGTCCGTGGGGTGTTCGAACATCATGGAGCTCCCCTACACGCCGGAGCGGATGGATCCCGACCCGGCGCGCGCGAAGACGAGGGAGGTCTCCGGCCGCCTGCTGGAGATGGTCGCGGTCAAGGGCAAGGTCACCGAGCCCCGCACAGGCATGAGCTTCGCGGTCTGCGACGAGTACGGCCAAGACCTGTACGCCCTACACCACCGCTGGTCGGTGGGCGGCATGACCAGTGACCAGTACGAGGCCGGCATGCAGAACCTGCGGAAGGCGCTGGGCGAGAACGGCTGGAAGATCAGCAAGGTCAGCCCCGAGGAGATCCGGGCCACGAACGAGACCGAACACTTCTTCGTGGAGGTCATCTCCCACACCGCGACGCCGGAGCCGACGCTCGACTTCTCCGTCAGCTCCCGCTGCTACCGCGCGGCCTCCCACGCCGCCGTCAACGAGGGCTGACGTCGCGCGCGTACGAGACGAAACCGGCCCAGGCGTGCGGCGTCAGCGCCAGCTGGGGCCCGTCGAGCACCTTGGAATCCCGCACGCGGACGGCTTCGGGACAGGCCGCCACCTCGACGCAGGAGTCGCCTTCGCTGCCATCGCTGTAGCTGCTCTTGACCCACGCCACTTCGACGCAGTCGTTGATGTCGCTGCTGCTGCTGTAGCTGCTCTTGAACCAGTCCAGCTCGGCTTTGTGGATCATGTCTCTCCCAGCAGTTGCTCGATAAAGGCGCGCGACTCCCAGGGCGTCAGCGCCTGGGCCCGGAGCATGCCATACCGCAGGTCAAGGGTCCGGAGCCGCTTCGGGTCGGACACAGGGCGTCCGTTGAATGCTCCTTCGGAGCGTCCCACCGCCGTACCGTCAGCGACCAGGTCCTCCCGCATGGCCCGGATCAGGCCGCCGGCCTTCAGTGCGTCGTCCACCTTGTCCAAGTACTCCGGCTTGGCGATCCGCTTGCCGCCCTCGACCTTGTAGATCAGGGCCTCGCCGTCCTGGATCACCGCCGCCAGGTCGCCGACCCGCATCCCCAGCGCTTCCCTCCGCGCCCGCATCTGCCGGCCGAGCGCCGCGACCACCGCCGCGCCCTGCTCGTCCTCGGGGTCCACGGACCAGCTGTGCTCATCCGTACCGTCACCGTCCACGTCCACGCCCATGCGCACCCACCTCCTCAACGCGCCTTACCCGTCACTCGCGTTGAGGCAGTCTCGACAGCCTTGGACAAAGTCGTGGACATGCGTACGGGCCGCTCGCGCAGGCGGGTCGTGCCCGGGCGCGACCCGGTGCGGCACGACGCATTGTCTTTGGAAGAACCGAGAGAAAGAAACCCCACCCAACCCCTCCGGCCTCCCCGGAGCGGCACTCACTCACACGGGTGAAGGTCCCAACTCGGCTGGATTTCATGGCGGTTGCCTGGCATGTGCTCGCCGCGACACCCAGACAACAGGACGGCCCCCGCCGGGACTCGCAATCCTGACGAGGGCCTGACCACGAGAAGGATCCAACTTCCCGATGGCTTTCCAGCACTCTAACGCGACCTCGCCCGCCGCGTACGGCGTTCAACACGCCAACGTCCGGCAGACCCGCAATTTCACCGTGGTCAGCAACGACCTGATCCGGCATCCCCACTTGTCGATGAACGCGCGGGCCCTCGCCTCGTACATCCAGTCCGTGCCCCGCGGCACCCCGGTCGGCATCAAAGCCCTGGCCAGGCAGCTGCCCCTCGGCGAGAAGGCGATCGCCAAGGCGCTGGGCGAGCTGGAGGCGTACGGGTACCTGCGGCGGCTCCAGGAGAAGCTCCCGGACGGGCGGATCGTCACCCGTACGGTGTTCTGCAACGCCCCGAAGGCCGTCACCCGACCGGAGGCGGAGCCCGCGCACGCCCCGGGATCCGACCCCGTACCGGAGCCAGAACCCGTACCGGCCCCGGAGCCCGGCCTGGAACCCGGGCCCGAGCCGGAACCCGAGCCCGCACCGGTACCGGTACCGGACCACGGCCCAGCGCCATGGGACCGGCAGCCCAGCCCGGCGGCGAACCCCCGGGCGGCGGCCCTCCCGGCGCCCCGCAACCCGCAACCCGGCCCGCCGACAGCTGGCCGAGGAGCTCCTGGCCGAACTCCGCCGGGCCGACCCCCGCCTGCTCCTCGGCGCGCGGGACGTCCAACGCCTCGCGGGCGGCGTCGAGGCCTGGCTGGAACGCGGAGCCACCCACCAGGCGGTGACCAGCGCCCTCACGGCGAACCTCCCGGACAACCCCCGCAACCCGGCGGGCCTGATCGCCCCGCCTGACGGCCCAGCTCCCGCCATCGCTGCCACCGCTGGCCCGCAGAACACAGTTCGTCCCCCCGGACGCCTTCCAGACCTGCGAGAAATGCGACCGCGCCTTCCGCGCCCCGACCCCCGGCACCTGCAAGGGCTGCGCCCCCGCATGACCGTCATCCGCTACCGGGCGATGCGCGCCGCAGTCGAGCACATGCAGAACACCGTGCCCGGCAAGCTGGAGATCACCAAGGAAGGCATCGTCCACGACATGACGGCGCCCAGCAGCCCTCACGAGCTCACCGCGCTGCGCCTGAGGAAGCGCCTGGAGAAGGTGATGCCGGACGAGCTCGTAGCCCACACCGGAGCTCCGGACGTGGAAGACGAGCTCCAGGGACCGTCTCCACCGAGGGCCTGCCCCTCTACGCGTAGGGGGCGGGGCCGCCCGGTCGGAGGCCCCGTCCCGGCCGCCCCGGAGGGGACGGCTACGCGTCCGACATCTTCGGCATTTCGCCCGTCGTCTTCGACATGTCGATCACCGCGAACGCCGCACCCTGCTGGTCCGTCAGGGCGGCGAAGCGGCCGAACGGGCTGTCCATCGGGCCGAAGTGGAGCTTGCCGCCGTGCTTCTTCGCCTTCGCCACCGCCTCGTCGCAGTCCGGGACCCCGAAGTAGACCTGGATGTACGGGGGCATGTGCGCCGGGAAGTCGTCGCCCATCTTCATCCGGCCGAGGACCGGGTTCTCCTTGCCGCCGACGCTGAAGATCTTGAAGTCCATCCCCGCCATCTCGGGGTCGTCGCCGGGCTCCATCTTCTGGGCGCCGAGCGGGAAGACCTTCGGGAGGAACCCGTCGACCTTGCCCGGGTCACGGGTGAACACCTCCGCCCAGGCATACGCGCCCGGCTCCCCGGTCTTCTCGAAGCCCTTGTGCTCGCCCGGCTGCCAGACGCCGAAGACCGCGCCGCTCGGCTCCTTCGCGATCGCCATCGTGCCGAACGCGCCGACCTGCATCGGCTCCATCAGCAGCTCGCCGCCGGCCGACTTGATCTTCTCGGCGGTGGCCGCCGCGTCGGGCGAGGCGAAGTACAGACACCACTGCGACGGCGCCTCGCCCCCCGGCATCGGCGGGACGACGGCCGCCACGGCCTTGCCGTCGGAGTACGCCTGCGTGTAGTTGCCGTACTCGCTGGAGGCTTCACCGAAGGTCCACCCGAGCACGTCGGAGTAGAAGGTCTTGGCGCCCTCCACGTCCTTGAACATCGCGTCCACCCAGCACGGAGCGCCTTCCGGGAACTCAGCCATGATCGATCGACTCCTGTGTCGTCGTACGTGTGTCGTGGTTTGTGTCGTCGGTCGCGTTTGCGCGGTTCTCACGCTAGGGCCACGGTGTGCCGCCCGCGCGGGGAACGCGGCCACGCGGGAGGCTGGATCCATGGACATCACGATGCGGCTGGCCCAGCAGCCGGAGGCCGACGCGCTCCTCGGCCGCAGCCCGCTCGCCGCGCTCGTCGGCATGCTGCTGGACCAGCAGGTGCCGATGGAGTGGGCGTTCTCGGGGCCGTACACGATCGCGACGCGCATGGGGGCGGACGATCTGGACGCCCATGCCATCGCCGCCCAGGACCCCGAGGCCTTCGCCGCGCTGCTCTCCGAGAAGCCGGCCGTGCACCGCTATCCGGGGTCGATGGCGAAGCGGGTGCAGCAGCTGTGCGCGTACCTCGTGGAGCACTACGACGGGGACGCGGAGGCGATCTGGCGCGGCGTGGGCACCGGGGACGAGCTGCTGAAGCGGCTCAAGGAGCTGCCGGGGTTCGGTGAGCAGAAGGCCCGGATCTTCCTGGCGCTGCTCGGCAAACAGCTGGGCGTGCGCCCCAAGGGCTGGCGCGAGGCGGCCGGCGGCTACGGCGAGGCGAACGTCTACCGCTCGGCGGCCGACATCACCGGCCCGGAGTCACTGGCGAAGGTGCGGGCGCACAAGCAGGAGATGAAGGCAGCCGCCAAAGCCGCCAAAGCGGAGAAGGGCATCGAGTGACCGGATCGAGTGACCAACGGAATTGACCGGGAATCTGTGGCCTTGATTGGCCCATGCCACCGGTCAAACCGCCGCGTAGATTCATGGTCATGACGAACGAGAAGAACGAGATCCTGACCCGCGCCGCCACCGCCGAGACCATCACCGACGGTCCCGGCAGCGTCATCACCCTGCTCACCGACACCGCCGAGCTCACCTGCAACACCGCCACCTTCGACGAGGGCGCGGCCGGCGCCCCCGTCCACTTCCACACCAAGGCGACCGAGTTCTTCCACGTCACCGCCGGCCGGCTCGACGTACTCGTCGGCGACGAGGTCAGGACCCTCACCGCCGGGGACTTCCTGTCCGTCCCGGCGGGCGTCAAGCACGCCTTCGCGCCCTCCCCGGGCCACACGGCGAGCGTGTTCGTCGGCTTCACGCCCGGCATGGGCCGCTTCGACTACTACCGGCTCCTCGGCCGGGTCCGCGCGGGCGAGGCCACCGTCCAGGACATCATCGACAGCCAGCCCACGTACGACAACCACTACGCGGAGAGCGACGCCTGGGCCGGCCGCCTGCGCAGCGCCGACGCGTAGACCTCGTCCGAGTCGAGGCGCCTCAGCTCCTCCGCGATCAGCTCGGCCTTGCTGCGGATCTTCAGCGCCACCTTGCGGTCGGGGCTGCCCGGCAGGGTCAGCGTGGCGAGCGCCCCATCCGGGCGGTTCACCGTGATCTCCCCCGCCGGGCCGTCCAGCCGGACCCGCGTGATCACCGGTCCGTCCGTGGTCACCCGCTCCACCGGCACCCCCAGCCGGTCCTCGAGCCAGCGGGCCAGCAGCTCGGCACTCGGGTTGTCGGCCTCGCTCTCCACCGCCCCGCCCGTCACCGGCAGCGGCTTCTGGTCCATCGCGGCGGCCAGCAGCGCCCGCCACGGCGTCAGCCGGGTCCACGCGAGATCGGTGTCCCCCGGGGCGTACGAGGCACCCCGCGCGTCCAGTACCGCGACCGGGTCGGGGGCGGCCTCCGCGTCGGTGATCCGGCGCTGCGCCAGCGCGCCGAGCGGGTCCCGCGCCGGGTCGGCGGGTGCGTCGCCCGGCCACCAGGCCACCACCGGCGCGTCCGGCACCAGCAGCGGGAGGACCACCGAGCCGGCCTGCTCGGTGAGCGCCCCGTGCAGGCGCAGCAGCACGATCTCCCCGGTGCCGGCGTCCGAGCCCACCCGCAGCTCGGCGTCCAGCCGCGTCTGGCGCAGCTTCTGCGGGCCGCGCGAGGTCCGCTTGATCACCGCGATGATGCGGCAGGGGTGTTCGCGCGAGGCCTCCGAGGCCGCCCGGACGGCGTCGTACGCGTTCTCCTCGTCGGTCGCTATGACGAGCGTCAGCACCAGGCCCATCGTGGGGCTGCCGATGGCCCGGCGGGCCGCGAGCAGGGCCCGGTCGATCTTGCTGGACGTGGTGTCGGTGAGTTCGGTCCGCATGGCCGAAGTCTGTCAGCGACGGAGGGTCAG
This sequence comes from Streptomyces sp. R33, assembly GCF_041200175.1. Taxonomy (NCBI): domain Bacteria; kingdom Bacillati; phylum Actinomycetota; class Actinomycetes; order Kitasatosporales; family Streptomycetaceae; genus Streptomyces; species Streptomyces sp. R33. The sequence goes on along the minus strand of NZ_CP165727.1, from coordinate 4,668,333 downwards.
GCGGCACCCCGGCGGGTGATCCGGGTACCTGATGCGTCACATGGACCGCTGCGCCGTCAGTTCCGTTCTCCTCGCGGCCACTTCCGGTGCCCGCCGTCACCTCCGCCGCTTCGCCGTCCCGAAGATCGACCGGGAGATCTCCCGGCCCAGCTGGGTCCCCACCGACCGGGCCAGCGAGCGGAACAGCCCGCTCCCCACCACCTGCCGGGCCAGTGACGGCTCCGCCTCCGGTGCGCTGCGCCCCGCCTTCGCGGCTTCCTTGGCCTGCTTCTCGGCCGCCGCCCCGGACGCGGCCGCCTCCGCCGCCGCCTCCGCCGCCGCCTCGGCCGCAGCCTGCTCGGCGCTGATCTTCTCGTACGCCGACTCGCGGTCGACCGCCTCCGCGTACCGGGAGTAGAGCGGCGAGGACTTCACGGCCGTGTCCAGGGCCGCCGCATCGATCGGGCCCATGAGCGACTGCGGGGCGCGCAGCCGGGTCGCCGCCACCGGGGTCGGGGCGCCCTTCTCGCTGAGTACGGTGATCACCGCCTCGCCCGTCCCGAGCCCGGTCAGCAGCTCCTCCAGGTCGTACGGGGAGTTGGGGAAGGTCTTCACGGTGGCCTTCAGCGCCTTCGCGTCGTCCGGCGTGAAGGCGCGCAGCGCGTGTTGCACCCGGTTGCCGAGCTGCCCGAGGACGTCCCCCGGTACGTCCTTGGGGGTCTGCGTCACGAAGAAGACGCCGATGCCCTTGGAGCGGATCAGCCGCACGGTCTGGGTGATGGACTCCAGGAAGGCCTTGGAGGCGCCGTTGAACAGCAGGTGCGCCTCGTCGAAGAAGAAGACGAGCTTGGGCCGTTCCAGGTCGCCGACTTCCGGCAGGTCGGTGTAGAGGTCGGCCAGCAGCCACATCAGGAACATGGAGAAGAGCTGCGGCTTGTCCTGGACCGCCGGGAGTTCCAGTACGGAGACCAGCCCGCGCCCGTCGGCAGCCGTCCGCAGGAATTCGCCGGTGTCGAACTCCGGCTCGCCGAAGAACTCCGCGGCGCCCTGCTGCTCGAACGCGGTCAGGGCGCGCAGGATCACCCCGGCCGTCACCGTGGACAGCCCGCCGATGCCCTTGAGCTCGGCCTTCCCCTGGTCGGAGACGAGGAAGGCGACGACGGCCCGCAGGTCCTTGAGGTCGATCAGCTCCAGGCCCTTGGTGTCGGCGTAATGGAAGATCAGGCCGAGCGACTGCTCCTGCGTCTGGTTGAGCCGGAGCACCTTCGACATCAGCACCGGGCCGAAACTCGTCACGGTGGCCCGGAGCGGAATGCCGGGCCCGATCCCGCCCAGCGAATAGAACTCGGTGGGGAATCCGGTGGCTCCCCACTCCTGGGCGACTTCCTCCGCCCGTTGCGTGGTCTTCTCGTTGGGCGTGCCCGGGGCGGAGATCCCGGAGACGTCCCCCTTGATGTCGGCGAGGAACACCGGGACACCGCCCGCCGACAGCTGCTCGGCGATGAGCTGCAGGGTCTTCGTCTTGCCCGTGCCCGTGGCGCCCGCGACCAGGCCGTGGCGGTTGAGCATCGACAGCGGGATGCGGATCTGCCGGTCCGGCAGGCAGGTGCCGTCCCAGAGCAGAGCCCCCAGTTCGAGCGCGGGTCCGGTGAACGCGTACCCGGCGGCGATCTGGTCGGCCGGGGACGCGGGGTCGGTGCTCTCGCTCATACATCACTCCCGAAATAGCCCTGTCTGCCACTTTTGCACCGGCATAGCGAGGCTGCGCCCGCAGGCACCGGCCCGGTAGGCTTTCCGTGTGATCTTCAAGCGCATCGGAAACGGGCGGCCGTACCCCGACCACGGCAGGGAAACCACCCGGCAGTGGGCGGATGTCGCCCCGCGCCCGGTCCGGCTCGACCAGTTGGTGACGACCAAGGGGCAGCTGGACCTCGAAACGCTGCTGGCGGAGGACTCGACGTTCTACGGGGACCTCTTCGCCCACGTCGTGAAGTGGCAGGGCGACCTGTACCTGGAGGACGGCCTGCACCGCGCCGTGCGCGCGGCCCTGCAGCAGCGCCAGGTGCTGCACGCGCGCGTCCTCGAAATGGACTACTGAGCGGCGGGAAGCCCCCCGGTTCGGGGTTCCGCTTCGGGAGGATTGCGCCTTTCGGGTCGGTCTTGCCCTATCAACAGATCATTTGGTGGGCATCGGCAGCAGGCGGTATTACGCTGCGCCCATGAGCATGCTCACTCCCCCCGGCATGGGCGGAAAGTACCGCGTCACGGGAGCGGCTTACCCCCGCATGAGCCGACCCCGGCGGCGCCGGCGGATCGTCCTCACCCTGCTCGGAGCAGTCGTCGGTCTCGCCCTGCTGGGCTACGGAACCCTGCAGCTCATGAACGTGTTCCGCGGCGGGAGCGGCAAGCCCGTCGCGGCCGGCAAGGACTGCGCGACGCCGAAGCCCAGGGCGGGCGCCGCGGCGGCCGCCACCCCCGCCGCCAAGCCTGCTGTGGCGCTGCCCCAGCCCGGCCAGATCACGGTCAACGTCTACAACGCGACCCCGCGCGCGGGCCTCGCCAAGGCGGTCGCCGACGAGCTGAAGAAACGCGGCTTCACCATCGCCAACGTCGGCAACGCCCCCGCCGACTTCGACAAGAAGGTCCCCGGGACGGGGATACTGCTCGGCTCGCCCAAGACCGACAAGGCGGCCTTCTCCGTACTGGGCACCCAGCTCGAGGGCGATACGCAGCAGACCGATGCCCGCGAGGGCGCGGACATCGACCTGATCCTCGGTGACGCCTTCAAGGAGCTCAGCCCGAAGGAGACGGCGGACAAGGAGCTGTACCTGCTGGCCAATCCCCAGCCCGCGCCCGCCAAGACCTGCTGACCCCGACCTGACGCGAACAGCCGGCCGCCGAGAAGGCGGCCGGCTGTTCGCGGTACGGGTACCCGTACGGGTACGGGGGTCCTACTCGGCCGAGCCGTACATGCGGTCGCCCGCGTCGCCCAGGCCCGGCACGATGTAGCCGTGCTCGTTGAGCCGCTCGTCCACCGCGGCCGTCACGACCGTCACCGGCGTGCCCGCGAGGTCGCGCTCCATGACCTCGACGCCCTCGGGCGCGGCCAGCAGCACCACGGCGGTGACGTCGTCGGCGCCGCGCTTGATCAGTTCCTGGATCGCCGCAACGAGCGTGCCGCCGGTGGCGAGCATCGGGTCGACGACGTAGACCTGTCGCCCGGAGAGGTCCTCCGGCATGCGCGTCGCGTACGTGGAGGCCTCGAGGGTCTCCTCGTTGCGGACCATGCCCATGAAGCCCACCTCGGCGGTCGGCAGCAGCCGCATCATGCCGTCCAGCATGCCGAGACCGGCGCGCAGGATCGGTACGACCAGCGGGCGCGGGTGCGAGAGCTTCACGCCGGTGGTCGGGCCGACCGGCGTGACGATGTCGGCCTGCTCGGTGCGCACGTCACGGGTGGCCTCGTACGCGAGGAGGGTCACCAGCTCGTCGGCGAGCCGACGGAAGGTGGGGGAGTCGGTGCGCTTGTCGCGCAGGGTGGTCAGTTTGTGCGCCACCAAGGGGTGATCGACGACCTGCAAACGCACAACATCCTCCAAGGCTCAGCTGCCGGGTTTCGACCTGCGACCTGCAAAAAACGGCCGCACCTTTTCGCGACCCACGGTCAAAAGGCTACGCGGTGTGCGCACCCCTGTGCGTCCAGACCGGCACAGGCGCATGCGGGCGTGCCCGCGGGCATCCCTGCGGATGCGACCCGCCCGGGCGCCGAGCACGCTGGACTGATGAGCAACGCACCGGTGGTCGCGGCGGTCGACGGGTCCGATCACAGCCTCCAGGCACTGGAATGGGCCCGGACCGCGGCGCTCCGCCACCGCACCGGCCTCGTCGTCGCGCACGTGCTGCCCGACACCTCCCAGCTGTACGCGGCGCGCCGCTCCTCCCTCGCCGACCCCTCGCAGCCGGAGGAGTTCGCCGACCCCGTCGGCGAGCGGGTACGGGGCATCCTGGCCGAGGCCCCCGAACTGCCGGAGGAAGTGCGGTACGACGCCCTGGAGGGCTCCGTGCCCGAGGCCCTGCGGGTGACCGGGGAGGGCGCGCTGATGCTGGTGATGGGCTCCCGGGGGCGCGGCGGCTTCGCGGCCCTGCTGCTCGGCTCGAACAGCCGCGCCCTGGCCTCGACGGCGGCGTGCCCGGTGGTGGTGATCGCGCACGCGGCGCGCAGGGCGCCGGCTGCCGAGCCGTCCGACGGGGCGGCCGGTTCCGCTGCTTCCGCGGGTGCTGCCGGTGCCGCCGCTTCTGCTGGTGCCGCCGGTTCCGCCGGGCGGGTGGTGCTCGGCCTGCACGCCGCCGAGACCGCGGACGACGTACTGGCCTTCGCCTTCGCGGAGGCGGCCGCCCGGGGGACCACCGTCCAGGTGGTCTCGGCGTACGCGATCCCGCCGGCGCCGACGCTGGTGATGGACAGCCCCTTCCAGGTGATCCCGCCGGAGGGCCTGGCCGACGACGGGGACGCGGTGCCGGCGGAGCGGGAGATGCTGCGCTCCCAGACGGAGCGGCTGGCGCCGTTCCGGGCCCGGTGGCCGCAGGTACGGGTGGAGCAGGCGGCGGTCCCGGGCGACCCGGCGGAGCGCCTGGTGACGGCCTCCCGGTCGGCGGCCCTGGTGGTGGTCGGCCGCCACCACCCGCGGCGCAGCGTCGGTCCCGTGATGATCGGCTCGGTGGCCCACGCAGTGCTCCACCACGCGCACGGCCCGGTCGCGGTCGTGCCTACCCTGTCGGATGACTCGTAACCCTTCTGAGCTGCGAAGGGGTGGCATCAATCGGCCCGTCCGGGGGAAGGTGGGGTGCGGGGGGTCTGCTTCGCGCCGGCGGAGGAGGACGACCGGACCAGCCTGGGGTGGTGGCCGATGCCCGACACGCAGCCGAGCCGGGAGAACGACGCGCCGGAGCAGCCGGAGACGGCGGCACAGCGCAGAGCGCGCCGCGCGCAGTTCCTGCGCGACCTGATGGAAGCGCGTGCCCTCCGTGACCGCGTACAGCCCCGCCGCGCCCGCGCAGCCCGCATGCGCCAGCAGATGCGCATGCGCACCTTCCGCTGGTGAACCCGGCAGAATCCGGCTCCGCCCGCGTTTGAGGCGCGGGGGCCCGGGGGCAGAGCCCCCGACAACGGCGCCGCGCCGATGGGCCCGGCGGGATCCCGGGCGGCCCCGCAAGCCCGCCCCGCAGCCCCCGTACACCCCGCGGAGCGCACGGCACGGCACGACGCAAGCGCGGAAGACCTCTCGCAACGCCGCTGTTTCTGCCACGATGCCGATTGGGCGGGGCACGAAACGGTGAGCAGGACAGCCGTTCCAACCCTTCCCACCTCCGGCCGGGGGGACCTCCAACCGGCACGCCTATGACCAGTGGGAGAGTCACGGTGTATTTCGCCGCACTGCTCGCGCGCACCGAAGACGGGTGGGAAGCGAGCGACATGGAACTCGACGACGTCGAGTCCCTCAGTGATCTGATCGATCTCGCCCGTGCCGCCGCTGTCGACGACGACACGGTGGTCGCCCTCATCGAGCAGGAGGACGCCTGGTTCGGCGTCGTCCGCGTGGACGGCGAGGAGGACCCGCGGTACTTCGTGTCGAACGCCTCCGCGGCCTCCCGCAGCTCCTACGGCTCGATGCTGACCGACGAGCTGCTGGGCAGCGACGAGGAGGACGACGCACTCGACGAACTGGACCTGGACGGCACCGAGGACGGCGAGGAGGACACGATCGCCGCGTTCACCGAAGCCGACGACGACGGGGACGAGGAGGATTCGCCCGGCACGGAACCGGTACCGGCCGGTCCGCTCGGCGACCCCCGGCTGCTCGACGACCTCGGCGTCAGCCACAAACAACTGATGACCCTCGACGGGGACGCCCTCTCGGAGATCGCCGATTCCCTCGGCGCCACCGAGGTGCTGGAGGCCGTCCGCTAGTGATCACCACGCACCACCCCCTGCACGGCCCCGATCCCGTACGGGACCCGTGGCGGGACTCCATGCGCCTGGCGCTCCAGGAGGCCGCCCGGGCGGTGCCGGCCGGCGACGTGCCGGTCGGCGCCGTCGTGCTGGGCCCGGACGGGCAGCTCCTCGCCACCGGGTACAACGAGCGCGAGGCCACCGGCGACCCCACGGCGCACGCCGAAGTGCTGGCGCTGCGCCGGGCGGCCGCCCGGCTGGGGGAATGGCGGCTTCCGGGGTGCACCCTCGTGGTGACCCTGGAGCCGTGCGTGATGTGCGCGGGCGCGCTCGTGCAGTCGCGGGTGGCCCGGGTCGTCTACGGCGCCGACGACGAGAAGGCGGGAGCCGCGGGGTCCCTCTGGGACCTCGTACGGGACCGCAGGCTCAACCACCGTCCCGAAGTGGTCCGCGGCGTGCTCGCCGAGGAATGCGCGCGGCAGCTCACGGACTTCTTCCGCGACCTCTGAGGCGGCCCGGGGGCACCGATTTCATTTGATGCGGATCCGTAGGCTAGGATCCATCTCGGTAGTGTGTCCGAGTGGCCGAAGGAGCTCGCCTCGAAAGCGAGTATGGGGCAACCCATCGGGGGTTCAAATCCCTCCACTACCGCTTCGACCGGAAGCCCCGCCCCGCAAGGGACGGGGCTTCCGGCGTATCCGGGCATGTCGGTGCGCCTCGGTGCGCCTCGGTGCGTTCGGCGCCCCGACGCGTCCCTACGGATGACGGCCGCGTGACCGGGCGCCCGCTCGGCCGTTGTCACGGCATGACCAAGACCCAGCGCATGCTCGCCGCCTTCGCCCTCGCGGGGGCCGCCGCGGGCCTCGCCGCTCCGGCCGCCTCCGCCGCCCCCGCAGTCCCGATCACCCTCCCGGACCTGCCGCAGGCGGCCCCGGGCATGCCGGAAGGGGCGACGCCGGGTTCCGTACAGGAGATCGCCGATCAGGTCATCCCGGGGGTCAACCAGTTCGGTCAGCTGATGAACCTGCCGGACCAGCTGTGGCCCGTGGTCGCCCCTGCGGAGCCCGTCCTGGGCCTGCTCGGCGCCATCCAATAGGCGGTACGGCAGCCGGTACGGGACGGTCCGCACCCCCGTACGTCGAAGGCCCCGACCGGGGTCGGGGCCTTCGACGTACGGGCGGGGGAAGTGGCATCGGGGGGACAAGCCACTTCCCCCGACGATGACGGAACCTGCCGTCCGCTCCGCAGTCAGGGGGAAGCCTGCGGCCCGGACCCCGCAGTGAGGTCCTGTCCCTCACCCACCGGTTTCCTGCCAGAACCGGTGGGCTCGACTTCCATACTGGGCCACCCGCAGCCACCCGCCCGGCGGCAAAGGGCCCGGACCACCGGGTCATTGGTCCATAAAGACCTGGTCAGTGTCCGAACCCGTCCGGATAGACTCACCCGACTGCGCAGGACCGGTTGGGGAGGCCGACACCGCTCATGGACACCAAGAAGATGATCACGGGTGGGCTCGTCGTATTCGTGCTCTTCGTGATCATCACCCAGCCGGTGAAGGCGGCCGACATCGTGAAAATAGGCTTCCAAGGCATTTCGGACGCGGCCCACGGCATCGGCGCGTTCATGACCGAACTGGTGCGCTGAACCCGTACGCTGACGCGGCTTCCGGACTGACCGGCCCCCCACTCCGACGGGTGGGGGGCTTTTGCATTCCTGCACCCCCGTGATGGCCCTATCCAAAACACCCCATTATGCCCAACTTGCCCTCAACACGGTGATATACGGTGCTTGCACACAGTGCACATGTCTTGTGATGCTATGACCGCTTTTGACGGATGAGTTGATACATGAAGGGGTGGCGTGACCGTGCCGGCCAGTACTGCGCCTCAGGTGCCACCCCAGCAGGACCCCCAGCACGGCCCGGAGCACGAAACGACGCACGGCCCTCAGGACGCCCCGCCCGCCCCCCAGGGCGCCCCGCACCTCCCCCCACGGCACGACACCCCGCACGACACCCCGCGCGGCGCCCCTCGCGGCGCCCAGCCGGACTCTCAGGTTCCGCCCCAGCAGGACCCCCCGGAGGAGCCTGCGGCGGCCCCGAGACCGCAGAGCCGGGGCGCGGACACCCGGGCCCTCACCCAGGTCCTGTTCGGGCAGCTGAAGGGCCTTCAGCCGGGCACGAGCGAGCACCACCGGGTGCGCGGGGCCCTCATCGAAGCGAACCTTCCGCTCGTCCGGTACGCGGCCGCCCGCTTCCGCAGCCGCAACGAGCCGATGGAGGACGTGGTCCAGGTCGGCACGATCGGCCTCATCAACGCGATCGACCGGTTCGACCCCGACCGCGGGGTGCAGTTCCCGACCTTCGCGATGCCGACCGTCGTGGGCGAGATCAAACGGTACTTCCGCGACAACGTCCGCACCGTCCACGTGCCGCGCCGGCTCCACGAGCTGTGGGTCCAGGTGAACGCCGCCACCGAGGACCTCACCACCCTGCACGGGCGCACGCCGACCACCGCCGAGATCGCCGAGCGGCTGCGGATCACCGAGGAAGAAGTGCTGTCCTGCATCGAGGCGGGGCGCAGCTACCACGCCACCTCGCTCGAGGCCGCCCAGGAGGGCGACGGGCTGCCGGGCCTGCTGGACCGCCTCGGCTACGAGGACCCCGAGCTGGCCGGGGTCGAGCACCGGGACCTCGTACGGCACCTGCTCGTACAGCTGCCCGAACGTGAACAAAGGATCCTGCTGCTGCGGTACTACAACAACCTGACGCAGTCGCAGATCAGCGCCGAGCTCGGGGTGTCGCAGATGCACGTGTCCCGGCTGCTCGCCCGCAGCTTCGCCCGGCTCCGGTCCGCAAACAGGATCGAGGCGTAGCTGAAACGGGTGGAGATCGTTCCTCCGTTTCCCACGGAATGGGCTCATTCCGCTCTGTCACTGGAGATATATGTCGACTTGGCGCTACAGCGCGTTGCCGACATGTGACATTCTGCTGGAACCGCGTTTGCCGCAGCCCCGCCTCCGGTATTCAGGTGGAGGCTGCGTTCCTCCGACGGGCGCGCCGTACGCGACCGTCCGCGACCTCAAGGGGGTGGCATGTCCGTAGACCAGGGCAGCTCCAAGGTGCTCACGCTCGTCAAGAGCGCTGCGCCGACAGCACCTGCAGTGCCTGCAGCGCCTGTCCGCTCGGAAGCCATCGACACCCGCACCCTCTCCCGCTCCCTCTTCCAGCGACTTGCCGCCCTGGACGCGGACAGCCCCGAACGGGCGTACGTACGCGACACCCTGATCGAGCTGAACCTGCCCCTGGTGCGGTACGCCGCCGCTCGCTTCCGCAGCCGGAACGAGCCGATGGAGGACATCGTCCAGGTCGGAACGATCGGCCTGATCAAGGCGATCGACCGGTTCGACTGCGAACGCGGCGTGGAGTTCCCGACGTTCGCGATGCCGACCGTCGTGGGCGAGATCAAACGATTCTTTAGGGACACCTCCTGGTCCGTGCGCGTCCCGCGCCGGCTCCAGGAGCTGCGCCTCGCCCTCACCAAGGCCAGCGACGAGCTCGCCCAGAAGCTCGACCGTTCGCCGACGGTGCCGGAACTGGCCGCGGTGCTCGGGGTGTCGGAGGAGGACGTCGTCGACGGCCTCGCCGTGGGCAACGCGTACACCGCCTCCTCGCTCGACTCGCCCTCTCCCGAGGACGAGGGCGGCGAGGGCTCGCTCGCGGACCGCCTCGGCTACGAGGACACCGCGCTCGAGGGCGTCGAGTACCGCGAGTCGCTGAAGCCGCTGCTCGCCAAACTCCCGCCCCGGGAACGGCAGATCATCATGCTGCGGTTCTTCGCGAACATGACGCAGTCGCAGATCGGCGAGGAGGTCGGCATCTCCCAGATGCACGTCTCCCGGCTGCTCACGCGCACGCTGGCGCAGCTCCGGGTGGGCCTGATCGGCGAGTAGCCGCCGAAGGCGGGCTTCCCATCTGACGTACAGTCAGTCAAACTACCGCGATGCTGCGAAGGGAACGCCGAGCCCTCACCCCGCTCACGCTGCTCGTACTGGCCGCCGCATGCCTCACCGGGTGCGGCGGCCCGGCACGTGACGGCTACGCCGCCGCGGGCGCCGTCGCCCCGGGCCCGGAGCGCCGCGCGGGCGACAACGTCGCGCCCCGGACGCCGGTGGAGTTCCAGCAGCTGGCCGGATCCCCGTCCTCCACGACGAGTACGTCGGCCAGTACCCCGGGTCCGCAGGGTCCTGCCGACTCCGCCCGGAGCGGAGCCACGACCACCCCGCCCGGGACCACCCCGCCCGGGACGGCCGAGCCGCCCCAGCCCCCACCCGTGGCGACCCCGGCCGCCCCCGGCGCGGGAACCCCGGCACCGAAACCGGGAACGACGCCCCCGGCCACCCCGGCGAAACTGACCCTGAGCCCGCCGACGCGCACCCCGGCGGCGGAACGCTGGTGCGAGAACGTCACGGTGGGGTTCACCAACACCGGTACGACACCGACCCGTTCGGGCACGGTGTCCTTCGCGACGCACATCATCGGCGCCCTGGGCATCGACTGGGCCACGATCACCACGGCCCAGCCCCTCCCGGCGCCCATCCCCGGCGGCACGACAAAGACGCAGACCTACGCGGTCTGCGTCGAACCCTGGCGAGTCCCGCTGGGCATGCACATAGAAACCCGCACGGCGACAGCCACCTGGACCTGACCCCCGTCCAGCCGCCTGCCGGGCCCCGGCACGGCGCCGCGCCCGACCGGGTCCGGGCGCAGCCCGGGAAACGGAGAAAGGGCGGGGCGGGGGAGAAAGCCCGCGCAGCGGGCCCGCCCCACCCTCCCCGGCGACTACAGCGCCAGCCAGGCCACCAACCCGATCAGCACCAGCGCGACGACCCCCACCCCCAGCCACAGCCCGGCCTTCGACCCCGAGCCCTGCGCGGCCTGCCGCCGCCGAGCCCCCGGCACCGCAGGCCCCTGCCCCGACCCCGGCCCGGCCGGCGCGGCCTCCTCGACGAACGCCCGGAACATCTGAGTGCTGCCCGCGGGGTCGTAGTTGCCCTCGGGGCCCTGTGAGTTGTGGTTCGCAGCCATGCCTCAGGACCCTAGCGGGTTTTCCGATTCCTTTACCGCCCCACCCCCTCAATTCATTTGCCTGTAGCAACCAATCGATTCTATGGTTGCCCTAAGCAACAACATGAGGAGAGGAGGGCCGATGACCACCCAGGCGCCGCAGGCACCACCCACGGCACAGACACCACAAGCACCCCCCGCACCCCACCCCACCCGCTATGAGGAACTGGCCCGCCAGCTCACCGGCATCGGCGCGGTCAAGCGCGACCTCGCCCGCATGCTTCCCCCGGACTGCCCGCCGGGCTCCGCCGCCGTCCTCACCCTGCTCGACCGCCACGGCGAAATGCGGCTCGGCCGCCTCGCCGACCTCATGGCCATCGACATCTCGGTGACCAGCCGCCACGTCGCCCACGTCGCCGACCGCGGGTGGATCACCCGCGACATCGACCCCGGCGACGGCCGCTGCCGCATCCTGCGGCTCACCCCGGCCGGCCTTGCGCTCCTCGCGGAGCTCGGCGCCCGCTACACCGGGGCGCTGGAAAAGGCCCTGGCCGACTGGTCCGCCCACGACATCGACGTACTGAACGCCCTGCTGACCCGGCTCCGATCGAGCTTCTAGAGAAAGGAACCACATGGCGACGACCGCACCCGCCGGCGTGCAGGAAGGCAGCCGGTCGCAGACCACCCCCCACCCCGCGCCCGCCCCCATGACCCACCCCCAGATCATGAAGGCGCTGTCCGGGCTGATGCTCGGCATGTTCGTGGCGATCCTGTCGTCCACGATCGTCTCCAACGCCCTGCCGCAGATCATCAGCGACCTCGGGGGCACGCAGTCCTCCTACACCTGGGTCGTCACCGCCGCCCTGCTGTCGATGACGGCCGCGACCCCGCTCTGGGGCAAGCTGTCCGACCTCTTCAGCAAGAAGCTGCTGGTCCAGATATCCCTGGTGATCTACGTCCTCGGCTCCGTGGTCGCCGGCATGTCCCAGAACACCGGCATGCTCATCGCCTGCCGCGTGGTCCAGGGCATCGGCGTCGGCGGCCTGTCGGCCCTCGCCCAGATCGTGATGGCCGCGATGATCTCCCCGCGCGAGCGCGGCCGGTACAGCGGCTACCTCGGCGCCGTCTTCGCCGTCGCCACCGTCGGCGGCCCGCTGCTCGGCGGTGTCATCACCGACACCTCGTGGCTCGGCTGGCGCTGGTGCTTCTACGTCGGCGTGCCGTTCGCGGTCATCGCCCTCATCGTCCTCCAGCGGACCCTGCACCTCCCGGTCGTCCGCCGCGACGTCAAGGTCGACTGGCTCGGCGCCTTCCTGATCAGCGGGGCCGTGTCCCTGCTCCTGATCTGGGTCACGCAGGCCGGCGACTCGTACGGCTGGATCTCCTGGACCACCGCGGCGATGACCGGCGGCGCCGTCGCCCTCGGCCTGCTCTTCCTCCTCGTCGAGTCCAAGGCGAGCGACCCGATCATCCCGCTGCGCCTGTTCCGCAACAAGACCATCACCCTCGCCTCGGCGGCCTCGCTGTTCGTCGGCATCGCGATGTTCTCGGGCACGGTCTTTTTCAGCCAGTTCTTCCAGTTGGCCCGCAACGAGTCCCCCACGATGTCCGGAATCCTCACGATTCCGATGATCGGTGGGCTCTTCGTGTCCTCCACGGTTTCCGGTCAGGTGATCACCAAGACCGGCAAGTGGAAGGCCTGGCTCGTCTCCGGCGGCGTCCTGCTGACGGCCGGCCTCGGACTGCTGGGCACCCTGCGGTACGACACCCCGTACTGGCACATCGCGATCTACATGGCGCTGACCGGACTCGGTCTCGGCATGATGATGCAGAACCTCGTCCTCGCCACCCAGAACCAGGTGGCCCCGGAGGACCTGGGAGCGGCCAGCTCGGTCGTCACCTTCTTCCGCTCGCTCGGCGGCGCCATGGGCGTCTCGGCGCTCGGCGCGGTGATGGCCAACCGGGTCACCCACTACGTCAAGGACGGGCTGGCCGAGCTCGGCCCGAAGGCCGCGGCGATGGGCCACGGCGGCACCGCCGGCGGCGGGATCCCCGACCTCGACAAGCTGCCCGCGCCGTTCCGCACGGTCATCGAGTCCGCGTACGGGCACGGCGTCGGCGACGTCTTCCTCTACGCCGCGCCCACCGCGCTGCTCGCGCTCGTCCTGGTGCTGTTCATCAAGGAGGTCGCGCTGAAGTCCAAGCCGGCGGCCCACGCCCCGACGGCCTCGGCCCCGACGACCTCAGCAGCGACCGCCTCGGCAGCGACCGCCTCGGCAGAGACGGCCTCGGCGCAGTAGCAACACCCGCGACACGACAGACCCCCGTCGGGCTGCCTCTCCCCTGTTCGACAGGCCGGGGCAGGCACCCGGCGGGGGTCTTCTACGCGCCCGGCCGGGCGGCGGCCTTCGCCTCGATGCCCGCGATCAGCACGTCGAGCGCGAGGACGAAGTCCCCGTCGGACACCCGCCGGGCGGCGCCCCCGCAGCCGTGCAGGAACTGCGAGACGGCCAGGTGCGCACCGGTCCGGCAGGCACCCGCCAGGCCGGTGGCATCGAGCAGCCGCTGCAGGGCGCAGTCGAAGGCCCGGGCGTGCGGGCCGATGTTCGGGTACGCGGCGGTCAGCGGAGCCACCCACGGGTGCTCCGCCAGCAGCCGCCGGTAGCCGCAGGCCAGCGACCGCAGCCGGCCGGGCCAGCCCTCCCGGACCGGCTCGGCCGGTGCGGTCCGGGGCAGCGGGAGCTCGCCCAGGGCGCGGTCCAGGGCGAGTTCGAGCAGATCGTGCTTGGTGTCGACGTACCAGTACAGGGACATCGCGGTGACCCCGAGCCCGGCAGCGAGCCGCCGCATCGAGAACCGGGCCAGCCCCTCGGCGTCGAGCAGCCGTACGGTGGCCCTGATGATCCGCTCCCGGTCGAGGCCGGAGGGCGCCTCGGTGCGGCGTCTGGCGGGTGCGGTGTGGCCGCCGGCCAGCCAGACGCTGGTCCGGGCCTTGCCGGGATCGGCCGCGGTCACCATGGAGGCACCCTCCTCACGACAGCTGGATCAGCCCGGAATGCCCGGTCCGCCCACTTGATGCTAAGTGGTCTCGGGGAAGTGGGGTGCGTTTCCGCTCCCCAGAGACCGCGTGGAGGGTGCCCCTCGCGTTTCGGCGGGATCAGGACGGGGCGGACGTGCCGTTCAAGGGGGCGGTCAGGTCGTAGAACGTGGCTCCGCCGACCGTCGTGGACCTGAAGTTGGCCTTGACCCAGGTCGAGATGGCGCTGCTGGTGCCACCGCCCGGGCCGCCGCGCATGGCCTGCCCCTCGCCACCGGCGCCGTCGTTGCCGCCGATGAAGTAGTGGACCTTCCCGGTGCGCACGTACTCCTGGAACTTGGCGAGCGTCGGGGACGGGTCGCTGCCGTTGAACCCGCCGATCGGCATCACCGGCCGGCCGGAGGCCAGCTGGTAGCTCGCCGCGTTCTGCGCACCGACGGCGGCTGCCGCCCAGGTGTACTTCTCCGCGTCCTTGCGCAGGGCCGCCGTGGCCTGCGTACTGACCTTCGTACCGCCCAGCAGGCCGCCGGGGGCGCCGCCACCGGGGCCGCCCGCGAAGTTCTCCGTCCCGCGTGCACCGCGCCATCCGGCGGCCCCCTGGCCGCCCGGGAAGCCCTGACCGCCCTGACCACGCGGGAAGCCCTGACCGCCCTGACCGCCGGGGAACTGCCGGGGCCCGCCCTGCGGACCGCCGCCCTGCTGCCCCTGCTGCGGGCCTCCCTGGAAGGCCCCCTGCGGGGCCGCGCCGGGCGGGAGTTCACCGGCACCGAAGAACCGCATGCCCATGCCGCCCCGGCCGCCCGAGACCGCGGGCCCGGCGGTCACGATCGACCCGCCTCGCGTGGAGTCCACCGTGGTCAGGCAGTACGCGAGGGGACCGGCCAGCGCCGCACCCAGCCCGAGCGCCGCCGCGCCCAGCACGAACCGCCGGCCGAACCGCGCGCCGAGGACCAGCCCGGCGGCCGCCGCCAGGCCGGCGGCGAGGACCGTCCAGCGCAGCCACGGCAGGTATCCGGCCGAGCGGCCGAGCAGGACGTACGACCACCACGCGGTCAGCGCGAGGGTGCCGGACAGGGTGAGCGCGGCGGCCTTGCTGCCCCGCTCCTCCCACAGCATGGCCGCGCCCATGCCCACCAGCGCGGCCACGAACGGGGCCAGCGCCACGGTGTAGTACTCGTGGAAGATGCCCTGCATGTAGCTGAAGACGAGCGCCGTGGTCAGCAGGGCGCCGCCCCACACCAGGAAGGCCGCGCGGGCCATGCTCTCCAGGGAGTCGGTGGCCCGCCGGGCGCGCCAGGTGATCACCAGTCCGGTGACGAGCATGACGAGGGCCGCCGGGAGCAGCCAGGAGATCTGCCCGCCGATGTTGGCCGAGAAGAGCCGGTCGATGCCGGTCTCTCCCCAGCCCCCGCCGCCACCGCCACCACCCGCGCGGGCGCCGCCGCCCACGCTGCCGGTCTCGTTGCCGTTGATCCGGCCGAGGCCGTTGTAGCCGAGGGTCAGCTCCAGGAAGGAGTTGGTCTGCGAGCCGCCGATGTACGGGCGGGAGGACGCGGGCCAGAGTTCCACGATCGCGACCCACCAGCCGCCGGCCACCACCATGGCGGCGCCGGCGAGCAGCAGCTGGCCCAGCCGGCGGCGCAGCCGGGTCGGCGCGCAGACGGCGTACACGAGGGCGAGCGGCGGCAGGATGACGAAGGCCTGCAGGGTCTTGGTCAGGAAGGCGAAGCCGACCGCGACGCCGGCCCAGACCAGCCACTTGGTGTGGGCGCCGTCGAGGGCGCGCAGGACGCAGTAGACGGTGACGGTCAGCAGCAGGGTCAGCAGCGCGTCCGGGTTGTTGAAGCGGAACATCAGCGCGGCGACCGGGGTGAGCGCGAAGACCGTGCCGCTGAGCAGTGCGGCCGCGGGCCCGAAGTGGCGGCGTACGGCGGCGTAGAGCACCGCGGTGGTGCCGACGCCCATCAGGGCCTGCGGGACGAGGATCTGCCAGCCGCCGAGCCCGAACAGCCGGACGGACAGAGCCATCGGCCACAGGGCGGCCGGGGGCTTGTCGACGGTGATCGAGTTCCCGGCGTCGGAGGAGCCGAAGAAGAAGGCCTTCCAGCTCTCGCTGCCCGCCTGGACGGCCGCGGAGTAGAAGGAGTTGGCGTAGCCGGAGGCTCCCAGGTTCCACAGCAGCAGGACGGCGGTGGCCAGCAGGAGCGCCGCGTAGGCGGGGCGCTCCCAGCGGGGGCGCCGCGTGGCCGCGGCGCCGGCCGTGGCGCTCGGCGCGCTCGAGGAGGCCGGGGCGGTCGGGGCCCGTTCGGGGAACGGGGAGTCCATGGGTGGTACGGCCGTGGTCATCGGTTGTCGTCCTTCGCGGGAGTGGCGCGCCGGTCGGGGAAGACCCAGGCGCGGAAGAGCAGGAACCTCAGCACGGTCGCGGCGAGGTTGGCCGTGATCAGCACGGCCAGTTCGGTGCTGTGGGAGGGGTCGGCCGTGGCGGCACCGAGGGCGCCGAGCGACCCGCTGGTCAGGGCCAGCCCGACGCCGAACACGACGAGGCCCTGGGCCTGGTGCCGGACGGCCCGGTCGCGGCCGCGAACCCCGAAGGTGAGCCGGCGGTTGGCGGCGGTGTTGGCGACGGCGGAGACCAGCAGGGCGCCGGCGTTGGCGAGCTGCGGTCCGGCGCCGAGCCGGAAGAGGGAGTACAGGGCGAGGTAGGCGAGCGTGGAGAGCACCCCGATGACGCAGAAGCCGAGGAGCTGGCGGGCCAGCCCGCGGGGCACCCCGGGCAGGGCGCTGCGGTCGCGCGGGTCGTCGCCGAAGGGGCGGGCGAGCCGGTCGAGCGGCAGCGCGCCGACGGCCAGGGCCCGGCCCACCCGCCACATCCCCTTGAGGTCCTCGGTCGCGGTGCTCACGATGTGCACCGTGGAATCAGGGTCGTCCACCCAGTCCACCGGCACCTCGTGGATCCGCAGCCCGGCCCGCTCGGCGAGCACCAGCATCTCGGTGTCGAAGAACCAGCCCGAGTCCTCCACCAGCGGCAGCAGCCGCTCCGCGACCTCCCGCCGGATGGCCTTGAACCCGCACTGCGCGTCGCTGAAGCGGGCGGCGAGGGAGGAGCGCAGGAGCAGGTTGTAGGCGCGGGACACGAACTCCCGCTTGGCGCCGCGCACCACGCGCGAGGAGCGTGCGAGGCGGGTGCCGATGGCGAGGTCGGAGTGCCCGGAGATGAGCGGGGCGACCAGCGGCAGCAGCGCGTTGAGGTCGGTGGACAGGTCCACGTCCATGTACGCGAGGACGGGTGCCTCGGAGTGGGACCAGACGGTGCGCAGGGCGCGGCCGCGGCCCTTCTCCTCCAGCCGGGTGCTGCGTACGCCTTCGACGGTGGCGGCGAGGCCGGCCGCCACCTCGGGGGTGCGGTCGGTGCTCGCGTTGTCGGCGATCGTGATGCGGAACGGGTACGGGAACGTACGGGTGAGGTGGTCGTGGAGCCGGCGCACACACGGGCCGAGGTCCTGCTCCTCGTTGAAGACCGGGATCACCACGTCGAGTACGGGCTCACCGGGCACGGGCGCGAGGTGCGCCCGTGCCGGAAGGGCGCCGGAGGAGGTGTCGGTTGGCATGCACCGACCCTCGCCCGGCGGGCTGTCACCGCTGTGTGGTGAGCCTGTGCCCCGTCTGTGAATCCGTCTTCGTGCACCTCGTCGTCCGGTCCGGGGCAAGGGGGAGCAGGACCTCGAAGCGGGTGCGCCCCGGCTCGCTCCGTACGTCCACCTGTCCGCCGTGCGCCGCCACGACGGCCTGGACGATGGCGAGCCCGAGGCCGGTGGAGCCTGCCGCACGGGAGCGTGAGGCGTCGCCGCGGGCGAAGCGTTCGAAGACGTGGGGGAGCAGGGCGGGCGGGATACCGGGCCCGTTGTCCTCGATCCGCAGCCGGACGGCGGATGTTTCACGTGAAACATGGGCGATGACGGTGGTACCGGGCGGGGTGTGCGTACGGGCGTTGGCGAGCAGGTTGACCAGCACCTGCTGGATCCGCGCCGGGTCGGCGAGGATCGGCGCGGGCTCGTCGGGCAGCTCGAGGCGCCAGTGGTGCTCGGGGCCCGCGGCCCGTGCGTCGCTGACGGCGTCGACGACGAGCGGGGCGAGGTCGGTGTCGGCCGAGGAGAGCGGGCGGCCGGCGTCGAGCCGGGCGAGGAGCAGCAGGTCCTCGACGAGGCCGGTCATCCGGGTCGCCTCGGATTCGATGCGGCCCAGGGCGTGCCGGGTGTCGGGTCCGGGTTCTTCCCTTCCCCGGCGGGTGAGTTCGGCGTACCCGCGGATGGAGGCCAGCGGCGTGCGCAGTTCGTGGCTGGCGTCCGCGACGAACTGTCGGACCCGGGTCTCGCTCTGCTGGCGGGCCGTGAGCGCGGAGGAGACGTGCCCCAGCATCCGGTTGAGGGCGGCGCCGACCTGGCCCACCTCGGTACGGGGGTCGGCTTCGGCGTCGGGGACCCGCTCGTGGAGGGCGGGTTCGCCGCTGTGCAGGGGGAGTTCGGAGACCCGGGTGGCGGTGGCGGCCACCCGGCGCAGCGGGCGCAGGGCGACGCCGACCAGGGCCTGCCCGGCGAGGGAGGCCGCGATCAGCCCGGCCACGGTGACGAAGACCTCCACGGCGATGAGCGTGCTCACGGTGGAGTCGACCTCGGCGAGCGGGAAGCCGAGGACCAGGCTGCCGTCGGGCGCGGTGAGCACGCGGTACGCACCGAGGCCCGGCAGGTCCAGGTTCGTGGCGCCCGGCCGGCCCTGTCCGGCGGCCTTGCGGGCGGCTCGGGCCAGGGCCTCGGTCTGGGCTGTCGTCAGGTGCTGGATGTGGTCGTACCCGGGCCCGCCGACGGCGGCGCTGCGGGCCGTGCTGGCGACCGTGCCGTCGGCGAGAAGACGGATCCCGGCAGCCCCCAGCGGGGAGCCGGGCACCAGGACGAACTTCTCGTCCCTGTCCCGGAGCGCCCTCTCCTCAAGGGGCTTCCTGGTGCCCATCTCGACGGAGACCCTCAGCTGGTCGTCGAGCTTGTCGACCAGGTACGAGCGCAGCGCGAGGGTGGTGACGGTCCCGATGGCCGCGCCCACCACGGCGATCAGCGCCACCGCCGAGACGACGAGCCGGGCCCGAAGGGACCAGGCACGGACGGGTCGGGGCCGCGGCAGGCGGAGAGCCACTACTCCGCCGGCTTGATCAGATAGCCGGCGCCGCGCCGGGTGTGGATCATCGGCGGGTAGCCCGGGCCGCTCTCCAGCTTCCGCCGCAGGTAGGAGATGTACAGCTCGACCACGTTGGCCTGGCCGCCGAAGTCGTAGGACCACACCCGGTCCAGGATCTGCGCCTTGCTGAGCACCCGCCGGGGGTTGCGCATCAGGTAGCGCAGCAGCTCGAACTCGGTGGCGGTCAGGTGGATCTCCCGGCCGCCGCGGGACACCTCGTGGCTGTCCTCGTCGAGCTGCAGATCGCCGACGGCCAGGACGGAGCCGCCGCGCGCGGCCTGCGCCGCGCCCGAGCGGCGGACCAGGCCGCGGAGCCTGGCCACGACCTCCTCCAGGCTGAACGGCTTGGTGACGTAGTCGTCGCCACCTGCCGTGAGGCCCGCGATCCGGTCCTCGACGGAGTCCTTGGCCGTCAGGAACAGCACCGGGAGCTGCGGGATCTCCCGGCGCAGCTGTCCGAGGACGGCGAGTCCGTCCATGTCGGGCAGCATGATGTCGAGGACGACGACGTCCGGCCGGAACTCCCGCGCGGCCCGCACCGCGCCGGCCCCGTCGCCCGCGCTGCGGACCTCGCAGCCCTCGTAGCGCAGGGCCATGGAGAGCAGCTCGGAGAGCGAGGCCTCGTCGTCGACGACGAGCACCCGGCAGGGGCCGCCGTCGGGCCGGACGAGGGCCGTGGGGTTGCTGGTGGACGTGGACGCGTGGGAGGTGGTCGTCGCAGTCATGCGACCACGCTGACCGCGGCCTCTGAGAGCGTTCTTGTCCCTACCTGTGAATTTCCTGAGAACTGCACTGCCTGAGAGCGGCACTGTCTGAGAGCGGCACTGCCCGAGAAGCTCTCGGAGGCCCGCTCAGACCAGCCGGAACAGCCGGGCGCCGTTGTCGTGGCAGACCGCGCGCAGCCAGTCGTCGCCGAGGCCGAGCCGTTCCAGGGCCTCGAGCTGGTGCTCATACGGGTAGGGGATGTTCGGGAAGTCCGTGCCGAGCAGGATCCGGTCGCCGAGGTCCGCGAGCCGCCCGAGCTGTCCCGGCGGGAACCCGTGCAACCGCTCGGAAAAGTCGGTGAAGGCCATGGTGGTGTCCAGGCGCACCGCGGCGTACCGGTCGGCGAGGTCCAGGAAGTCGGCGTACTCGGGCATGCCCATGTGCGCGATGATCAGCGGCAGCCGGGGGTGCCGGGACAGCAGCCGGGCGATCGGCTCGGGCCCGGTGTACTTGGCCGGGACGGGCCCCGACCCGCAGTGGATCACGGTCGGGACGTCCGCCTCGGCGAGCAGCCCCCAGACCGGATCGAGCCGGTCGTCGTTCGGGTCGTACCCGCCGACCTGGAGGTGCGCCTTGAAGACCCGGGCCCCGGCCTCGACGGCCTGCCGCACGTACGCCTCGGCTCCCTCCTCCGGGAAGAAGGTCGCCGTGTGCAGGCAGTCGGGGGTCCGGGCGGCGAAGTCCGCCGACCAGGAGTTGAGCCATGCGGCCATCGCCGGCTTGTGCGGGTAGAGCATGGAGGTGAACGCCCGGACCCCGAACGCCCGCAGCAGCGCGACCCGCTGCTCCTCCTCGTGCCGGTAGGTGATGGGCCATTCGACGCCGGTCAGCGGTCCGACCGCGTCGAAGTAGTCCCACACCTTGTCCAGGACCCGCTCGGGCATGAAGTGCGTGTGGACGTCGACCAGTCCGGGCAGCCCGAGCCGCTCCCGGAAGGTGCGGACCGCGTCAGCCGTTGCGGGCAAAGCCGTGGCTCCGCTCGACGGTCGCGACGTGCAGGGTGTAGCTCTCGTACCAGTCGGCGCGGCCCCTCTTCATGGCCGCCTGGTGCTCCAGGTCCTGCCGCCACTCGGCGAGGGACTCGTGGTCGCGGAAGTAGGCGACGGTGATGCCGAGGCCGCCGGGAGTGCGGGCTGACTCGTAGCCGAGGAAGCCCGGGTTCTCGGCCACGATCTCGTTCATCCGCCGGCTGGTTTCCGGGTATCCGGTGTCGTCAGGGGTGCGGACATTGCTGAAGACCGCCATCACGTACGGCGGTTCGAAGGCGGGTACGGGCTGGATGCTCATGCCCACCACCCTCCGCGGCGGCCCCCTGGCATGTCCACCGGAAAGAGGCCCGGCAGCCCAAAGGGATCCAAGTTTTGACCTTGGGTGCCGCAGCGGTGCCCGCGGCGGGGCCGGTGGTCAGAACAGCCCGTCCTGCCCGCCTGGAGCGGCGAGCGGCGGCAGCTCGGCGACCGGCACCGCAGTCGTGCCGTCTTCGGCCGGGGCGACGAGCTCCCAGCCCGCGAGCAGCCGCGTGTCCACGACGAGCCCGTCCGCGAGGTGCAGATCGGGACCGGCCGCGGCGACGAGCCGGCCCACGACGGCCCCGCCGGGGACCATCCCGGTGATCACCCGTGTGGGAGCGGGCAGCCCGTCCAGCCCGAACGGCCCGGCGTGGTCGACGGTTTCGCACGCCAGCTGCTCCAGCGACTCCGGCCGGCCCGGCAGGGCCGCGGCCCGGGCATGCAGCTCGGCGACCTCCCGGGCCCGGTCGGCAGCCGCCGGCAGGTAGCCCCGTACGGCGCGCTTGCGGGCGTACGCGATCCGGTCCGGCACCCCCAGGGCGGCCCGCAGCAGCTCCTCGGTGCGGCGGGTGGCCATCAGCGGCCCCCGGCCCAGCCAGGTCCAGGTCACCGCCCCCTGCTCCAGCAGCCGGGCCGGGCCGCGCTCCTCGGCGGTGATGCCGACCTTGACCAGGCCGGGCCCGAACCAGGCCAGGTAGACGCGGTACGTGCGCGGATCGGCGGCGTTGGTGTCGGCGGCCACCGAGAACGACCGGTCCAGGCGGGCGCATTCGGGGCACTGGGCGTTCCCGGCCCGGCCGGGCACCGTGGCGGCCCTGGGGCACGGGGTCCGCTTCCCGGCCCGCCGCACGCCCAGGCAGTGCCGCTCCCCGCGGGCCGCGAAGGCCAGCCGCTGCCCGTACGTGAGCAGGCTGCTGCGCTCACCGCGCCCCTCGGCCCACCACCCGATGGCGGGGCGGCCGTCGTTCCACCGGATCCCGGTGCACCGCCAGGTCACAGCGGGAGCGGCCGCTCGAAGAAGGTCTCGAGCGCGACGGTGGCGTGCGTACCGCTGACGCCGTCGATGGCGTAGAGGCGGCGCAGGACGTCCTGCAGCTGCCCGGTCGTGGCGGTGCGCACCTTCACCAGGACGGAGGCGCTCCCCGCGATGATGTGCGCCTCCTGGATCTCGGCGATCGCCTCGAAGGCCGCCTTCGAGTCCCCCATCCAGGCGTTGGAGTCGACCATCACGTAGGCGAGCACCCCGCTCCCGACGGCCGCGGGGTCCACCTCGACCGTCGTGCGCCGGATGACCCCGCGCTCGCGCAGCTTGCGTACGCGCTCGTGCGTGGCCCCGGCCGAGAGCCCGACGGCGGCGCCGAGGGCGGCGTACGACTGGCCCGCGTCCTGCTGCAGGCGCAGGACGAGCGCCCGGTCGATGTCGTCCACGCGATCTTCCTCCCACATCCCCTTGAATCCCTGGCGCCGACGGTACAGGGTCCTGCAATCCCCCTACGAGACCGAATCGAATTCGGCCCCGACGACGCCGCGCGGCACCCTGATCGGCCGCATCCGCGTCC
Organism: Streptomyces sp. R33; assembly: GCF_041200175.1. Taxonomy (NCBI): domain Bacteria; kingdom Bacillati; phylum Actinomycetota; class Actinomycetes; order Kitasatosporales; family Streptomycetaceae; genus Streptomyces; species Streptomyces sp. R33. The sequence goes on along the minus strand of NZ_CP165727.1, from coordinate 4,645,460 downwards.
CGTCCTCCAGCGAGCGCCGCCGCCCGGGGCCCGGCGGGGCTACCGTGCGACGAACTGCGTCAGGATCGCCTGCACCTCGTAGATGTCCACGCCCTTGGTGAACGTCTTCTCGATCGGCGCCGCGCTGCCGGAGAGCCAGATCTTGAGCTCGGCGTCGAGGTCGAAGTGCCCGGCGGTCTCCACGGAGAAGTGCGTGATGCTCCGGTAGGGGATGGAGTGGTACTCCACCTTCTTTCCGGTGAGCCCCTGCTTGTCGACGAGCACGAGCCGCCGGTCGGTGAACAGGATCGTGTCCCGGATCAACAGGTAGGCGGCGTGTACCTGCTCCCCCTGCCCGAGCAGCCGCGCGTAGTCCCGCTGCGCCGACGACGGATCGACCGTGTGCGCGTTCCCGAACAGCCCCATGGGAGTCCCCCTCTTCCGGTTCCGAACCCTTCCGAACCCTCCCGAGGACCGTATCCAGGCCCTGCCCGCCGGTCGTCCCCCACGGGACCGATCCCCGACCCGGAGAACCCCCGGGTCCCCCTCCCCACCAAGGAGGACCCCGCAACGGCCCCCGGACAACGCAAGAGGCCCCCCGGTGAACCGGGGGGCCTCTTGGGCTGTGCACTCGGCAGGATTCGAACCTGCAACCTTCTGATCCGTAGTCAGATGCTCTATCCGTTAAGCTACGAGTGCTTGGGCTTCTCGGGGTTTTGCGCCCCGTTGGCCTTGCGAGAACAACAATACATGGACCTCGGCGGGACGCGAAATCCATTAACCAAACCGGCCCTGACCTGCGAAAACACTCCGGACGGAGATCATCCGGAAGGGTTCGCGCCGATGCCGGGACGGGGTTGGGGACGCCGGCGGTCCTGGCCGGATGGCGCCGACGCAACCCCCCGGACGCACCCGCCGCGAACGCACCGAAGCCCCGGTCCATCAGGACCGGGGCTTCGGCAGGTGCGGAGGCGGAGGGATTTGAACCCTCGATGGGCTTTAAGACCCAAACCGCATTAGCAGTGCGGCGCCATAGACCGGACTAGGCGACGCCTCCAGCACACCCTCGCGTACGAGGGTGCGTGCAGATGATGACACAGCCACAGGGCCGCTCACCAATCCGCTCCCACGGTACAAGGACAGCCGCCACCAGAGCAAAGCCTTAAGCACCCGGCGCGCGCCGCCCGCACGCATGCGCGCACGGACGCGCCTCCGTCCGTACGCAACGTCGGCGGGCGCGCGTCGTTGGTCAGGTGTACGACGTACGGACGACCTGGAGTGCCCCATGCTGCGTCTCGCCGCCTTCGCCGTCACCTCCGCCCTGGCCGCCACGGCGGCCACGGCCGCCGGGCCACTGCCCCCGCTGCCGCCGCTGGACCGGCTCCTGGCGGCGCCCGACCGCCTCACCATCGCCGTGTCCGCCACCGGCAACCCCCGGGCCGACGGCGAGTACCTGCTCGAGTGCAACCCCGTCGGCGGGAACCACCCCGAGGCCGAGCAGGCCTGCGTCCGCCTCGACAGCCTCGCGAAGCAGGGCAAAGACCCCTTCGCTCCTCAGGCCAAGCGGCAGATCTGCACCATGCAGGACGGCGGTCCGGCCACCGCGCACGTCACCGGAACATGGCAAGGCCACAAGGTGGACGCCACGTTCCGGCGGACCAACGGATGCGAGATCGCCCGGTGGAACGACCTGGAACCTGTGCTTCCGGGTGGGCGCTCCTGACCTGGGAGGATGCGAAGGATGCACGGTATCCACCGAACATCCGCCACCTCAGGCCGGGGCCGTGCCCTTAGACTCCTCCCGTGACATGCCGGTAGTTGTGGTCAGGGAGGAAGCTCGTCGTGAGCAGCAGGCCATCCCGAGGCGCTGCTCGCCTCGCAGCAATACTCGACGCTCTTCCGGACGCGCTGTTGCTCGTCAACGCCAACGGCACGGTCGTCAACGCGAATTCGATCGCCCTCGAGGTCATGGAGAGCCCCGGCACCGGGCTCGTCGGCCGCGGCGTGCTGGACCTCCTCCCCGAGTTCGACTCCAAGCTGATCCCCGGCTCCATGCGCCGGCCCGGCGAGGACGAGGGCGGCCGGGCCAAGCCCAAGCGGATGGTCGCGCGCCGCACCGACGGCACCGAGTTCCCCGTCGAAGTGACCGCCGCCCATCTCGACGGCCGCGACGCCTACCGCGAGCCGCAGCCCTACACGGGTGACGAGCTGCTCATGCTCGTCGTACGCGACCTCTCCGAGACCGTGGACACCGAGGCCGAGCTGGCCCGCTCCCAGCGGCAGACCGAGATGATCCTGCGGGCCGCCGCCGAGGGCGTCGTCGGCACGGACACCGACGGGCGGGTCGTGCTCGTCAACCCGGCCGCCGCGCAGATCCTCGGGTACCGCGCCACCGATCTCGGCAACCGCGAGCTGCACGGGCTGATCCAGCACTCGCGCGCCGACGGCTCGCCGTTCCCGTTCGAGGAGTCCCCGCTCGCCGACACCCTCCGCAGCGGGCGCAAGCACCGGGTCCGCGGCCAGGTGCTGTGGAACAAGGCCGGGCAGCCGGTCTCCGTCGACCTGACCACCTCGCCCGTACGGGACGGGGAGCTGCTCGTCGGCGCCGTCATGACCTTCACGGACCGACGGCCGTACGACGCCCTGGCGGCGCGGCACGCACAGCTGCTGGCGGTCCTCGGCGAATCCCTGCGGGGTCCGCTGGAGGAGCTGCGCGGGGAGCTGGCCACGCTGGCCGCCGACGACGCCGGGCAGCTGTGGCCCGAGGCCAACCAGCTGCTTCACCACCTGGCCGCCGGGTACTCCCGGATGACCGCGCTGGTCGACAACGTGCTCGGGTTCCAGCGCCTCGACGCGGGCACCGAGAAGCTCAAGAAGAAGAAGGTCCTGATCGACGGCGTCGTCGCGGCCGGCATCGACGGTGCGGTCGAGCTGATCGGCCCGGGCCGCGTGCAGTTCGCCGTGCACGCCCCGACCATCGAGGCCGAGGTGGACGCCGAGCGGATCGCCGGCGCCCTCGCGCACCTGGTCGCGGACGTCGCCGGGGTCGACGCCACCGGCAAGACCCGCCAGGGCAGCGGGTACAGCGACTCGACGATCGTGGTGGCCGCCGCTCAGCGGGGCGAGGTCGTACGGATCGAGGTGCGCGGGCCGTACGAGGGCGGCAACCCGGTGCACGAGCCGATCGTGCGGGGCATCGTGACCGCGCACGGGGGCGTGCTGCAGACGGTGGAGGTGCCCGGCGCGCCCGGCGGTGCGTACGTGCTGGAGCTGCCGCTGGGCGCGGGAGCCGGCACGGTGACGCTGCCGGATCCGGAACCGGAGCCCGCGAAGGAGCCGTCGGCCGAGGCCGCGGGCAAGGGCCCCGCCGGGCGGCGGGCCCGGCGCGGGGTGGACGCGTTCCTGGAGGACGCGGCCGACGAGGCGAAGGCGAACGGCGCCGCCGAGGGCGGGAGTGCGCTGGCACTGCCGTCCGGGCGGCGGCGGGCGGGCGAGGCCGGCGCTCCGGACGCTCCCGCCGCGGGCCCCGAGCTCGCGCAGTCCCCGGTGAACCCGGCGGGCCTGGGCACCGGGCGCCGACGCGGCCGGGACGGCGACGGAAGCGGAACCGGCGGCGAGGGCGGTCCCGGCCGGCCCGTGCCCCCGCAGGGCGCCGCCATGCCCGCGCTGCCGCCCGTGCCTCAGGTTTCTCCCGGTCCCGGCTCCGGTTCCGGTGTGCCCCTGCCCCCGATGCCGCAGGGCTCGGCTTCGCCGGTGCCGCCGGGTTCGGGCTCGCCGGTGCCGCCCGTACCGCCGGTGCCTGCCGTGCCGCCGGTTCCGGTGACCGAGCATCCCGCCGGGCGCCGGCGGGCGCTGGGTCCCGTGGCCGCGCCGCAGCCCGGCGGTCCCGTGCCCGCGACCGGGCTCGGGCCGGCTCAAGCCGCCCCGCAGGCCCCCTCCCGGCCCATCGCCCCCGAGGGCGGCTTCGCGCTGCCCGCCGGACCGACCCCGCCGCCGGCTCCCGCGCCGGTTCAGGGCGCGGTACCGGCTGCGGGCGCCGCGCAGACCCCCGCCATGGCCGGTCCGGCCCCTGCTCCCGCCGAGGCCGAGGGCGAAGCCCCGGCCGGGCGGCGTGGGCGCCGGGTGCTGGGCGCGCCCGGTGCCGAGCCCGCGGCTCCCGCCGCGCAGCCGGCCGCGGCCACGGAGGAAGCCGTCACCCCGACCGGGCGGCGGCGGGCGCTGCCCGCCACTCCGGCCTGGCCGGTTCCGGCGGCCCGGACCGCACCCGAGGACGAAGAGGCCGCCGGCCAGGCCGCCGTGCCCGGCGCCCGGCAGTCTCAGGACTCCCCTGCGGAGGCCGCGCAGCCGATCAGCGTGCGCGCCCTCGGCACCCTCGGCCAGGGCATCTCGGTCGACCCCGGAAGCACCAACGGCGCAGGCGGCACGGGCGGCTCCGGCCGCCGGCGCCGGCTCGCCGAGCCCGCGCCCCAGGGCCGGGCGTTCGCGATAGGAGCCCCGGAGGCGGGTGCCGACGAGGGCCCCGAGCCGCTGGACGGGCCCGGCGGCGCCGTCGAGGTGGTCAACCGGCCCGTACCGCTGCCCGTGGACGACGAGCTTCCTCCCGAGCCCCTGGACAACCCGCGCCGCCTGCTGGTGTGGCCGGCGCCCGATGTGCAGACCCAGCAGGCGCTCAGCGACCGCGGCTACCGCCCGGTGATCGTGCACTCCCGCGAGGAGGTGGACGCGCAGATCGCCGCGTTCCCCGCCGCGCTGTTCGTGGACCCGCTGACCGGGCCGATCACCCGGACCGCCCTGCAGTCCCTGCGCCAGGCCGCGGTGGCCGCCGAGGTGCCCGTACTGGTCACGGCCGGGCTGGGGCACGCCACGCGCGAGGCGGCGTACGGGGCCGACCCGGCCGTTCTCCTCAAGGCGCTCGCACCGCGCGACAGCGAGCAGCACCCCTCCCGGGTGCTGCTGATCGAGGAGCACGACGAGATCGCGACCGCGCTGACGGCCGCCCTGGAACGGCGCGGCCTCCAGGTCGCCAGGGCGGGCGCGGACACCGACGCGGTGGAGCTGGCGACGCGGATGCGGCCCAACCTGGTGGTCATGGACCTGATGCAGGTCCGGCGCCGCCGGGCCGGGATCGTGGACTGGCTGCGTGCCAACGGACAGCTCAACCGAACGCCGCTGGTCGTCTACACGACAACGGGGATCGACCCGGCCGCACTGCCGCGGCTGGCCTCCGGGGAGAGCGTCCTCTTCCTGGCCGAGCGGTCCACCACGGCGGACGTCCAGGGCCGCATCGTGGACCTGCTGGCCAAGATCGGTACGAACTAGTCATCCTGGCCCGATGGCCATCATCGACACGAGCGAGCACACCGTCCCCGCCGACAACGGGGAGGTGAACCTCCTCATCGCTCGCCAGGTGGAACCGGGCCACGAGGAGACGTTCGAGGCCTGGGCACACGGCATCCTGGAGACGGCTGCGAACTTCCCGGGGCACCTGGGGTACGGGCTGTTCCGTCCGGCGACGGACGGCGGGCCGTGGTTCCTGGTCCACCGCTTCCGGGACCAGGCGGCCTTCCAGCGGTGGCAGGACTCCGCCGAGCGGGCCCAGTGGTTCTCCAACTGCCTGGGCCACCACCACACCGAGATAGCCCGGCGCGAACTGCACGGCATGGAGACCTGGTTCGCGAAGCCGGGTACGACCCGGCCCGCGCCGCCGCGGTGGAAGATGGCGATCAGCTCGGGGCTGGCCATCTTCCCGATCTCGCTCGCCGGCAACGCGGTGCTCGGGCCGTACCTGGTGAACCTGCACTTCGTCCTGCGGACGGCCGCCTTCGCCGTCGTCTTCAGCACACTGATGACCTACCTGGCGATGCCGGCCGTCAGCAGGCTGCTGCGGCCCTGGCTGACGAAGGCCGGCCAGGGCTGAGCAGGTACCGCGGTCGGTTCAGTCGAGCTTGGTGACGTCCAGCTCGCCGTCCGCGTACTGCTTGCGGATGACCTTCTTGTCGAACTTGCCGACGCTGGTCTTCGGCACGGCCGCGACGATCGCCCAGCGCTCGGGCAGCTGCCACTTGGCGATGGACTGGCTGAGGAAGACGCGCAGCCCCGCGTAGTCCACGCTCGCGCCCTCCTTGAGGACGACGGTGGCCAGCGGTCGCTCGCCCCACTTGTCGTCCGGAACGGCGACTACCGCCGCCTCGGCGACTTCGGGGTGCGCCATCAGCGCGTTCTCGAGCTCGACGCTGGAGATCCACTCGCCGCCGGACTTGATGACGTCCTTGGCGCGGTCGGTCAGCGTGAGGTACCCGTCGGGGCTGATCACGCCGACGTCGCCGGTCTTCAGCCAGCCGTCCGCGCTGAACTTGTCCTCGGGGCGCAGCGGTTCGCCGGAGGCGCCGCCGTAGTAGGCGCCCGCGATCCAGGTGCCGCGCACCTCGAGCTCGCCCGCCGACTCGCCGTCCCAGGGCAGGATGTCGCCCCCGGGGCCCACCAGACGCGGCTCGACGCCCGCCGGGAAGCGGCCCTGGGTGACCCGGTACGGCCACTCCTCCTCGGCGCTCAGCCCGGCCGGCGGGTGTGCCATGGTGCCGAGCGGGGAGGTCTCGGTCATGCCCCAGGCGTGACAGAGGCGGACGCCGAGCTTGTCGTAGGCCTCCATCAGGGAGGGCGGACAGGCCGCGCCGCCGATGGTGACCTGCTTCATGGAGGTGAGGTCGCGCGGGTTGGCGGTGACCTCGGCGAGCAGGCCCTGCCAGATGGTGGGGACGGCCGCAGCGTGCGAGGGCTTCTCCCGTTCGATCATCTCGGCGAGCGGGGCGGGCTGCAGGAACCGGTCCGGCATCAGCATGTTGATACCGGTCATGAAGGTGGCATGGGGCAGGCCCCAGGCGTTCACGTGGAACTGCGGGACGACGACGAGGCTGGTGTCCTTGTCGGTCAGGCCCATCGACTCGGTCATGTTGACCTGCATGGAGTGCAGGTAGATGGAGCGGTGGGAGTAGATGACGCCCTTGGGGTCGCCGGTGGTGCCGGAGGTGTAGCACATGGCGGCTGCCTGGCGCTCGTCCAGCTCCGGCCAGTCGTAGCTGTCGGGGCGGCCTGCGAGGAGCTCCTCGTACTCGTGAACGTGTACGTCCAGCCCGTCGAGCGCGGAGCGGTCGCCGATGCCGGCGACCACGACGTGCTCGATGGTGGGCAGGTGCGGCAGCAGCGGTGCGAGCAGCGGCAGCAGGGTTCCGTTGACCAGGACGACCCGGTCGGCCGCGTGGTTGACGATGAAGACCAGCTGCTCGGGAGGCAGTCGCAGGTTGAGGGTGTGGAGGACGGCGCCCATGGAGGGGATCGCGAAGTACGCCTCGACGTGCTCCGCGTTGTTCCACATCAGGGTGGCCACCCGGTCGTCCTGCTGGACGCCCAGCTCGTCGCGCAGGGCGTTGGCGAGGCGGGTGGCGCGGGTACCGATCTCGGCGAAGCTGCGGCGGTGCGGCTCGGCCTCCCCGGTCCAGGTCGTGACCTGGGATTTACCGTGGATCGTCATCCCGTGCTGGAGTATGCGGGTGACGAGGAGCGGTACGTCCTGCATGGTGCTCAGCAAAGCGTCCTCCCGGTGAGCGCTGCGGCGCTGCGGCGGCTACGGATGCCGTCGATTCTGCGCACGTACCGGTCGGCATGTCACTACCCGGGGGTACAAACGCGGCAAGTAATCGCTGTTCGGGTCCTTCCGTTGGCATCGTGCACAGGCTGGGGGCGGGCTCGCGGTGCATCGCGCACAGGGCGGGGCGCCTTGACGGTTTCACGTGAAACATCCAGGGCTGTTTCACGTGAAACGTGGGCCGCTTCAGACGTGGGCCGCTTCAGACGTCGGCCGGTTCAGACGTCGGCAGGTTCAGCGGACCGGGGTGAGCTCCGGGTCGTCGCGGAGCTTGACCAGCGCGCGCGAGACGGCGCTCTTGACCGTGCCGATCGACACCCCGAGCAGCTCGGCGGTCTGTGCCTCGCTCAGGTCCTCGTAGTAGCGCAGGACGACCATCGCGCGCTGCCGATCGGGCAGCCGGGTCACCGCGCGCCACATCGCGTCGCGCAGCGCCTGCGCCTCGGCGGGGTCGGATGCCGGCGTGTCCTCGGTCTCCGGGAGCTCGTCGCAGGCGAACTCGTCGACCTTGCGCTTGCGCCACTGGGAGGTACGGGTGTTGACCAGGGCCCGCCGGACGTATCCGTCGAGGGCGCGGTGGTCCTCGATGCGGTCCCAGGCGACGTACGTCTTGGCGAGGGCCGTCTGCAGCAGGTCCTCGGCATCGCACGGGTTGGCGGTGAGCGAGCGTGCGGTGCGCATCAGGACCGTGCCGCGGGTCCGGACGTACGCCGAGAACGACGGGTACGGCGTCGGGTTCGAGGCGAGCGTGCACACAGGCGTGGTCATGGCTCCACGCTAGAAGCGCGGCCCCGGCCTGGGATCGGCCGCAAGTGCCGAAGCCGGATCCATCTCAGGTTGTAGGGGTGGGGCCCACCCCACCTCCTGAAGGTGGAGGAGGCGGGGTGCGCCGCGGGCGCCCGGGCGCCGGCCCGGGGGCCGGCCCGTGTGTCCGGCCTCAGCCGTCGGCGCCGAGGATCAGCCCGGACGTCGGGACCCCGGTACCGGCCGTGACCAGGGCACGGGCGGCTCCGGCCACTTGATTGACCGAGGTGCCGCGCAGCTGGCGGACGGCCTCGGCGATGCCGTTCATGCCGTGCAGGTACGCCTCCCCGAGCTGTCCGCCGTGGGTATTGAGCGGCAGGGCGTCCGCAGCCACGAAGTCGGCGGCCTCGCCGGGCTTGCAGAAGCCGAACTCCTCCAGCTGCATCAGGACGAAGGGGGTGAAGTGGTCGTAGAGGATGCCGACGTCGATGTCCGAGGGCCGCAGCCCGCTGGTCCGCCACAGCTGCCGGGCGACCACGTCCATCTCCGGCAGCCCGGTGAGGTCGTCGCGGTAGAAGGAGGTCATGCCTTCCTGGAGGCGGCCGGCGCCCTGCGCGGCCGCGGTGATCACGGCGGGCGCATGCCGCAGGTCCCGGGCCCGCTCGGTGCTGGTGACGATCACCGCCTGGCCGCCGTCGGTCTCCTGGCAGCAGTCCAGCAGCCGCAGCGGCTCGACGATCCAGCGCGAGGCCGCGTGGTCGGCGAGGGTGATGGGCTTGCCGTGGAAGTACGCGGCGGGGTTGTTCGCGGCGTGCCGCCGGTCGGTGACCGCGACATGGCCGAAGGCCTCGGGGGTCAGGTGGTAGCTGTGCAGATAGCGCTGGGCGGTCATGGCCACCCACGAGGCCGGGGTGAGCAGCCCCCAGGGCAGCGACCAGCCGAGCGCCGCGCCCTCCGCAGAGGGCTCGCGCTGCTGCACGCCGGAGCCGAAGCGGCGGCCGGAGCGCTCGTTGAAGGCTCGGTAGCAGACCACGACCTCCGCGACCCCGGTGGCGACGGCGAGGGCGGCCTGCTGGACGGTGGCGCAGGCGGCGCCGCCGCCGTAGTGGATGCGGGAGAAGAAGGAGAGGTCCCCGATGCCGGCGGCCTGGGCCACGGTGATCTCGGGGCTGGTGTCCATGGTGAACGTGACCATGCCGTCGACGTCGGCGGGGGTCAGCCCGGCGTCCTCGAGGGCGGCGTGCACGGCCTCCACGGCGAGCCGCAGCTCACTGCGGCCGGAGTCCTTGGAGAACTCGGTCGCGCCGATGCCGGCGATGGCGGCGCGCCCGCCGAGGGTGTCACGGTGGCGGACGCTCATGCCGCCACCTCCGCGGTGACCGTGCCGGTGACGTGGTGGCCGATGCCGTTGGCGCCGACGACCCGGATCTCCACGGTGTTCCCGTCCACGGCGGCCACGGTGCCCGTCAGGACCATGGTGTCGCCGGGGTAGTTGGGGGCGCCGAGGCGGATGGCCACCTTGCGCAGGACGGCGCCCGGTCCGAGGCGGTCGGTGATGTACCGGCCGACCAGGCCGTTGGTGGTCAGGATGTTCATGAAGATGTCCGGGGAGCCCTTCTCGCGCGCGAGCGAGGCGTCGTGGTGCACGTCCTGGTAATCGCGGGAGGCGATCGCCCCCGCGACGATCAGCGTGCGGGTCACCGGGATCTCCAGCGGCGCCAGTGTGTCGCCGACGTTCATGCGTGGTCCCCCTCGGGTGCGGCATGGTCGGACAGGAGCGCACCCAGTTCGGCCAGCAGCTCGCTGCCGCAGCCCAGGTACGCGTCCAGCTGGCGCCCCCAGAGGAAGTGCCGGTGGACGGGATGGTCCAGGTCGGCGCCCATCCCGCCGTGCAGGTGCTGGCCCGCGTGCACGACCCGCTTGCCCGCCTCCGAGGCCCACCAGGCCGCGGTCAGGGCGTGCTCGCGGGCCGGAAGCCCCTCGTCGGTCCGCCAGGCGGCCTCGTACGCGGTGACCCGGATCGCCTCCGTGTCCATGTACGCATCGGCCGCGCGCAGCATCACGCCCTGGTTCGTGGAGAGCGGCCGGCCGAACTGCTCGCGGGTGGAGGTGTACTCGACCGCGCGGGCCAGGGAACCCGCGCACACACCCGCCTGCAGCCCGGCGAAGGCGGTGCGGGCCGTGGCCAGGACCTCCTCGTAGGCCCCGCCGTCCCCCAGCCGTTCCGCCTCGGCCCCGGCCAGGGTGAGCCGCCCCGACGACCAGGGGGCCGTGGTCTCCACGTCAGAGGTCTCCACGCCGGGCGCGTCCGTCCGTACGAGCCACAGGGCCCGGTCGGCGTCCGGGACCAGCACGTGCGTGGCATCGCGCAGCCAGGGCACGACGGGGGCGGTGCCGGTCAGCCGGCCGTCCGGCGAGGCGGTGATGCGGCCACGGGCCGGGAAGGCGCCGGTGGCGACCGCCTCGCCCGAGCCCAGGGCCGGCAGCAGCCGGGCGCGCTGTGCGGCGCTGCCGTGCGCGGCGACGGGCAGGATCCCGTACACGCAGGTGGCGGCGTACGGGACCTGTGCGGTGGTGCGGCCCTGCTCCTCCAGCAGCAGCACCAGGCCGAGTAGGCCGACGTCCTCCACGGCGGCGGTCAGCCCGGCGGCGGTGAGCGCCTTCCACAGTTCGGCGTCGCTGCCGGTGCCGGCGGCGGCGAGGCGTTCGTGGGTGGCGAGGTCGCGGAAGATCCGGGCGGCGAGTCCGGCCGCCGCTGCCTGCTCCTCGGTGGGGTGGAAGTCCATCAGCCCTCGCTCCCTCGGAAGACCGGCAGTTCCAGGTCCTCGTCGACGCGCAGGAACTCCAGCTGCACGGGCAGCCCGATCCGCACCTTGTCGTACGGGACGCCGGTGATGTTGCTGACCATCCGGACGCCCTCGGCGAGCTCGACGAGGGCGACCGCGTACGGAGGGTCGAACGCGGGGAAGGGCGGGTGGTGCATGACGACGTAGCTGAACACCGTGCCGGCGCCGGAGGCCTCGACGGTGTCCCAGTCCAGGCTCGCGCAGACGTTGCAGCCGGGCAGCCAGGGGAAGCGGAGGGTCGCGCAGGAGGTGCAGCGCTGGATCAGCAGCTTGTGGTCCGCGACGCCGTCCCAGAACCCCGCGTTGTCGCGGTTGATCACCGGGCGGGGGCGCCGGGCCGCAGGCTTCTTCCCGCGGGGGGCGGAGGGCGCGTACTTGAGGATCCGGAAGCGGTGGGTCCCGGCGGGTTCGCCGTCCGCCCGCACGTCCATGCGGGTGGTCACGAAGTGGCCGGTGCCCAGCTTGGTCGTCTTGCGGGGGGACACCGACTCGATGACGGCGTCGTAGGTGATCGTGTCGCCGGGGCGCAGCGGACGCAGGTACTCCTGCTCGCAGTCGGTGGCCACCACGGAGGTGCAGCCCGCGTCGTCGAGCAGCCCGAGGAGCTCGTCGTAGGCGGAGGAGCGGTCGCCGTGGCCGGAGAGCCCACCCATCGTCCAGGCCTGGAGCATGGTGGGCGGGGCGATGGCGTGGGGGCCGGTGTAGGCGGGGTCGGTGTCGCCCATCGCCTCGCACCAGTGCCGGATCATGGGCAGGTTGACCGGGTCCTTGCCCTCGCCCGCGGTGGCTGCGGGCTGCCCCTCGAAGGCCTTGAGCAGCGTGTGGAACCGGGCGGCCTCCTCGGCGCCCGCCCCCGCATCCGCTGCCTGGTCCGCCGTGGCGGTCATCGCTTCCTCCCCTTCATGCCGAGCCGCATCATGGCGACGATCTCCCGCTGTACCTCGCTCACCCCGCCGCCGAACGTGTTGATCTGGGCGGCCCGGTTCATCCGTTCCAGCTCGCCGCGGGCGAAGGCCTCGGGCCCCCGTACGAGCGCCTCCTCACCCACCACCTCCTGGCACATCCGGTACACCTCGACGGTGGACTCGGTGCCGAGGAACTTCACGCCGCTGGCGTCGCCGGGGGCCAGGGCGCCGCTGCCCACGTCCTGGACGAGGCGCCAGTTGAGGAGGCGCACTGCGGCCAGCCGGGCATGTGCCTCGGCGAGCCGGGACTGCACCCAGGGCCGGTCGGCAGGGCGTTCGCCGGTGACCGGATCGGGGGTGCGGGCGTGGCGGAGCGCGCCCGCATAGAAGTCCTCCGCCTGCATGCCGATGGCGGCGAGGGCCACGCGCTCGTGGTTGAGCTGGTTGGTGATCAGCCCCCAGCCGCCGTGCTCGGGGCCGACGAGGTTGCCGGCCGGCACGCGGAGGGCGTCGTAGTACGTGGACGTGGTCGTGAGGCCGCCGACCGTGTCGATCGGGGTCCACGCGAAGCCCGGGGCGTCGGTGGGCACCAGGATGATCGAGATGCCCTTGTGTTTGGGGGCGTCGGGATCGGTGCGGCAGGCCAGCCAGATCCAGTCCGCGTTCTGGGCGTTGGAGGTGAAGATCTTCTGCCCGTCGACGACCCAGTCGGCTCCGTCGCGTACGGCGCGGGTCCGCAGCGAGGCGAGGTCCGTGCCGGCCTCGGGCTCCGAGTAGCCGATGGCGAAGACCGTCTCGCCGCGGAGGATCCGGGGCAGGAAGTAGTCCTTCTGCTCCGGGGTCCCGTACTTCATCAGGGTCGGGCCGACGGTGTTGAGCGTGACCATGGAGACGGGGGCGCCGGCCCGGTAGGCCTCGTCGAAGAAGACGAACTGCTCGTCGGGACCACGTCCTTGGCCGCCGTACTCGACGGGCCAGCCGAGGCCGAGCAATCCGTCGGCGCCGATGCGGCGCAGCAGTGCACGCTGGGCGGCGGGGTCCTCGGGAGGCCCTTCCGGCAGCAGATCGTGGAAGTACTCCCGCAGTTCGGCGCGGAGCCGCAACTGGCCTTCGGTCGGGGCGAGGTGCACGGCGCTGGCCTCCCGGCATCACATCATCGAGTGAACCTGACTGTCCGTCAGATTCACTGCCGATGTCAAGGTCGGGAGCGTCCGGAAGGAACCCGGCCGGACCGTCGCCCGGACGCGCGAGAGCGCCTGCCCCACCGGACCCCAGCCGGTCCGGTGGCACAGGCGCCCTCACAGTCAGAGGACCCGCGGGATCACCTACCACCAGGGGTGGAAGTTGACCGCGAGGTTGGGGTTGGCCTGGTGGATCGCCGTGAAGGCAGAGCCGTTGACCTGCGCGGTGTTGTTCTGGTTGGAGGCACCGGAGCCGGTGGCGACCTGCTGGGAGGTGGACGAGTTGCCGTGGTTGTTACCGCCGACACCGCTGCCGATGATGCTGGCGACGCTCGCATTCGATCCGTCGTTCGCGAAAGAGCCGTTGTCGGCCGACGCCACACCGCCGAAGAGGGCGACGGCGAGGGGAAGAGCGGCGACAGCGGCGAAGACGCGGGCGGTACGGATGCTTGCCATGTCTGAATCCTCCAGAAAACCGAAGTGGGAATTGCTCCAAGGCAGTTGGCCGACCGCCTCGGTCGTTCCGTGTGGTGACGACGTCGCGAGACCAGAGTTGCCCACCGAATCCCCGGCGAACCACCCCGGAGTCCACGATTCCCCCGCAAGTATGAGCAACATCGGATAAACCCCCCTTCGCGTCCCGACGCCCCAGGTCAGCGCCTCGGAGGGGGTGGAAACCGCTGCCCTGTATGAGCCGAAACGTTCCCTCAAACTCATGTGCGCCGGACATGCCGAAAAGGGCCGCGCCGTCCGGGAACCCCACCGTCTCCCGGGCCTGCGGCCCTGCAATGCCAAGCTTCACGCCCCCTGCACGCCCCCGGCGACCGCCGGGGCCATCCCAACGTGCCCGCTCGGGGGCACATCTCCGGCGCGATCCGCGGTCGCGACCTGGCGACCGGGCTCCAGCGCCTGCTGGTGTTGGTGTTGCTGCCGTGACTGCCGCCGACTCCGTGCTGCTCACTGGGTGGCGCATCCTGCCGGTCGGTACGGGTACCGCATGCCGCGTTGCGTACGCGGCGCCTCTCCGTACGGGCGCTACGCGACCAGCCCGAGCTCTTCGCGACCGGCTCCTGAGGTCCCGCTGGCGAGCGACGCGGCGGTGGTCGAGCGTCGGACCGACGGGGCCTTGCCGTGCGCCTCGGCGCGGATCCGCTGCTTGATGGTCGGCGGGAGCGATCCGCCCCGCATCATCGCCCGCCAGCTCCGTCGCCCCATCGGCCGCGACGGCCGGCGTACGGCGGCGGCCGCACGGCGGGAGGGAGCAGGGGCGGGGGCAGCGGTTCCGCCGGAGACCGCGGCCGGGGCGGCCTTGGCGCCGAACCCGAGGGAGGCGAGGAGCGCCACGAGAGCGGCGACCACTGCGGTCCAGATCGACGTGACGGTGATGCGGTGAGCCATGACGGGGTCCTTCGTTTCGCGATGTTCCGACGGGCGGATCTGCATACATTCGTCATGATGTGTTCGCAACCGCAGCGTTCCCACCACGCGCGCCGATCTTCCGACAAACACCACTCAAAGGGCCTAGCGCCTTCCGGGGCGGCACGACCTCCCTTGCAGCTCGTGCCCTGGCCAGAAGGCCGGCAGGGTGAGACTGGCGCTCCATGACGAAGGGGCGCCCCTCATGAGGAGCGCCCCTTCGTGCCCGCGGCTACGCAGGCCTGGTGCGGTGGGTGTGGGATTTGAACCCACGGTGACTCGCGCCACGACGGTTTTCAAGAGGGTTCCGCTCGCGGCATCCATATGACCCCTGAGCTGCACAGGAGCTCCCTGTAGAGGTTCCTGTCACCACATCTGGCCCACGCATGGCCCAGAGGGTGCCGAGTGAGCGCGGTCAAAGCGTGGGGCTGGCCCGTCGCGCCGCGCCGAGGCGATACGACGGTCTACCGAGGAGCGCGAGTCCCTGCGCCTGGATCAGGGCATCGGCAGCGAGGCAGCGCCCCGCGCCCAGTACGAAGCGGTGGGGTCGTCGTCGTTGACGCTGTCAACATCGGGCCGTGGCATCAATGGCTGTCCGCCTCGGGCGTTCCATACCGTGCTCCAACCACCGGCGGGCTCGAAATCTGGAACGTGGGTACGGTGGTGTAGGCGGGGGTGCATGCGACCCGACCAAAAAGGCTCATGCCGAGAATCGCTGGTCTATCCGCCCGGGTGCGGCCACCTTCTGGTCTCCGATCCCGTCGTCGCTAGCGGGCCGCATTGTCGGCCGGCCTCCGCATGGAGGGACAAATGACGAACACTGCCGGTTTTGCACGCTCATCCGTAACGGCCCAGTCGTGGGAAACCTACGTTGAGGACGGCCGGGAGACAGGGGAGATCCATTGGCTCGTCCAGGCAGAAGAGGGCCAGGTATCGGGGCTGTGGAGGATCGGCCCCGAGGAGGGCGCTGAGTTCCCCTACAAGCCCGCGGCCCGCGACACGTTCCACGTCATCGAGGGCGAGGCGGAGCTGGAAACCCCTGACGGCGAGAAGATCGAGCTCGTTGCCGGGGGCATCTATTCCTTCCCGGCCGGATTCACGGGCACCTGGAGAACCCGGTCATCGTTCGTGAAGTTCTTCGTCGTGGCCTGAGAAAGGGCACTGTACGCAGCGCGACACTGACGTTGCCGTACTCATTTGGAGATCCAACCGGGACTACCTGATTTCCCTCATCAGAGCGTGGCGCACGAAGTGGCTGCCGCCGGTTCCCGGATAGTTGCTCGCGGAGTCAGACCAGACGACCGAAGGGAGCAGATTGTGGCGACGTCAGATTCTGAAGTGGATGTCGTGATCGTAGGCGGCGGTTTCGCCGGCGTGACGGCCGCGCGTGAATTGTCGGCGCGCGGGCGCCGGGCGGTCCTGGTCGAGGCGCGTGACCGTCTGGGCGGCCGGACCTACACGAAGGACCACGACGGGCATCCGATGGAGTTCGGCGGCACGTGGGTCCACCCTCTGCAGCCGCACGTGTGGTCGGAGGTCGACCGGTACGCGGTCGAGACGGAGACGTTCCCGGTGCTGGAGGGGCTGCGGCAGGCGGTCGTCTCCGATGGCCGCGTCGTGGACTTGTCCGACGAGGATGTCGAGCGGGCGCTGGAGGCGTTCGACGAGTTCTGCGCCCCGGGCATGAGCCTCTTCCCGGAGCCGTTCCTGGAAACGGTGAGCTCGGACCCGGACGGCCTGGGCGAGCGGTCGATGCGTGACCTGCTCGACTCCTTCAAGGCCGAGCCGGTGCTGCATGACTGGGTGGAGGGGATGTGCTGCCTGGTCGCGTTCGGTCCCCTCGAGAAGTCCGGCGCCTCCGAGATCTTCCGGTGCCATGCCCTGGCCGGGTACAGCGCGGCGCAGGCCATGGCCTCCCTGTCACAGACGAAGCTGGTCAAGGGGACACGCGAGCTGATCAACTCCATCGCCGGACAGGCCACACTCGCCGACATCCGCCTCAACTCGCCCGTACGGCGTGTCGCCCAAACCGACGGCGGAGTACGGGTCGAGCTGGAGAACGGCGAGACCGTCACTGCGCCGACCGCGCTGATCGCGCTGCCGATGAACGTGCTGAACAGTGTGAAGTTCGAACCTGAGCTGTCCGAGATCAAGCGGACCGCGTCGGCCGACCGGCACGCGGGCGCCGGCAGGAAGTGCTTCGTCCGCGTCAAGGGCGACATCGGCAACGTGAGCATCGTGGCCCCCGAAGACCAGGCGGTCAACTTCGTGGTCACCTACACCCACGACTCGAAAGGCTCGTGGCTGATCGTGTTCTCCGCCAACCCGGACAAGCTGCAGATGAGCCAGTTCGACGACGTCCAGGGCATGCAGACGGCATTGCAGCCGCTCCTGCCCGGCGTCGAGGTGGAAAGCATCGTCGGCTGGGACTGGTCCAACGACCCACACGCGCTCGGCACCTGGTGCATCTACCGGCCGGGACAGCTGACGAAGGTACTGCCGGACCTGCGCACCACCGAAGGCCGGTTGTTCTTCGCGGGCGCCGACTCGGCGAGCACGTGGCGCGGTTTCATCGACGGGGCGATCGAGAGCGGCTACCGATCCGCCCGCGACATCGACACCTACCTGAGCTGAGACGGGGCCACGGCCCGGCAGACCACCACCCCACGGGGTGGGGGGCCAAGGCGGGTTCACCGGGCGGCGGGTGGGGCATGGTCCCCACCGGCGGCCGACCGGTCCCGCTGCCGCCTTCCTTCCTGAACCGCGTTGAGCAGGAGCCGGGCCGCCACGCCGACCAGCAGGAAGTTGACCGTCATCTGCCCCGTGGTGAGCAGCCGGACGGTTTGGCTGCGCGCGGTGATGTCTCCGAACCCGACCGTGCTGAACACGGTCATGGAGAAATACAGCGCATCGGTCCGCGAGAGCTCTTCGCTAAAGCTGCCCGGGACACTGCGCTCCATCAGCCAATAGGTCGTTGCGAACAGCAGCACGACGAGCGGGACGCTCACCGCCAGTGCCTCCATGGCGCGCAGCCCGGGCCACGGGGACAGCGTGATCCTGCGGATCTGCCACACCAGAAGCACGGCCAGCACCGCGATGCCGCCGACCAGCGCAAGGACGGGACCGGCGGTGAAGGCCGAACCCAGCGGCAACAGGTAGTAGCCGGCGACGAGTGCGCCGGCTGTCACCAGCGCACGCAGCGAGGCGAACAGCGCCTGTCTGCGGCCATTACCCGGCCTGTTCAAGGTGTTCCTCCCCGATCGCACCGGAGATGGCCTGACCGCTCCCTAGACCTGCTCCGCCGACCAGCCTCTCGGGTGAACCGGTTGCCGCGCAGCAGGCGCACCATGGGGTCACCGGCATGGCGGCGCCGGTGTGGACGGCACGTGGGCCGCCTCCCCGCACTGCTGGGTCATCCTCACCGTGTACGAGATGAAGCGAGGCCGCCGACCACCTCACACCCCACGGCCTGGTCCTGGAGATGCCGGGGATGTACGGCCCATCTGGCCGGCAGACTGCTGTTCCCGCGACATCGACAGCTACCTGACCAGCTGATCACCCGCGGCGGGGCCTGCCGCAGGCCCCTCACCGTGATACGGCTACGGGTCCTCGGGCAACGGGGTCAGGGCGGCGGGAGCGAGCACCCACAGCAGGGCCCGGCCGGTGAGTGGCGTGGTGGCGATGAGGGAGAGGTAGACCTCGGCCACCGATCCGTCGCCCCGCAGGACGTTGAGGTCGCCGGAGAGCCGTGACAGCAGGAGCAGGCCGATGTCGACGATGAGCCATGAGGCCAGGTTGGCGCCGATCCACCACTTCCAGCGTCCGGTGACCTTGCGCAGTACGAGCGACTGTGACAGGCCGAGGAGGGGACCCAGGGCCAGGCTCTGGCTGGCGGCCAGGAGGTAGGCCATGGACACGTCCTGGTCGGATTTCTGGGCGCTGATCACCGCGGGCATGATTACCAGCAGCCAGGCCAGCAGCGCCGGGCCGATGTTGGCGGTCACCCACGCCTTGCGGGGAATGGCCGCCCGCTCCCGTACGACCAGCCACTGCAGCGTTCCCAGGACGCCCCCGAAGAGCACGGCTCCCAGGGTCGCGATCACCAGAGCCACCAGCACGTGGCCGCTGGCAAGTCTCAGGTGCAGGACGTCACTGCCCAGCATTGCCAGCGCGATACCCACGCTCAGGACGATGACGAACGCGATCGAGTTGTACGCGATCCAGCGCCAGTACAGGCGGGGCTCCCACCCACTCGACGCCGGCACCTCACGGGCTGAACCTGAAGCGGTCATCACCCACTCCTACCGTGTCGCCGACCCCCCGCGGCGCAGACCCACTGATCAGCCGGCAGCACAAGGTCAAGGAGCACACGAGAAGTCCCGGAGCGTTGTCCGTGCGGACCGGCAAGATAACCGGATGGACACCGAATGGGCTCGCGAGGAGCTCGCAAATTTCATCCAACTGACCGCGCTCCACAGACCCGCAGACCCTCCCGGAGTCGTCACCTACACCACTCGGCTTGCGAACCGCGGCACGAGCCGCGACATCGTCGAGAGCGCCCATGTGGTGGAGCAGATACTCGACCGGGTCCTCCCAAACTGGCGAGCCGAGGTCCCCGACGACCGCAATAAGAGCGTCAACCGCTGGTACCAGCACCGTGAAGCCGCCCAGCGGGCGGACGTTGCGCTTCGGAGGGCTGCGGAGATCCATGAGCGGCTGGGAGACAACGCCCCCTTGATCAGCGCCGCCACGATGCATCCGTGGGTCTGGGAAGGCGCGCGAGCACTGTGGCAGAGCGGCCACTACCGGGAGGCGGTAACGGCCGCCGCGCGGAAGGTGAACGCGGAGGCTCAGAACAAACTGGCGCGGCGCGACCTCAGTGAGACCAAGCTCTTTCAGAGCGCGTTCTCTCAGAACGCCGCCAAGGCCGGCGAACCACGGCTGCGCCTGGGCGTGGACGACGGCGGGGATACCTTCCGCAGCGTCAACCGCGGTGCGATGGCCTTCGCGGAAGGATGCTTTGCAGGTATCCGTAACCCCAACAGCCACGAGGACGGTCTTCCCGAGCTGCCCGAGAACGAGGCGTTGGAGCAGCTGGCCGCGTTCAGCGTGCTGGCGCGGTGGATCGACAGGGCCACGGTCGAGACAGCTTGAAGCCCCGCCCAGCCAGCTTTGGCCCGCCCGCCCCAGAGAAGCCGACGGGCCGAAGCTGCGCGCGGGCGCCGGATTTCCTGGCCAGCCTCTCCGTCGCTCCCGCTAGCGCTGCGATTCCCGGGTGTCGTCGTAGCCGAGCACACTGAGGATGGTCGCCGAACGTCCGTCGTAGACGAGGTGCGGCTCGTCCGCCCCGGGCACCTCGAAGCGGCCAGCGTGGCGCCGCAGGTCGTCCTCGCTGAAGTACATGGAGTTCGGATCGTCGAAGGTCTGCTGATTCCGTTCGTCGATGCGCTCCCACAGCTCGTCGTGGGTGGCGGGCAGGTACACCAGCGTCACGGTCGCTCCGACCTGTTCGCCGATGCGGCGCCACTCCTGGCGCTCGTCGACGGTCCAGAACCCGTGATCCATGACCACGTCACGGCCGGCGCCGAGGGCGGTGCGCAGCTCAGCCGCGATCTCTTCGAGGATGGGGCGCTCCCTGACCTTGTACTCCCCTCGGGGGAAGTCCCGCCCGTAGTGCCCATGGGCGCGCCAGACCCGTTCGTCAGGACAGAGGCGCAGGAACCCGCGGAGCTCCAACTCGTGGGCGAGCGTGGTCTTGCCCGAGCCCGGGAGGCCGGCCATCAAGACCAGTCGGACCGGGCCGGTTCGCCCAGCGAGCGTCCGCATGATGTCCGCGATCTCAGCCTTGCCGTCGGGCGGCAGGGTGCCGAGACGCTGGGCGGTCAGGAGAGCGCTCAGACGTTCCTCGGCCACGTGGACGAGGTCGTCGTCGAGGAGCGGGTCGGTCATTCGGCGGACTCTTCCTTGGCCCAGCGGCAGCCGGGGCCTCCCAAGTCGACGCCGTACTCGATCGTCATCCCGCTGGTGTCGACGATCCGGACGGTCAGGACGATGACAGCGGCGCGTGTGTCCTCGGGAATCTCGAGCGACCCGGCGTCGGCGGGCGTGGTGGTCCGGGCCCACATGGTGCTGAAACGCTTCGAGACCGGGCGCCCAGTGTGCCGCGTGATCACGTCGATCGAAGTGCCGCCGCTCAGTCTCTTGCCCATGACCAGCTCTGGCAGCTCCTCGGCGAAGACCGCCGGGATCCAGGAGGTCGAGTGCGAGATGACAGCGTTGGTGTGCTCGTCGCGGTAGACCCGAGTGCGCCGTAGCACCGGCTCGCCCGCGGTGACCCCCAAGGCTTCGGCGACATCATCCGGTGCGGCGACGACGCCAGCCATGTGGGAGTCGGACCGCTCCCCGGCTCGCCAGGAGGAACCGGTGAGCTTGCTTCGCTCCTCGCGCTCGGCGCCGGTGGACAGCGAGACCCGCGCTCGTACGACAGTCCCGTGACCGCGAGACGAGGCGACCAGCCCATCAGCCTCCAGGGCCTTGTACGCCGCGTGGACCGTGGTTTTGGAGCCCTTCCCCTCCCGCGCCAAGTCCTCGATCTTGGGCAGGCGGTCGCCAGGCGCGTACTCGCCGCTGGTGATCTTCGCGGCGATCTCGTCGGCGAGCTCTCTCCACTTAGGCGGCATGTCCGGCGCTCCTCCATCTTGGCGCCACCAGTCAACCACAGTCCCGGGACTGATTCACAGAGGGGCGCTTTCCCGGGATTACAGCTGCAGATGCCGTTGACACCTAGTCGTAATCCTGGGAATGTCATCCCATCGAAACGCCGCGTGATGGTAACTCACGAAGCGTGACGGCACAGCCATGTCCAAGCGGCTGTGAAGGCGCATACCTGCACCCGAATACGGGTGTGGCCCCGGTGGGCAAACACCGAGGCCACTGAGCAGGGCCGATCGACCTGTGAGAGGAGCACCGACCATGCTCGATGTCGACGGTACCCCGGGGGACCGGGATCGACTGTCTCTGCTGTACGTCATCTACAACGCCAGGCTGGTCCGCCACCTGCGGGCCCGTCTGGGGACCCGGTGGGAGTCCGCCGAGGACATCGCCCAGGCGACCTGGGTGCTGGTCGCCGAGCGCCTCGCGAAGTGCGGCGTCGCCGACGACGAGGCCTTCGGCTGGATCGCCGAACTGGCCCGCGCCGCGACGCTGGCCCACATGCGGGGCACCCGCAGCGAGACCACCACCGACTTCACGAGCCTGGCGGCCGGCCTCTTGCTCCCGACCGTCCCCTCCGCAGAGGACGAGGCGCTCGCCAACACCGTGGTGCTCGCGATGCTGGATCAGGAGCCCACGCCGCTGAAGGTCGCGGCATGACGGTTACGGAGCTGCGCCCCGAGGGCGGCGGCACCTCCACCGAGGGCCTGGCCGCCGCCGAGAAGGCGTCCGCCGAGGCCGAGGCCATGCGGATCAAGAACGAGTCCGACCGGCGCCGCGCAAAGCTCGCGGATGAGAAGGCCGCCGCGAAGGCCCAGGCCGACATCGAGTCCTCGCTGGCCGACGCGGCCGACGAGCGCCGGCGCCGGGACGAGGCCCGCCGGGAGGTAGCCGCCCGCAAGGCCAAGGCCGAGAAGTCCGCCGAGCAGTGGCGCAGGGCGGCGAAGACCATTGCGATCGTCTGCGTCATCGTCAGTCTCCCGCTCCAGATCATGGCGTTCTGGGACCCGACCGCCTGGTTCCTCGTCGCCGCGCCCTTCGTCCTGGAGGGAGTGGCCTGGGCCCTTCTCAAGGGAGCCGAAGCCGCCGTCGACGACGGCCGTCCGTCCTGGCACTACCGCCTCGGCGCACTCGCCCAGGCCTCCATCGCCGCCTGGATCAACTTCGACCACGGCTCCGCAGCCTTCGGCACCGCGACCGGCCTCGGCGGCGCGCTCTGCTCCCTGATCGGCCCCACGATCTGGGACCTCCACGAGAACGGCCGGATCGCCAAGAGGGAGGGCCGCAAGACCTGGAGCCAGCGCTGGACTGAGCGCCGCGAAGCCCGCGCCGAGCAGGTCAAGACGAAGAAGCTCATCGCCGCGCGGATCGAGCAGGACGAGACCGTTTGGGAGCGTGCGGTCTACCTTGCCGCCGCCCTTGGAGAGCTGACACCCAGTGACCGCACCTACCGCCGCGCCTGGGACGAGATCCATGGCACCGACCCGGGCCAGACCGCCGAAATCATCGCCGCCCGCCGCGCTGCCCGCAGGGCCGTACGCATCGCCTCGAACGGCCCGCTGAAAGACGAGAACACGCAGCTCGATTCCCAAATGGACCCCGACGACGAACGGCCTTCCAAGGCCCCGAAGAAGTCCGGCGAGGACGGCCGGAAGAACAACGGCGGCACCCCTCCGCGCCGGGTCCCCGGCGAGGTCAAGTACAGCGCCGCCGCGCGAACCGAGATGAGCAACGAAGGCCGGCGCCGCGCCGCCTCGAAGACCGACGCCTGACCCCGCGTACCGAACCTCGAAGGAGCCCTGCCATGTCTCGCATCATCCGCACCCTCGCCGTCTCCGGTGCCGCGGCCGCCGCGATCCTCGCCACCGCCCCCGTCGCTTCCGCCGAAACCCCCGAGCAGCAGGCCACCGTCGTCCAGGCCGCCGCGGACAAGGCGGTCGGCGCCCCGGTCACTCTCCCCTCCGGCAAGACCATGTCGGTCCGCGGACTCGACTCCGCCGCCTACCGCGCCGAGTCCGCCCACCACCAGGCCGTTATCACCCTCGCCGAGGGCGGTGGAACCGGTGCCCCGATCCAGGGGCCCAGCGCCCAGCTCGGCAACCAGCAGCAGATCCAGACCCAGGCCGGCACCAGCGGGGCCGCCATCGGCACCGGCGCGTTCGTCGCCGCGATCCTCGGCATCGTCCTGTTCTTCGGAATCAAGAACAACAAGGTGACCAAGGGGTGGGCGGTCACCTGCGGCGCCCTCGGGGTCACCCTTGGCGGCACCTTCATCGGCCCGCTCGTCAACCAGCTCGGTGCCACCGGCGCCACCGCCATCGGCTCCATCTTCAGCAGCCTGTAGCGCCCGCACAGCACCGACCAGCAGCGATACGCCTCGCACCCGTGCGAGAAGTCGCCCGAGTGCGAGGCGTAGCCCCCGTAGCACCACCGCTTTGGAGGAGCACCGCATGGCCATCGAGATCCATCCCGAGGACATCCCCGACGCCGAGGTCATCGACGTCGAAGAGGTCTCCCGCCGCGAGCAGATGAAGGATGCGGCGAAGGCCCGCGCCCAGCAGGCCGGCGCCGCGCTCGGCGAGCAGCGCGTTCGGGTCTTCGCCCGGATCAGTGCCTGGTACGCCACCGCCGACGTCACCGACGAGGACCTGGCCCGGGAGATCGAGCGCAAGCGCCGGTCGCAGACCAAGCACGGCGAGGTCGAGCTGGGCGCGCGGGTGAGGGGCCTCAAGCTCCAGCTCCGGCACGCCGACCCGGAGGTGTCCGGTGCCCTCGCGTTCGAGCTGGCCGGAGCCGAAGCCCAGCTCCAGGCGCTGAAGGAGACGGACGCCGACAATTACAAGGTCAGCGGCCGGGACCTTGGCCGCGCTCGTTGGAGCAAGAAGGCCGGCCGTCTGGCGCTGAGCCTGGGTGGCGCGTACGGGTACGTCAACGGCGTCGCCGTCGAGCCGCTGCTGGCGCTGGCCTCACTCGGCGCCGCTCCGTTCGCTTGGTGGTACCTGTCCCGGCCCGCCGAGAACCAGCAGCCGAAGGCGGAAGTCACCCCGTTCATCCCCGGCCAGGCCGCGCCTGTGCAGAGCGTCGGCCAGGACGGGACCCCGGTCCCCGTACCTGTGCAGGCGGCCGGCCTGGACAGGACCCCCGTCCCTGAACCTGCTCCGGCCGGGCAGTTCGTACCCGACACCCTCTCATCGCTGGGCCGCGTCTCCCTGGTCAAGCCCGAGTCCGCCCGGGTCCAGGGGGAGGGCGACCTGGTCACGGCACTAGTCAAGGCCGGGATCATCTCGGAGGCGCAGAGGGACCAGACGCACCTGGCCGGAGTAATCCAGCCGTCCGGGCCGGGCTGGACCGCGACCATCGAACTGCCCCGGGGCATGCCCGCCTCGAACGCGATCGGGAAGCTTGAGGAGCTCGCTTCCGCGATGCGGATCAAGCGCTCCCGGATCGAGATCCGCCCCGACAACTCAGCCGACGGCCACGACGGCCGCCTTGTGCTCTGGGTCGCCGACCAGGACAACCCCTACGGCAGCGGCAAAACCGACAGCGAACTCATCGCCGCGAAGCGCTGGGACTTCTGGAAGGACGGCATCCCGCTCGGCCCGGATGCCCGCAACAACCGCCGCACCCTCGATCTGATCTGGTCGTCGATCATGATCGGCGGCCTGATGGGCTACGGGAAGAGCTACCTCGCCCGCCTCATCGCGGCCGCGGCCGCTCTCGACCCGACCGTCCGCATCATCGTCATCACCGGCAAGACCGGCCCGGACTGGGCCCCGCTCAAGAACGTCGCACACCAGTGGATCGCCGGAGCCTCCCCCGACATCATCCGCAAGGTCCTCCGGGTGATGGACACGACCATCACCGAGATGCAGGACCGGGGCACCGAGCTGGACCGCCTCTATGAGGTCAGCCCCGAGAAGGTCCCCGAGGGCAAGGTCACCCCCGAACTCGCGGCCGACGGCATGGGCCCGGTCCTCCTGGTCGTCGACGAGCTCCAGGAACTCCTGGACGGCGCCGCCCTGGTCCAGGTTGCCATCGACGAGGAGACCACCCCCGAGGGTGGCCGGCCCAAGACGAAGAACGCCCGCGACATCCTGGTCGACAGCTTCGCCCGGTACGTACGCGTCACCCGCTTCGTGCTCGGCATGGGCGTCTTCATCACCCAGCGCCCCAGCTCTGACAGCGTCCCGACCAAGCTCCGAGACGTCTGCGCCAAGCGCGGATCCTTCCGGGTCAAGGGCGTCAACAGCGCCAAGATGGTCCTCGGCGACGACCCGGTCAACCAGGGCGCCGCTCCCCACCTCCTCGGCGAGGAGTCCAAGGGCGTCGTTGTCCTGGAGCTCGGCGACGAGGCCGGCCACATCACCATCAAGGCCGACGTCATCGACCTGCCTGCCTTCAAGGACATCTGCTTGCGCGGCCGCGAACTCCGCCTCGCCGCCGGGACCCTGACCGGCGACGCGCTGGAGTACGGCAAGGTCGACCAGGCCGCCGCCGCGACCTCCGCACTCCTCGCCGACTGCATCGCCGCGCTGGACGCCAACGGCGTGGACCGGGCCCGAACCGAGACCCTCCTCGGCTTCCTCGCCGCCTACAAGCCGGGCGTGTACGGCGAGCTGACCGGCCCCCAGCTCCAGGCCCGCCTGCGCGAAGCCGGGGCCGCAGGCACCCGCAAGCTCGGCGCCTGCGAGGGGCTGGCCAACCCCAACGGCTACACCCGCGACCAGCTCACCGAAGCGCGTAAATAGGGCAAACCACCCCGGTCGCAGACCCGGCAGGCCCCGGTCGCCGCCCTATATCAACCGGTTTGACGCACGGTCGCGAGTACCTCGGAGCCGGTCGGTCGACCGCCCTGACCACCTCGGCGACCGTAGGCCAAACCGGCGCAAACCTGGACAGCGACCGGGGGGTGACCACCCCCGAACCACCCCAACCGCGGGGCGCCCTGCACGCCTGGACAGCCCAGGGCGTCCCACCCCACCCGCAAGGGAGAACCCATGAGCAAGGTCTGGCGCAACACCCCAAGCGGCATCAAGGACTTTGAGCGCTGGCTCGGCAAGGGAAAGACGGTCTACGCGATCAACGAGCACTCCCTCGCCATCGCCGGGCAGTTCGAGCAGTACACGTACAGCGCGCACACCTGCACGGGCCGCCACGTGATCACCGGCGCGTGGATGTTCAACACCGTCTCCGCCAAGTACCTCCTCTGCGGCAGCGCGAACGGCCGGGTCTACGAGACCCCGCCGCCCGGACTGCGTGACCTGGCCGGCCCCGACACGGACTGTCGCGACGAGGGCAGCACCGGCTACCGCGGCCTGGGCCCTGGCCAGATCTTCAAGGGCCGTCTCGACCTCGCCGAGATCGAACGCATGGAGGGCCACGCGCAGGACGCCGAGGACGAGTTCCAGAAGGAGAAGGCCAAGCGCGGCAAGTGGTTCTGACCGGCCAGCCGTAGCCCGCCGCACAAAACGGGGGTGCTCCCCACGCCTGGACAGCCCGGGAGCACCCCCACCCCAACCGCGAGCAAACCCACGGAGGAACCCCCAGATGAGCACCCGCACGGTCCCCTCGGCAACCCCGCAGCTGGACCACCTGGCATTCACTGCCGACGTCCTGGTCGGCGAGATCGAGCGGTACCTCGCCGCCCGCGTCCGCACCGCCCACCCGCTGGTCACCAAGACCACCGCCGAACTCGTCGCCGAAGCCCTCGGCGAATTCGCCGCCTCCCCGGCCCCCGTCGCCGCACCCGCGCCGCAGCTGCGCCCGCCGGCCGCGATCCTGCGCCACCTGCCCGACTGGTGCCTGTCCCTCCCGGTCGTCCGGGCCTGGCACGGAGGCGGCCGCTACATCACCGCCGCCGAATCCCTGGAACTGACCGCCCTGGTCATCGAGGCATTCGGCTGGGCCCGAGGCTCCCAGCGCGACCAGCAGGGCGGCCGGTGCATCTTCGGTGCCCAGTACGCCCTTCACCGCCTCGGCTACGGCGACGTCCACACGATGCGCCTCGCCTCTGGCTACCTACAGAACACCCTCGGCGCCGAAGCCGGGTCGTACCAGGTGTGGAACTCCCACCCGGACAGGACCCGCGAGCAGGTCCTCGCTCTGGTCCGTGCCGCGGCCGCCAACGCCCGCAGGGACGGCCAGTGACCACCTACGAGCGGCGCCGCGCGCCAGAGCCCAGCCGCTGCATCGCCGCCCACCCCGAGGACCCGACCAACTGTGCCGGGCCCCGCGACGCCGTGATCGTCCTCGACAGCCACGGAGGCAAGGCCGCCGGATGCGAGCACCACGCCGCTCGGCTCCTGGCCTCCCTCGACGGCGCCCGTGTTGAGCCTGGCAGCATCCCCGGCGCAGCTGCCCGCGCCTTCCAGGCCGCCGATTCGATCCGCCCGTTCTGCTGGTTCACGAACGCCGTGCGGACCGAGTCCAGCCAGCTCAGCCGTGCCGAGCACCGCATCGCCCGGAACCACCGTCACTGACCGGGCCGGCAGATGAGTGCCGAGGTTTCTGCACTTTCTGCACCGCCCTACGCGCGCGGGCGCGAACGCTGCTCCACCAGCACCCACCGCGTCTGTCCCACTCCGATCCGCAGGTGTAACAGATTCGCCGAAAAAACGTACTAGAGGTGGAGGGGCTCACCGTGAGACCCAGGCTCAGGCCTCTGACCTGCGAAAAGGAACATTGGTGGAACTCATGAGACCGTCCCACGCGCGCGCGGTCGCGCGAGGTGTAACGAATCCGGGCCTCACTCCGTCCATAGGGACGCGAAGGGAGATCACCTGAATCACAGCGATCACGTCTGGGACGACCAGGCCCTCCGCACCTGCGACTAGCCATGGCTAGGGCGGGCCGACTCTCGCCAAAGATCACGGCCCGCCCTGCTCCTCCATCCCACTTCCACGAGACCGGAGGTCTCTCAAGCATGCCTTTGTCTTTGTTCTGGTCCAAGGCCCTCCGCAGCGCGATGGTCGCTGCCGGCCACGGACTGCCCGTCTTCCCGCTGGCCCCCAACAAGCTGCCCGCCCTGCGCAGCCCCCACCCCGGTGAGCTGTGCCGGGGCGAGTGCGGGCTTCTAGGCCACGGCGTTCATGACGCCAGCGCCGATCCCGACCGCGTACACCACCTCTTCAAGTCGGCTCCCCGGGCCACGGGGTACGGGATCGCGTGCGGTGCTCCCAGCGCGTGGGTCGTCGGTGTGGACCTCGACCGCAAGAACGGCGTCGACGGAGTTGCCGCGCTCGAAGGTCTGGCCATCCGGCATGCCTTCACCCTGACGACCACGGTCACCGTGTTGACGCCCAGCAGCGGACTCCACCTGTACTACGCGACCCCGGCCGGCACGGTGGTGCCGAACTCAGCGAGCCGGATCGGGCCTGGCATCGACATCCGGGGCGCCGGCGGGTACCTCGTCGGCCCGGGATCCTGGACGCCTAAGGGCGTCTATGAGGCCATCAGCGACCCGCACGTCGGCATCGAGCCGGTACCGGCCACGCTCCTCGACCTGGCGACCGCAGAGGAGCGCAAGACGCCCCGCCCGGCCGCCGTCCCTGAGCCCCGTGACGGCACGGCCGGAGGGGATGCACTGGTGCGGTTCGTCCTCGAGGCGCCTGACGGAGAGCTGAACAACCGGCTGTTCTGGGCCGCCTGCCGCGCCTTCGAGCAGCACCAGGACGGCGAGGGGATCGCCGCCGAGCTGCTGAGGGCCGCGTGCGACAAGGGGCACCCCGAGCGGGGAGCCGCCCGGACGATCGACAGCGCCAAGACCCGCGCCGGACGGAGCGTTCGGTGAGTGCTCAGAAGGGCAAGGGCCCCTCGCAGGCGGCGCAGCTCGTCGCGCTCGCACGTGAGCGCTATGACCTGGTGACCTCCGAGGACGGGCGCCCGTACGGGGTCAGGAAGCACGGTCCGAACCTCGCCATGCCGCTCCGGGGAAAAGCAGGGCTTCGCTCGCAGATGTCCCGGCTGTTCACCGACATCAACGACGGAGCTGTCGCCTCCCAGTCGGCGCTCGCGGACGCGATGACCGTCCTCGAAGGGATGGCCGCCGCTAACGACCCGGTCCCCGTCATGCTGCGCGTGGCCGGCGGCGCCCACCAGGTCGTGGTCGACCTCGGCACGGCTGACGGCCGCTGCGTGGTCGCCACCCCTGACGGCTGGTCGGTGCGGGACCGCTCGCCGGTGCTCTTCCGCCGGTCCGGAGCAATGGCCGTCATGCCCGAACCCGTCCAGAGGCGATCCGGCGAGGGCCTGGCTCTGCTGCGCGGCCTGGTGAACATGGACGACGAGGCCTTCCACCAGCTGGTCGCCTGGCTGGTCGCCGCGTGGATCCCGCACATCCCGCACCCCGTCCTCACATTCAAGGGCGAGCAGGGCACGGGGAAGTCGAAGGCCGCGCAGACGATCGTGAACCTGATCGACCCTTCCCCGGCCGCCAAGAGGAGCCAGCCACGGGACGTGAAGGCGTGGGCAACCCAGGCGTTCAACTCCTGGGCCTTGTGCCTGGACAACATCAGCACGATCCCGCCGTGGCTGTCAGACACGCTGTGCAAGGCCGTGACCGGCGACGGCATCGTGGACCGCGCCCTCTACACGGACGACGACGTGGTGGTCCTCACCTTCCGGCGCGTTCTGGCTATGACGACCATCGACGCCGGCGCGCTGGCTGGTGACCTCGCCGAGCGGCTGCTGGTGCTGGACCTCCAGCTCATCGACGAAGACCGCCGCCGTACCGAGGAAGAGCTCGACGGGGCCTTCGGCGACGCCCGCCCGGCGATCCTCGCCGCCCTCTTCGACCTGCTGTCGGCGGTGCTGCGGGAGCTGCCGCGCGTGCGGCTGGAGCGGATGCCTCGTATGGCGGACTTCGCCCGGGTCCTGGCCGCTGTCGACCGAATCAACGGCTGGAACACCCTCGCGTCCTACACGACGTCCTCCGCCGAGGTCGCGGCCGACGCCCTTGAAGGAGACCCCTTCGGCAGCGCGGTCGTCTCGCTCGTGGAAGCGGACGGCTCTTGGGCGGGAACCGCGGGGATGCTGTTGGAGCACCTGCCCAACCCGGACACGGTCCATCCGAAGTGGCCAAAGGACGCCACCCGCGCCGGCGGACAGCTCAAGCGCCTCGCACCGATCCTGCGCTCCGTCGGCATCACCTTCGACGACTCCAAGCGCACTCCGGACCGGCACCGCCAGCGCCTCTACACACTGACCGCGACTCCGGACACCAGAGATGCACGGATTTCAGCGTCCGCAGCGTCCGTAGCGTCCGCAACTGGTCGTGACCTGCTGATTCCTGCGGACGCTGGCAACCCGGCCAGCGTCCGCACAGCACCCGGTCAGCGTCCGCAACCCGCTTTCGCGGACGCTGTGGACGCTGGACCGGACGCTGGCTCCGCCTCAGTGTCCGCAACCCACGCTCCCACTGACCTGCACGAACAGAGGTCACCGGACGCTGCGGACACTGCGGACGCTGGAAAACACGCAATCTCTGGTCCTCACCCCCTCTGCACCGTGTGCCAGGAGCCCCTGGACCCCTCCGCCGGTCTCGGGATCACCACCCACCCCTGCTGCTGAACCCCGTACCGACTCACTTCAGGAGACAGCCATGGCACGCCCGCAAATGCTCAAGCTGGTCGAGGTTCTGGAAGAGCTCGGCATGAGCCGAGCAGCGTTCTACCGCATGCGGGCCCGAGGTAAGGGGCCCCGCCTGTTCAAGCTCCCCAACGGCCAACTGCGCGTGCGCCGCTCGGACCTGGACGCGTGGCTGTCCGGGTGTGAGGAAGCCGCCTGACCCACGTCCAGAACGAGGGGGCCGGCCGTCAGCTGGCCCCCTCTCCCTTGGGAGAGACATGCTCACGTACGACGTAGACATCTGGTCCATCAGGCAGCGCAAGGGTCGCCCCAAGCCGTTCGAGCTGCGCTGGCGGGTGGGGAACCGCCCCCATTCGCGCAGCTTCAGGTTGAAGCCCCAAGCAGACGGCCGCCGTTCCGAGCTGTTGGCCGCGCTTCGGAACCGC
This sequence comes from Streptomyces sp. R33, assembly GCF_041200175.1. Classification (NCBI taxonomy): domain Bacteria; kingdom Bacillati; phylum Actinomycetota; class Actinomycetes; order Kitasatosporales; family Streptomycetaceae; genus Streptomyces; species Streptomyces sp. R33. The sequence goes on along the minus strand of NZ_CP165727.1, from coordinate 4,614,026 downwards.
GAGCAGTTCGACGAGCAGACTGGTCTTCCAGCCTCGGAGTTCGAGGCGCTGACCACACCGACCTGGTACGAGCACGCGACCGCGTACATGCTCATGAAGTGGCCGAAGGCCTCCGCGAAGCACCGTGCGAGCATCGCCGACGCCCTGGCGACGATGACGCCGGCCTTCGTCCCCAGCTCGCGGGGCATGCCCAAAGCCGCCGTGCTGCGGCAAGCCCTCTACGCCTGGGCCTTCCGCGCCGTCCTTGCCGAGGATGGAACGCTGCGCTCGCGCCATGAGGTCGAGAAGCCGCCGGAGGACATCGCTGTGGCCCTCGCCTGGATCGCTGGCAACACGATCAAGGTCACCGAGGCCGGACGGCCTGAGCGCCTGCGTGCGGCCTTGGACGCCCTCTCTAAGAGGCTCGACGGAAAGGCCGCCGCCGACAACACGGTGAGCCGCAAGCGCATGGTCCTGAGCAACGCGCTGCGGTACTCCGTGGAGCGCGGGATTCTGCCCGCCAACCCGCTTGGCCTCGTCGACTGGAGCGCGCCGGCCAAGGACGACGAGGTCGACTTCCGCTACGTCCCGAACCCTCAGCAGGCAGCCGAGCTGATCGCTGCAGTGCGGCAGCTCAGCGCCCGTGGAGAGCAAATGGCCGGGTTCTTCGGCTGCCTGTACTACGCGGCAATGCGGCCTTCCGAAATCGCCGCGCTGCGCAAGTCCGACTGCCGACTGCCGGAGACGGGATGGGGCGAACTCGTTCTCGGCGGTAGCCGCCCCGAGGTCGGCGCCGGGTGGACTGATGACGGGCAGTCCTTCGACCAGCGCGGCCTGAAGCACCGTGCCCGCCGAGCAACGCGCTCGGTGCCGATCCCGCCGATCCTCACCGCGATGCTGCGGGAGCACATCGAGCAGTTCGGGGTGGCCGACGACGGCCGGCTGTTCCGGGCAGCCCGAGGTGGGCGAGTGCGGTCCACGGAGTACTGCGAACTCTGGGACGCCGCCCGAGTCATGGCGCTGTCTCCGGAAGAGGCCGAGTCCCCGCTGGCGGACGTGCCGTACTCGCTCAGGCACGCCGGCGTGTCCCTGTGGATCAACCTGGGGGTCGACCCGGTGGAAGTGGCCCGCCGAGCCGGGCACAGCCTGACGGTCCTGTTCCGGTTCTACGCCAAGATCCTCAGGGGCCAGCAGTCGCGTGCGAACGAACTGATCGAGCGGGGTCTCAACGGCGGCTAGCCGCGGAATCCTCCGGGGTCGTGTGCCAGACATGAGGGGATACGTTGCGCGGTGTCCCCGGCGTGCTTGCCGTGCACGGCTCTGAGCAGGTACTCAGGGCCGAGCACGATGAGTAGGCGTACTCAGGTGGCGATCCTCGGCAGCTTCGAGACTGAGCGCAGGTCGAACGAAGCGGAACGGGAACGGGGAACGTCATGGTGCGGCGCTGGTCGAAGCCTGAGATGTGGGTGCCCGGTGGATACCTGACCCTGGTGGTCGCGATGCTGATCTACGTCGCGGTCGGCAGCCGGACGGGCGACATCGGGTTCTTCGGAGTCTGGCCGATCCTGGCCACGGCGCCGGTCAGCGTTTTGCTGCTGACGTCCTTCGGACCCGCGGCGGACGCCCTGGACTCGGCCCCGCCCATGGATCCCCATCCCCAGTACGGCTCTCAGCCGCCCACGAAGCTGCCCACGGACTACCCCTCGGAGTCGGACCCACTCCCCGCGGACTGGGTGGCACCGGACACATCCATCGACAGCAAGCTCGACATGTGGTCCGAATTCGGCTTCTACGGCGTGGTCCTGGTCAGCGCCCTGGTCAACGCTGCGGCGATCTGGGCCCTGCTCCGCTACGTGGCGCGGCGGCGCGACGCCAGGAGTGCGCAGGTCTAGCGTCGTGATCCTGGCCCACAGATGGCCCATACGCGCTGGTCAACAGCGGGATACGGGTGCATCAAGGTGAGACAGGATGAGCAGAGAGGGCGGGCACCCGGTTCGGGTACCCGCCCTCTGACCTGCTACTTCTCTGACCTGCAAGCGGTGGGTGTGGGATTTGAACCCACGGTGACTCGCGCCACGACGGTTTTCAAGACCGTTCCCTTAGGCCGCTCGGGCAACCCACCTGGCCGGTACAGAGTACCGGCAGGTGGGGGGCCGCCGGGTCAGGAATTCTGGGCCTTGTCGTAGGCCGCCTTCGCTTCGTTGCCGAAGTAGGGGCCGTACATCCGGTTGGGCAGGAAGGTGTAGCCGAAGCTGTTCACCGAGACCTGGGTGCCGAGGCCCGTGGACTCGTCGAAGTCCTGGAACCAGGGGCCGCCGCTGGAGCCGCCGGTCATGTTGCAGCCCAGGCCGTGGTCCTTGGTCAGCAGGAAGTCCTTGCCGGAGTTCCCGCTGCAGTAGACCAGCTTGGTGCCGTCGTAGGGCGCGGCCGCCGGGAAGCCGAACGAGTACATCTTCTTGTTGTAGCCGCCGTTGAACAGGATCCCCTGGGCACCGACGGCCTGGCTCAGCTTCTGGCCGTTCAGCGGGGCGACGACGGCGAGGCCGACGTCCATGTTCATGTCCTCGCTGGCGGCCCACTGGTCGGTGGCGAAGGTCTTGGTGGCCGACCACTGGCCGTAGGGCGCGTTCCCGTTGTTGTACGCGGGGACGAAGATCCAGTTGGTGTGCCAGGTGCCCTGGTACTTCACGCAGTGGCCGGCGGTGATGACCGTGCTCCCGTTGGCGCTGGTGATCGAGTCACCGGAGCAGGACGCGGTCCGGTCTCCGAAGGTGAAGAAGACCCGACCCGAGGTCTTGACCACCGCGCCGCCGCCCGTCCACGCGCCGCCCGCCTGCGGGAACGCCGTCGGGGAGGCCGCCACGGCGGAGGTCGCGGAGGACGCCGCCGTCGGCGCGATCGCCGTGGGCCGGTCCGAGGCCGCGGCCCGCACCCGCCCGGTGCCGGGCGCTGCCGTCACGTCCAGCGGGGTGGCGCTGCGCATCCGCTCGGCGGTCCAGAAACCCTGGCTGTGCTGCTGCCTGAACGAGGCGGGGACGTCGGCGGCGGCCGAGGGGGTGGCCGCCGTCAGCGCGCCCGCGATCAGGGCGCCCGCCGCCATCAGGACCGATGCTGCCGTGCGATGACGATTCACGCAGGACTCCTTCTGCCGTGCCCGGTCCCGTCGGAGCGGGCAGGGTGGGGGTGAAGAGCTGTCGGTGCGGATCGGCCGCAGAGTCGCACGCGCGGCACGAGAAGTCAGGAGACGGTCGGAACGTTCGGTCGGTTCCGGCCAGGAATTGGCCAACTCCCGCCGATGGAACATCTCCTGCGGGTCATGCCGTGAGCAGCACCCCCGCGTACGAGACACCGGCCACCACGATCCAGGCTCCGAGCCCCAGGACCGCAGCCCTTCCGCCGGTCTTGGCCAGCCGGGGGAGGTCCACCGCGCTGCCCAGCCCGAACAGGGCCGCCGCCAGCAGCAGTTCCTGCGCGGTGTGCGCCCACTCCAGTGCCGCGTTAGGCAGCAACCCGGTGGCCCGCAGCGCGGCCGCTGCAAGGAACCCGGCCACGAACAGCGGCACTGGCGCCGGGCGGCGGCCCGAGAGCGTGCGCACACCCTGTCGGCGCGCCCGTACGGAGAAGGCCACGGCGGCCACCAGCGGGGCCAGCAGGGCCACCCGCATCAGCTTGACCAGGACGGCCTCGCCGAGCGCTCCCGGGCCCGCCGTCTGGGCGGTGGCGACCACCTGGCCGACGTCGTGGACGCTCGCGCCCACCCAGCGCCCGAAGGCCGGGTCCGAGAGCCCCAACGGGCTCTGGAGGAGCGGGAGGACCGCGATGGCCAGCGTCCCGCACAGGGTCACCAGCGCCACCGAGGCGGCCACGTCCTCCTCGTCGCTGCCCGATACCTGACTCACCGCGCCGATCGCCGAGGCCCCGCAGATCGAGTACCCGGTGGCGATCAGCAGCGGCTGGTCGCCGGGGAGCCCGAGCTTGCGGCCCAGCCAGAGCGTGCCGAAGAAGGTGGCGGCGACCACCGCGGCCACCATCGCCACCGTGGCCCAGCCCAGCCGGAGCACCTGGTCCAGGCCCAGGCCGAGGCCCAGCAGGACGATACCGATCCGCATCAGCCGCCGCCCGGCCAGCGACAGCCCCGGGCGGGCTGCTCCGCGTACGACCTCGCGTATGCCCGGCAGATGGGCCACCGCGATGCCGAGCACCACCGACGCGGTCAGCATGGGTACGTCGGGCACCAGCCGGTGTACGCACCACGCCACCAGTACGCCCACGGCCGCCAGCCCCAACCCCGGCCAGGACGAGGATGTTTCACGTGAAACACGCCCGGCGCGTGCCGTCTCCGCCCCCCGTACCGGGCGGTTCAGCAGCGCCATCAGTCGGTCGGGAGCGTATAGACGCGGCGGACGCTGCTGCCCAGGCGGAGGACATCGGCTCCGTAGACGTGAAGGGATATCGCCTTGGTACCGCAGGAGTTGCGGACCTTGTGGATATCGCCGGGCGGGGCGAATCCGCAGACCTCGCCGGGACCGTTGACCACCTGCTCGGTCGCCACCAGCCGGGCGCTGGACTCTCCGGCGGCAGGGGCCAGCCGGTAGCGGAGCTCGCTCTCCTCGCCCTCGTGCACCCCGGCCACGCCCCAGGAGACGTGGTCGTGGATGGCGGTCTCCTGGCCGGGCAGCCACACCAGCGCGACCACCGAGAAGCTGCCGTCCGGCTCCGCGTGCAGCACGTGCTGCCGGTACCGGTCGGGGTACCCCTCCCGCTGCTCGGGGGTGAGCAGGTCGGCCGTGCCCAGGTGCGGGGCGACGCGTTCGCCGACGAGGTAGGCGGTCAGGTCCGGGGCCAGCCCCCGGTCCACGACCGTACGGATCTCACTGACGAGGGCGGCCATCCTCGCGGTCGTACGGGCCGGCGTGGTGGTGGTCATACGAGCAGCGTCGAGCAGCCGTCCCATCACGTCCAACGACAGTTCTCACCTGAAATCCCAAGCAGCGCTTATGGATTCACGGGAGGATCCGCCGGGCGGTCAGCAGCCGACGCGGTTCGAGGCAGCCTGCTTCAGCGCGTCGAGGACCACGGACGTCGCCGGGATCCGCGGATGGTCGCGGTAGACGTGAGCGGCGATGTGCCGGCGCGCGGCGGGCTGCAGCGGCCGGCCGCACACCTTGCTCAGGGAGAGGGAGGGCAGCACCAGTGCGGGCATCATCGCCACGCCGAGCCCCTGCCCGACCATGCTCTGCACCACCAGGTTGTCGTCCGTGGCGAACCGGATGTCGGGCACGAAGCCCAGCTCGGCGCACTCGTGCAGCAGATTCGCCCGGCAGCGCGGACAGCCGGCGATCCACCGTTCCTCCGCGAGGTCGGCCAGATGAACGGCCCGCCGCCGGGCCAGCGGATGCCCGGTCGGGAGCAGCACCGTCAGCTGGTCCTCCATGAGTCTGACCTCGGCGACCTCCTCCGGGATCTCCTCGTGGAGCCCGGGATAGGTGAAGGCGAGGGTGATGTCGCACTCCCCGCGCTCCAGCCGGCGCAGCGACTCGGGGGGCTCCCCCTCGAGAAGCTCGACCTGGATGCCCGGATGCTCCTTGGCCAGGCCGCTCAGGGCCTCCGGGACCAGGGTGACGTTGGCGCTGGGGAAGCCGCAGAGCCGCACCCGCCCGGTGCGCAGGCGGGCGTACGCCTTGAGCTGGGCTTCTGCGGCGGAGAGACTGCCGAGGATGGACTCGGCGTGCCGGGCCATGGACTCCCCGGCCTCGGTGAGCTGCATCTTGCGGCCGACCCGTGTGAACAGCGGGGTGCCGACGGCGCGTTCGAGCGCCTTCATCTGCTGGGTGACTGCAGGCTGGGTGTACCCGAGGACGCGCGCGGCCGCCGAGTAGGACCCGCTGGTGACCACTTCGTGGAAAGTACGTATGTGCCGCGAATCGAACACGTAGGAAGCATAAGCGGACATTGGGAGGGGCCGTAGGCGTATTCGCGCCCACGGCCCCTCGCCATCAGGCCAGCGGTCCCGGCCGCTCCCCGTTCGGGGGGACCGGCCGTGGAGCCGTGGTTACTTGTCTCCGACCCGCGAGCCGAGGGTGATGTCGACGGTGTTCGGCTTCCCGTCGCGCAGGTAGGTCAGCTTCACGACGTCGCCGGGCTTGTGCGTCCAGATCTCACTGATGAGGGTCGGGCCGCTGTCGATCGGCTTGTCGCCGAACTGGGTGATGATGTCGCCGGGCTTGAGGCCCGCCTTGCCGGCCGGACCGTTGGGGTCGACCAGCTCGTTGGCGGGCGCGCCCTGCTCGGAGATCTTGGCGCCGTCGGCCTTGGCCTGGAGGTCCACGGAGACCGAGATGATCGGGTAGACCGGCTTGCCCGTCTTGATCAGAGACTCGGCGACGTTCTTCGCCTGGTTGATCGGGATGGCGAAGCCGAGACCGATCGAACCGGCCTGGCCGCCGCCGAAGCCGCCGTTGCCCGCCGACTGGATGGCGGAGTTGATGCCGATGACCGCACCGCGCCCGTCGAGCAGCGGGCCGCCGGAGTTGCCGGGGTTGATCGAGGCGTCCGTCTGGAGTGCGCTCATGTACGAGCTCTTGCTGCCGGAGCCGTCGCCGGAGGCCACCGGTCGGTTCTTGGCGCTGACGATGCCGGTGGTGACCGTGTTGGACAGGCCGAAGGGGGCGCCGATCGCGATGGTCGAGTCGCCGACCGCGACCTTGTCGGAGTCTCCGAGCGGAAGCGGCTTGAGCCCGGCCGGCGGGTTCTTCAGCTTGAGCACGGCCACGTCGTAGCCCTGGGCCCGGCCGACGACCTCGGCCTCGTACTTCTTGCCGTCGGAGAAGGTCGCGGAGAGCTTGCCGCCGTTCGCGGCGGAGGCCACGACGTGGTTGTTGGTGAGGATGTGGCCCTGCTGGTCGTAGACGAAGCCGGTGCCGGTGCCGCCCTCGCCGTCGCCGGCCGAGGCCTCGATGGTGACGACGCTGGGCAGCGCGCCCGCGGCCAGGCCCGCGATGGAACCGGCCTCCCGCTTGAGGTCCTTGGGGGTGTTGCCCGCGGTGATCGTGGTCGAGCCGAAGCCGTTGTCGTTGCGCTCGGCGGCCCAGTAGCCGATGCCGCCGCCGACACCGCCCGCGAGGAGGGCGGCCACGAGCACGGCGGCCACCAGGCCGCCCTTGCCCTTCGGCTTGGCGGGCGGCATGCCGCCGGGGGGCAGGGGCGCGCCCCAGGCTCCGCCGCCGTGGCCGCCTGCGCCGTACGCCGGGACGCTGGGCGGCGGGGGCGGCCAGCCCTCGGCGCCGTGCGCGGCCGGGGCCTGCGGCGCGGGGCCCTGGGCGTAGGCCGGTGCCGGGGCGGGGGTGGGCGGGAGCTGCTGGGTCGGCTCCGCGCCCGGCGCGGGCGTCGGCGGGAGCTGCTGGGTCACCGGCTCCGCGGCGGGCACGGCCGGCGCGGGGGCCTGCGCAGCAGCGGCCTGCTCGGCCGTCGGGGCAGGTGCCGTCGGGGCAGGTCCCGGAGCGCCCGCCGGGGCCTCAGCAACCGGTGCGGGCGCAGACGTCTCGGGGGCGGGAGCGGCCACCGGGGGTGCCGACGGGGCCGCGGGGGGCGTCGGGGCCGCGGTGCCCTCGTTCTCGGTGCTCACAGCGCTCTTCTCCTCGTCACACACGGCTTCAGACAAACTGGCGGTTCGGCCCGACTGAACGTTCGACGTGCCGCACAAGTTCCTGGGAAAAGCCTTCCCCATGACCCGTCAGAGCACTGTAAGCCGGACCTGTGTATCTCCCCCATCCTTTATCTCCGACATTTCGGTCGCATCCGGAGGGCGGAGCCCGACACCGGGCGCACCCGCGGTGGCACCATGACCCGGTGACCCACGCAATGCCGCCCATCCAGGTCGTCGCCCACCGCGGCGCCTCGGAGGATGCCCCCGAGCACACCCTGGCCGCCTACCGCAAGGCCATCGAGGACGGCGCCGACGCCCTCGAGTGCGACGTCCGGCTCACCGCCGACGGCCATCTGGTCCTGGTCCACGACCGCCGGGTCAACCGCACGTCCAACGGCCGCGGCGCCGTCTCCGCCCTCGAGCTGGCCGACCTCGCCACGCTCGACTTCGGCTCCTGGAAGGACCGTGAGGAGGCCCCCGACTGGGACGCCGACCCCGAGCGCACCTCCGTGCTCACCCTGGAGCGGCTGCTGGAGCTGATCTCCGATGCCCACCGGCCGGTGCAGCTCGCCATCGAGACGAAGCACCCGACCCGCTGGGCCGGACAGGTGGAGGAGCGCCTCCTCTTCCTCCTCAAGCGGTTCGGGCTGGACGCGCCGCCCGCCGAGGGCCCGCACCCCGTCCGCGTCATGAGCTTCTCCGCGCGCTCCCTGCACCGGGTGCGGGCGTCCGCGCCGACGATCCCGACCGTGTACCTGATGCAGTTCATCTCGCCCCGGATGCGCGACGGGCGGCTGCCGGCCGGGGTGCGGATCGCCGGTCCGGGGATGCGCATCGTGCGCAGCCATCCCGGGTTCATCCGCAAGCTCCAGGCCGCGGGTCACTCCGTACACGTATGGACCGTAAACGAACCGGAAGACGTTCAGCTCTGCGCTGATCTGGGTGTAGAAGCGATCATTACGAACAGGCCGCGAAAAGTTCTGTCACAGCTCGGGCGCTGACGTCCCCTTTTGCCCACCCGTCCCGCACGTCGCTCGCGTGACAGGGTGTGCTCCGGCGCATCCGCTCCGCAATCGCTGGTCATGAATGCGTCAGAGGGCCCCGCTTGACCGGTTTCCGGTCCAGGCCATTGGGGCATCCAGACCATGGCGTGGGGCTAAGGAGGTTCCGGGGGTGGCGTTGGTGGTGGCACAGGAAGTGCCCACGTCGTCGTGCATGGACGTATGCCATGGTCCTGCGGGCGTGGGCGAGGCGAGGCGCCGCATGCGTGAGCAATTGCGTATGAGCGGGGTGTCCGAATCGGTCGTCGACGACGCCGTACTGATCCTTTCCGAACTGCTCAGCAACGCCTGCCGGCACGGCAGGCCGCTGGGTGCCGGGGAGATCGGGGACGGGGAGATACGCGCCGCATGGCGCATCGACAAGGCGGGGCGGCTGACGGTCGAGGTCACGGACGGGGGCGGTCCCACCCGCCCGGTTCCGGCCACACCCTCGGTCACCGCGCGTGGCGGCCGGGGGCTGAACATCATCAGCGCCCTCGCCCAGGACTGGGGTGTCCGGGACGGAGCGGCAGGCGAGGTCACCGTATGGGTGACCGTCGCATGTGGGCCCCGGCACGACGATTTCGCTACGCGCGTTGCGCCCCCGGCGATCGACTTCAGCACCGCCTTCGACGATCTCCATCCGTGACCGGATCCCGACGCGGACCCGATCCGGATCCCCGACAGCAGCACCCGCACCACCGGCCATCCGAACGAGCGGCCGCCGGGAGCGCACGCCGACCGTGCTCCCGGCCGCATCCTCCCGGTTGCAGCGGTACGAACGGCTAGGCTCGCGCCCAGACACAACGCCGTACCGCCGCAACCGGGAGACACCCACGATGGCCAAGAAGCGCCCCGCAGCCAAGACTGCAAAGCCGCAGCTCAAGAACGGGGAGATCCCGGTGGTGGGCGCACGCGAGCCCTGCCCCTGCGGATCCGGGCGCCGCTACAAGGCCTGCCACGGAGCAGCCGCCGCGCACGCCGTCACCGAGCACGTCGCACGCCCCTTCGAGGGCCTGCCCGGCGAGTGCGACTGGGTCGCGCTGCGCGAGCTCGTGCCCGCGGCGACCATCCCGCTGACGCTCAAGGGCGGCCTGCCCGAGGGCGTCCCCTCCGTCACGCTGGTGACCGTACTGCCCATGGCCTGGCCGGCGCTGCGCCGCGAGGACGGGTCCGTCCTGCTCGGCCTGCAGAACGACTCGACCACCGGGGACCTCTCCCGGGACATGGCCGACACGCTGGAGCGCGCGCTCGTCGCGGAACCGGGTACCCCGATTCCGGCTCGCCGCGTTCCCGCCGAGGGGCCGCGACTTCAGGATCTCCTGGACACGGACGGCGTTTTCGAGCCGGTTGTGCACAGCGGCTTCGAATTCTGGATTCCGGATGCGGAGAGCGCCCAGAGCGCCTCCCCGGAGATCGCCGCCTCCCTCGAGCGCGCCAACGCCGCCGCCATCCCGACGGTCAAGCTGGCCGGCGTGGACGCGGCCTACTGGTGCGAGACCCCGGACAAGAACCACCTGCGCTGGGTCATGCCGCACCCCGAGGAGAAGCTGCTCGACGCCCTCGCGCGGCTGCACGCCGCCGGCACCTCCTCGCTCGGCGAAGGCACCCGACTGGTCGGTTCCTTCCGGGCGCACGGCCTGATGGTCCCCGTCTGGGACCTGCCCACCGGTGTGACCGCCGACGACGTGGAGAAGCCCGCGGCCGAGTTCGCGGAGCGGCTGGCCACGGCCCTGGCCGCGGACGCCCCGCTGACCGCCGAGGAGCGCCGGGCGCGCGGCGGGCTCACCAACCGCCAGGTCACCCTCAGCTGACCGCCGAGGCCCCGCAGGACCGGTGACTGGGGTCACAACTCCCGCTAATCGCCTGCAAATCGGTGTCTGAATATCAGAGATCGAATTTGCGAACAGGCGATCTCTTGTTACCGTTCTTGTAGCCCGGTCGCTGGTGCATCCCCCGTCGCCAGCGACCGGGCCCTTCCATTTCCGCCGTCGCTCAACCGTCGGCCGGTGCCGGTGAGTTGCTCCCGGACCGCAGCAGCAGCCGCCCTTCATCATCCGGAACTGCAAACTCCGCAACGGCCGAGTAGGCGTCCGGCGCCCCCGCCGAGTCCTCCCTCGGCGTCTCGCACAGCCCCGGCTCGTCGCCCGCCCCGACCGCGCACCGGATCTGCACCGTGCGCCCCGCGGGCCCCATCACCGTCAGGACGGCGTCCAGTGCGCGCCCGCTGGTGTTGCGGTAGTAGCTCCGGCCCCAGGTCCGCCCCTCGCCCGCCAGGATGCAGGTCTGCGCCTCCACGCCCTGCGGTGAGGAGAGTTCGGGACCGCACCGGGAATCCGTACGGGGCTGCTCGGACGGACCCGGCTGCTGCGGCCCGGCCTGCGACGGCGCGGCCCGCTGCGGCGCGGCCCGCTGCGCGGACGGAGCGCCGGGCGCGGGCGTACGGGTTCCGCCCTTCGGATCGGCCAGCCCGAGCGAGGAGAGCAACCCGCCGCCTTTTCCGTCGTCCTGACCGGCGAAATCCGGTCCGGCGATCGCTCCTGCCAGCGGGAGCGACAAGATGATCAGCACACCCGCGCTGATACCGATCAAGCGGAGATTCATTCGGCGAACATAGCGATGCGGGAAAGGGACGCGGAGATCCCCGCGCCCAATTCCCTTGGAAACTCGTCGCGCTGGCACCCGTACGAGTGATCAGTACGCGAGCCGGCTGCCTCCGCCGGAGGCCCCGGTGCTCGCCTCGACCAGTGCGTCCACGACGGCCTCGACCTCCGGCAGCCACGGGCCCCCGGCATCGGCCTGCTCGCGCTCCCACCGCACCTGCCCGCCCCCGGACGCGGGGGAGGGCGGGAGCAACAGGTAGCCGCCCTCGCCGTGGAAGCGCAGCGCGGAGGGCACGTGGTCCTTGGCGTACAGGAGTTCGCCGAGCCGCTCCAGCGAGTACGGCGCGACCAGGAGCGACCACCGGGTGGGGGTGGCCACGATCGGACCCAGCCGCATCCCCTGCGCGTCCAGCCGTACGACGGCCCGCGCGGCCGCGGCGGCCGGCAGGCTCACGGCACACGGCGCGGACCCCCCGGTGGCCAGCAGCACGGGCGCGGTGGGCCGGTTGGTCCACCACCAGGCCACCATCCGGGGGTCGGTGGTGGCCGCCAGCAGCCCGGGGTCGAAGGGGTGGGCGCCGGGGACGACGCAGTCGGGATCGGGGCAGGCGCACCGGGTGCTGTCGGCGCCGGAGCGGCCGACGCCGGGCAGCACCGGCCACTGCCAGGCGGTGGCGCAGGTGAGCGCCGCGTCGAAGAGGGCCTGGTCACCGCTCTGCCCGGGGGCGGGGCGAAGGGATTTCAGGCGATTGCGGAGCCGCTGGAGACGCCTTCCGAGGATCTCGCGCATGAGCGCTCGTTCCTTTCCGTTGAACGCCGAGGGCCACATCACACCATGTAACGGGTGTCTCACCACACGTACACGTTTCGCGTCACTGTCCGCCTGGAGCAGGTTCACACGGTTCGTGCAGTTTTCTTACGGGTCCATGAAACGTCCGGCGGGGGCGGAACGCGGCCCGCGCCGATGCCGAGACCGGCTGCCGCCGCTAAGGACGCCGGCCCGTGCCGGGCGGTTCCCGGCGACCACCGGGCTGCGCCAACTCTCCCCGGGCACCACCGATTAGGTACCCGGAGCCACTCCGGCGCCCGACCAGTCGATCGCAAAAACCGTCCGCGTCCGGCTTTTTCCGGCCAAGTTCTAGCCTTGGCTGGACAGTGAGTTGCAGCCCCACGGACACCAGGATTCCCACCTGGGCAATGCTGGACATCGATCCTCGTGTGCGTGTAGATGTGGATTCATTGATGGCGGCGCAGCACGATCTGGGGGTTTGCGATGCTATATGGCGAATCGCACCAGGTGGAAAGGCGGACGCCATGAGCGCCCCGCATCTGCCGAAAGTGGCTGGAATCGATCCAGCAGTTACCGCGGTCCCGCAGACTGCGGCGCCCACGCCCGCCCGAACAGCCCCCGCACCGGCCCCGGCACCGGTTCCCGGACCGAGCACGCTGATCCAGGACCGCCTGGCGGGGATGGTCTCCGATCTGACCACCCTCCACGAGCTCACCGAACGCCTCGCCCGCGCCCGTGACCTCGACTCCTCCCTCCAGGAGTTCCTGCGTGCCGGAGCCGCACTCGTCGGCGCCCGCCGCGGCCTGGTCGTCCTGGAGCCCTCCGACGGGCTCGGCCCGACCGCCACGATCGGCCTGGGCCTCGGCCGCGCGGACCTCGGGCACATCGAGACCGTCCCGCGCACCGCGACCTCGTACGGCCGGATCCTCGACGGGCTCCCCGACGCCCAAGGCGGCTCCGAGGTGCTCCCCGAACCCGACGCCGCCCCCGGCTCGGGCGGGTACGGCACCCCGGTCGACCCCCGCCACCGCGAGGTCGCCGCCCGGCTCGGCTACGCCGCCAGCTACGCCCTGCCGCTCACCGCCGAGGCCACCGGCCGGCTCGGCGCGGCCGTCTGGCTCTACGACGAGCAGGCCGAGCCGAGCGACCGCCAGCGCGATCTCGCCGGGCTCTACGTCCGCCACGCCGCCGAACACCTGGCCCGGATGCTCGAGGTGGAACGGTTCCGCAGCCGGCTGGCCACGGTCGCCGAGGAGCTGCTGCCCAGCCGGCTCCCCCGGATCCCCGGCGTCCAGCTCGCTGCCCGCCACCACACCGGACCGCGCGGCGGCGGCGACTGGTACGACGCGCTGCCGCTGCCGGAGGGCGCCCTGGGGCTGGCCGTCGGCTCCGTCACCGGAGCGGGGCCCAGCGCGGTCGCCGCGATGGGGAGGCTGCGGGCGTCGCTGCGCGCGTACGCCGTCATGGAGGGGGAGGACCCCGTCGCGGTCCTGTCCGATCTGGAGCTGCTGCTGCGCCTGACCGAGCCCGCGCGCTGCGCGACCGCGCTGTTCGCGTACTGCGAGCCCGCCCAGCGCAAGATCATCCTGGCCGGAGCGGGGCACACCCCGCCGCTGCTCGTCGGCGAGCGCCGCACGGAGTACGTGGAGACCTCGCTCTCCGCGCCGCTCGGGATGCTGTCGTGCTGGGAAGCGCCGAGCGTGGAGATCGAACCTGCGCCCGGAGAAACGGTGCTGCTGTACACCGACGGGCTGCTGCGGCGGACCGGCGACCCGATGGACCGGGCCTACGCACGGCTGCACGCCGCGGCCGCGGGGGTGCCCCGCGGCATCCGGGACGATCCGGCGGCCGTGTGCGACCACATCCTGCGGACGGTGCTGCCCGAGGACGACCCGGCGCTCGCGCCCGCCGGATCCGAGGCTGCCGCCGCCCCTTCCGGCACCACCGTCGCCATGGCCGCCACGGAGGACGGGGTGGAGGACATCGTCCTGCTCGCCGCCCGTTTTGACTGATTTATCACATCCTCGCCGGGCGTCTTCCCCTCGCACATACGATGGATGCGGTCCATACCCGGTCCTGTCGTAGCTGAGGAGAAGACGTGGCGGACGAGCTCACCCCGGAGACCCCGGAAGAAGAGCAGCCCCAGAAGAAGCACAAGCAGCGCAAGAACGGGCTGTACCCGGGCGTCAGCGACGAACTCGCGGAGAACATGCGCACGGGCTGGGCCGACACCGAGCTGCACGGGCTGGAGCCGATCGCGCAGGCCGCGCACACCGCCGCCCGCCGCGCCGCGCTGTCCGCCCGCTTCCCCGGCGAGCGCCTGGTCGTGCCCGCAGGCCGGCTCAAGACCCGCTCGAACGACACCGAGTACCCCTTCCGCGCCTCGACCGAGTACGCGTACCTGACCGGCGACCAGACCGAGAACGGCGTCCTGGTCCTCGAGCCCGCGGGCGAGACCGGCCACACGGCCACCGTCTACCTGCTGCCCCGCTCGGACCGCGAGAACGGCGAGTTCTGGCTGTCCGGCCAGGGCGAGCTGTGGGTCGGCCGCCGCCACTCCCTGGCCGAGGCCGAGCAGCTGCTGGGCATCCCCGCGAAGGACGTCCGCAAGCTCGCCGAGGAGCTGACCGAGGCCGAGGGCCCGGTCCGCAACGTCCGTGGCCACGACTCCGTCATCGAGACCGCTCTGACCGACAAGGTCACCAAGGAGCGCGACGAGGAGCTGCGCGTCTACCTCTCCGAGGCACGCGCCGTGAAGGACGACTTCGAGATCGGCGAGCTGCAGAAGGCCGTCGACTCCACCGTCCGCGGCTTCGAGGACGTCGTGAAGGTCCTGGACAAGGCCGAGGCCACGTCCGAGCGCTACATCGAGGGCACGTTCTTCCTCCGCGCCCGCGTCGAGGGCAACGACGTCGGCTACGGCTCCATCTGCGCCGCCGGCCCGCACGCCTGCACCCTGCACTGGGTCCGCAACGACGGCGACGTCCGCTCCGGCGACCTGCTGCTGCTCGACGCCGGTGTGGAGACCCACTCCCTCTACACCGCCGACGTCACGCGCACGCTGCCGATCAACGGCACGTACACCGACATCCAGCGCAAGATCTACGACGCGGTGTACGCGTCCCAGGAAGCCGGCATCGCCGCCGTCAAGCCGGGTGCGAAGTTCCGCGACTTCCACGACGCCTCGCAGCACGTCCTGGCCGAGAAGCTCGTCGAGTGGGGCCTGCTCGAGGGCCCGGTCGAGCGCGTCCTGGAGCTCGGCCTGCAGCGTCGCTGGACCCTGCACGGCACGGGCCACATGCTCGGCATGGACGTCCACGACTGCGCCGCCGCGCGCACCGAGGCGTACGTCGACGGCACGCTGGAGCCGGGCATGTGCCTCACCGTCGAGCCCGGTCTGTACTTCCAGGCCGACGACCTGACCGTGCCCGAGGAGTACCGCGGGATCGGCGTGCGGATCGAGGACGACATCCTGGTCACCGAGGACGGCAACCGGAACCTGTCGGCCGGGCTGCCCCGCGCCTCGGCCGATGTCGAGGCCTGGATGGCGCGCCTCAAGGGCTGACTCCGGCCGGCCGCGACGGCCGGCCTGCGAAGGCTGACCTCGAACGGCTGACCTCGGACGGCTGACCTCCGATGGGCGGGATCTCGTACGCGAGTCCCGTCCATCGGCGTGTCCGGGAGGACTTGCGCGGCTACGACGCCTTCAGCAGCGCTCCCTCACGCCATTTCAGGATCTTGTCGAAGCTGACCACCGCGCCCCGGCCCGGCCGGTTGCGCAACCTGACGTGGTCGGCGAGCTCCGCGATCAGCCAAAGGCCCCGGCCGTGCTCCCTCTCCGAAGGCTCGGAGGGGCCGGCCGGCGGGGGTCTGCGCCCCGCGACCGTCGCCGCCGGGAATCCCGGGCCCGAATCGGTCACCTCGATGCGGCAGCAGTCCCCGTCCAGGTACGCCGTGACGCGGTACGCCGCGCACGCCTCCGGATCGGGTTCCGCGCCCACACCGGCTTCGGCCGCCGGGCCGCCGTGCTCCACCGCGTTCGCGCAGGCCTCGCTCAGCGCCACCGACAGATCGAAGGAGATGTCCGGGTCCACCCCCGCGGTCTCCATCGTCCCCAGCAGCAAACGCCTGGCGAGCGGCACGCTCGCGGCTTCGCGCCTCAAGTGGAGAGACCACCAGATGCTCATACGGGTACCTATTGCCGCCCGCGGGCGTGCGTAAGCGCCCGGCGGCCGCCACAGCCCTCATTCGGCCGATGCGGCACTCCCGGGCAGCGGTGTATGCGGCGGCTCACGGGCTTCCGCTGCGGCAGGGACACCCGACGTGAAGTCCTCGTACGGGGGCACTCACGACCTTCCGGACCTGCCGTATGGACGGCGTGAGCTCAGTGCGATGATGGCCCGGCCATGACTGTCCCCCACGCGACGCCCGCCGGAGCCGGCCTCCGGCTCATCCGGGCCGCGGTGTTCACCGCGGTCTGCGTCGTGCTGTCCGCGGCCGGGCACGCCTTGGCGTCCTGCGCCACCGTGCCCTGGTGGGCCCTCGTCATCGCCTTCCTCGCCGTGTTCGCGGTCGCCGCCCCGTTCGCGGGACGCCGCCGCTCACTGCCCGGCATCGCCGCCGGACTCGCCTTCGGGCAGCTCGGACTGCACGCCGTGTTCGGCCTCGCCCAGCACGGAGACGCCGCGGCCCGGACCCCCGTCGGCACCGACACTTCGGTCGCGGCGCTCGCCGCCCGGCTGGTCTGCGGCGGCAACTCCGTCCCGCTCAGCCCGGCCGACGCCCGGCAGATCCTGGAGACCGCCGGACTGGACCCGGCCGCCATGACGGCCCAGGCCGCGGCGCAGGCACATGCCGGCCACGCACACATGGCGCAGGCCTACGCGGCGCCCGCCACCGGCCTGTTCAGCACCGGCATGCTCGTCGGCCACCTGCTGGCCGCACTGGCCGCGGGCTGGCTCCTCGGGCGCGGCGACGCCGCGCTCTTCCGGCTCGCCGAGCTGTCGCGCACCTCCGCCGAAGCCGACCCGGTACGCCCGCTGCGCGCCGCGCTGGCCTTCGTACGCGCCCTCGGCACCGGGCTCCAGGGCACTCCTGCCGGTAGCCCGCAGGCCGCCCGGACCGCCGCCGAACCCGCCGCCCACACCGGCCGGGAGGCACTCCATCACACGGTGATCAGGCGCGGGCCGCCCTGCACGGCGCTCGCCCTCGCAGCCTGACGCGGCACCCCTCCCCGGAGCATCCGGCGGAAGCACAGGTGCCGCGGACCCCGCGCGCGCCCGTGCGCGGAACCACCGTCACCACTGCCCCTGTGGAGTGTTTCTGCCATGAAGACCTCTCGCGTCTCCTTCGCCGCCGCCCTTGCCGCCGGCACCGTCCTCGTCCTGTCCGGCACCGCTTCCGCGCACGTCGGCGTGCAGCCCGGAGAGGCCGCCAAGGGCGGCTACGCGACGATCAACTTCAAGGTTCCGAACGAGCGCGACAACGCCTCGACCACGCAGCTGGAAGTCAACTTCCCCGTGGACCAGCCGCTGACGTCCGTCATGCCGCAGGACATCCCGGGCTGGACCGTCACGGTCGAGAAGAGCAAGCTCGACAAGCCGCTCACCGTCCACGGCAAGCAGGTCAACGAGGCCGTCACCAAGGTGACCTGGAGCGGCGGCAAGATCGAGCCCGGCAAGTTCCAGCAGTTCCCGGTCTCCGTCGGCAAGCTGCCCGACAACGCGGACCAGATGGTCTTCAAGGCGATCCAGACGTACGACAACAACGAGATCGTCCGCTGGATCGAGGAGCCCAAGGAAGGCGCGGCGGAGCCTCAGAACCCGGCGCCCGTCCTGAAGCTGACCGCGGCCAAGGCGGCCGACGGCCACCACGACGACAAGAACGCCGCGGCCGCCGAGGACGACAAGGGCCACGACGAGGCCGCCGCACACGCCTCCGACACGACCGCACGGGCCCTCGGCATCGCGGGCATCGTCATCGGCCTCGGCGGCGTCGCCTTCGGTATCGCCTCGCGTCGCCGCGCCTCCTGACCTGACGCGGCCACAGGCCGTATCCCGTATCTCCCTCTCCAGAACGTGCGCGCAGCCTGCCCGCCCTCGTGGCCGGGCCGCCCGCACCACACACCCGATCCCAGGGACATTTCTCCATGCGCACCACACGTGTGACGGTCGCCGCCCTCGCGGCAGCGGCCGCGCTCACCCTCACCGCCTGCGGCGGTGAGCCCGTCAAGCCCGACGCGGTCACGCAGATCACCGGCCAGTCCAAGACCGGGACCGCCACGGTCCTCGACCGCCCCTTCGACAAGCCGGAGCTGGTCCTGACGGACACCACCGGCAAGCCGTGGAACCTGCGCGAGCAGACCAAGGGCAAGCCGACGCTCATCTACTTCGGCTACACCAACTGCCCGGACGTGTGCCCCCTGACGATGAGCAACATCGCCGTCGCCAAGAAGGCACTCCCCAAGGCCGACCAGGACAAGCTCCAGGTCGTGTTCGTCACCACCGACCCCGAACGGGACACTCCCGACTCCCTCGGCGCGTGGCTCAAGGCCCAGGACCCGTCCTTCACCGGACTGACCGGGGACTTCGCCACCATCCAGGCCGCCGCGCGCAAGCTCGGCATCGGTATCGAGGCCGCCAAGAAGGAGGCCGACGGCAGCGTCGTCTCCATGCACGGCGCCCAGGTCATCGCGTTCTCGCCCAAGACCGACGAGGGGTACCTCCTCTACGGCGAAGGCAGCACCGTCGACGACTACACCAAGGACCTGCCGAAGATCATCAAGGGAGAGAACCCGTGAACGCCCGCACCACCCGCACCCTCGCCGCCGCACTCTCCCTGACGGCAGCGCTCGCCATATCCGGCTGCTCCTCGGACTCCGACTCCGCCTCCGCCGCCAAGGCCGGCACGGACAAGCCGAAGATGACGGTCACCGGCGCCTTCATGCCGGAGCCCGTGAACGACAAGATGGCCGGCGCGTTCATGGTCATCAAGAACGACTCGAATACCGCCGACAAGCTCACGGCCGTCACCAGCCCGCTCTCGGACGATCTGCAGATCCACGAGACCAAGGACCAGAAGATGCAGCAGGTCGCGGCCATGGACGTGCCGGCCAACGGCGAGCTGAAGCTGGAGCGCGGCGGCAACCACGTCATGTTCATGGGGCTGAAGAACACGCCGAAGGTAGGTGACAAGGTCACCGTCGAGCTGCGCTTCGAAAAGGCCGACCCGGTCAAGGTCGAGCTGGACGTGAAGGAACGGACGTACAACGCCCAGAACACCAGCGCCCACTGACGGACCGAGGTACTGACACGCCATGACGGCCATCGCCCCCTCCCCGGCCCGCGTCCGGGCCGCGGCACTCCTGCCGCGGCTCGCGCTGGTCCTCGCAGCCCTGCTGGCAGCCCTGTTCACCGCGGCCGGCCCGGCCACGGCACACGCCGCACTCACCGCGAGCGACCCCAAGGAAGGGGCGGTGGTCGCCACGGCACCCGCCCAGGTCACCCTGTCCTTCTCGGAGCAGGTCGCCATGGGCGACGACTCGATCCGCGTCATGGACCCGCAGGGCAGGCGGGTGGACACCGGCGAACTGCGCGACATGTGCAGCGGATCCACCATCCGCTACGGCACCGCACTGCACTCGGGGCTGCCGGACGGTACGTACACCGTCGCCTGGCAGGCCGTGTCCGCCGACAGCCACCCCGTCTCCGGTGCCTTCACCTTCTCCATCGGCGCCCCCTCGGCGACCAGCGTCGCCCTGCCCACCGGGCAGGCGGGCGGCGGACCCGTCGGCATCGTGTACGGCATCGCCCGCTACGCCGCCTACGCCGGCTTCACGGTCCTCGTCGGCGGGGCCGCCTTCATCCTGCTGTGCTGGCGCCGCGGCGCGGCGCAGCGCCCGCTGCAGAAGCTCGTCGTGCGCGCCTGGGTCACGCTCACCGCCGCCACGCTCGCGATGCTGGTGCTCCGCAACCCGTACACGGGGTCGGGGAGGTTCGCCGACGCGCTGGACCTCGACGGCCTCAAGGCCGTTCTGGAGACCAAGCCGGGCGCCTCCCTGCTCTCCCGGCTGCTGCTTCTCGGCGCCGCCGCGCTGTTCATCGCCGTGCTGTTCGGCGCCTTCGCGCGCAGGACCGCCGAGACCGGGGACATCGGCAAGGGCAAGGGCAAGAACGGGGACAAAGACAAGGGGCAGGCTGCGGACAAGGAGGCCAACGACCTGCTCTTCGGCCTCGGCATCGGCGGAGCCGTCGTCGCCGGCGGGATCGCCGCCACCTGGTCGCTGTCCGAGCACGCCTCGACCGGCGTCCAGCCCGGGATCGCCATGCCCGCCGACATCCTGCACCTGCTGGCCGTCGCCGCCTGGCTCGGCGGGCTCACCGCACTGCTCGTCGCCCTCCACAAGGTCCCCGGGATCGAACGCGAGGCGGTCCAGCGGTTCTCCCGGGTCGCGTTCGTCAGTGTCCTGGTGCTGACCGTTACCGGCATCTACCAGTCCTGGCGCCAGGTCGGCAGCTGGTCGGCCCTCACCGGTACCAGCTACGGACAGCTCCTGTTGCTGAAGGTCGGGCTCGTTGCCGCCCTGGTCGGCATCGCCTACGTCTCCCGCTCGTGGACCGCACGGCTCACCGACGCACCTGCCGGGAAGCCGGCCAAGGTCGGTCGGCAGCGCGATGTTTCACGTGAAACACAGCCGGCCGCCGTCACGGTCCCCGACGACCCCAAGCGCGCCGCCCAGCTCGCCCGCCAGCGTGCCGCCCGCGAGAACGCACGCGAGAAGCAGGTCCGCGACGCCGATCCGAACCGGGCGGGGCTGCGTCGCTCCGTCCTCGCCGAGGCCGGGGTCGCCGTGGTCCTGCTCGCCGTGACCACTGTCCTGACCAGCACCGAACCCGGCCGGACCGCCGAGCAGGCGAGCGGCCGCGACTCCGCGGCCACCGCAGTCCCCAACCGCGCGATCAAGATCACGCTGCCGTTCGACACCGGCGGCGAGAACGGCAAGGGATCGGTCCGGGTGGAGCTCGACCCGGGCCGGGTCGGCGCCAACTCGCTCCACGTCTGGGTCGACGACCCCGAGGGCAAGCCCCTCGACATCCCCGAGATCAAGGTCGCCTTCACCCTCCCCGCCAAGGACATCGGCCCCCTGCCGCTCATCCCGGAGCGCGCGGCCCCCGGACACTGGAGTGCATCCGGCGTCCAGCTTCCGCTCGCCGGGGAATGGCGGATCGACGTGAGCGTCCGTACCTCCGACATCGACCAGACGACCGTGCAGAAGAACGTGAAGATCGGCTGACCAGCGTGACCGAGAGCAACACCGACATCGAGATCTCCCGGCGCCGGCTGCTGGGCACGGTCGGCGCCGCAGGCGCCGCCGGGCTCGCGCTCGGCGCCACCGGCGGTGCACTCGTGCACTCCGCACTCGCCGACTCCCCGGCCGCCGCTCCCGGAGCGGCCGGGAGCCTTGCCTCCCTCGGCGCCACCGAGGTCGCGTTCCACGGCGACCACCAGGCCGGCATCACCACCCCGCTGCAGGCCAAGGGCCACGTCGTCGCCTTCGACCTGGCCCCGGGCGCCGGGCGCAAGGAGGCCGCCGCCCTGATGCGCCGCTGGTCCGACACCGCCCGCCTGCTGATGGCGGGCAAGACGGTTTCGTCCGCGGACACCGGGATCGCCCTCGATGCCGGACCGTCCTCCCTCACCGTCACCTTCGGCTTCGGGCATTCCTTCTTCGAGCGCACCGGGCTCACCGCCCGCCGTCCCACCGCCCTCGACCCGCTGCCCGACTTCTCCGCCGACCGGCTCGACGCCCAGCGCAGCAACGGCGACCTGTGGGTCCAGATCGGCGCCGACGACGGGCTCGTCGCCTTCCACGCCCTGCGCGCCCTGCAGAAGGAGGCGGGGGACGCCGCCCGCGTGCGCTGGCAGATGAACGGCTTCAACCGGACCCCCGGCGCCACCGCCGCCCCGATGACCGCCCGCAATCTCATGGGCCAGATCGACGGCACCGGCAACCCGAAGCCCGCTGAGCCGGACTTCGACAAGCGGATCTTCGTCCCCGCCACCGGCCCCGGGCCCGCCGAGCACGCCTGGATGGGCGGGGGCTCGTACGCCGTCGTACGCCGCATCCGGATGCTCCTCGACGACTGGGACAAGCAGTCCCTGGCACAGCAGGAGCAGGTCATAGGACGTACGAAGGCCACCGGCGCCCCCCTCACCGGCGGCAAGGAGACCACCGAGATGGCCCTCGACAAGATCGGCCCCGACGGCAAACCGGTCATCCCGTCCAACGCGCACGCGCGGATCTCCGCCCCCGAGCAGAACGGCGGGGCCGCCATGCTCCGGCGTCCCTTCTCCTTCCACGACGGGATCGGCGCAGACGGCACCCCGGACGCGGGGCTCCTCTTCATCTGCTGGCAGGCCGATCCGCTGCGCGGTTTCGTCCCCGTCCAGCGCAAGCTCGACCGCGGCGACGCCCTGTCGGAGTTCATCCGGCACGAGTCCAGCGGGCTGTACGCGGTACCGCCCGCCCCCCGCGACGGTGAGTACGTGGGGCAGCGGCTGCTCGAAGGATGAACAGCACCCCGGCGGTCGGGGGCCCGGCATTAGGCTGATCACATGTCGGCCACCCGCTTCACCTATCTCGGTCCCGAGGGCACCTTCACCGAAGCCGCCCTCCGCACACTGCCGGAAGCCGCGACCCGGGAGCTCGTCCCGATGGTGTCGGTCCCGGCCGCCCTGGATGCCGTACGCAACGGGGAGGCCGCGGCCGCCCTGGTGCCGATCGAGAACTCGGTGGAGGGCGGGGTCACCGCCACGCTGGACGAGCTGGCCTCCGGCGAACCGCTGATGATCTACCGCGAGGTGCTGCTGCCCATCACCTTCGCGCTGCTCGTGCGGCCCGGGACCAAGCTGTCGGACGTCAAGACCGTCACCGGGCACCCGGTCGCCCAGCCCCAGGTGCGCAACTGGCTGCGGGCGAACCTGCCCGACGCGGTGTGGGAGTCGGCCGCCTCCAACGCCGACGGCGCCCGGCTGGTCCAGGAGGGCCGCTTCGACGCCGCTTTCGCGGGCGAGTTCGCGGCGGCCACGTACGGGCTCGTCCCCTTGGTCACCGAGATCCACGACGCGGAGAACGCCGAGACCCGGTTCGTGCTCGTCGGGCGGCCCGCCCGGCCCGCCGCACCGACCGGTGCAGACAAGACTTCCGTCGTGCTGTGGCTCGGCGACGACCACCCCGGTGCGCTGCTGGAGCTGCTCCAGGAGTTCGCCGTCCGCGGGGTCAACCTGATGCTGATCCAGTCGCGGCCGACGGGCGCGGGCATTGGCAACTACTGCTTCGCCGTCGACGCGGAGGGCCACATCTCCGACCGCAGGGTCAGCGAGGCACTCATGGGGCTCAAGCGCACCTGCCCCCAGGTCCGCTTCCTCGGCTCCTACCCGCGCGCCGGCGTCGCTCAGGGTGACGTGCGCGCTCCGCGGCCCGGCACCTCGGACCGTGACTTCACGGCCGCTTCCGACTGGCTGACGCGCTGCCTCGACGGCCGGGCGTAGCTCTTCCTCCACTGTCCACAGAGTTATCCACAGGCCGAGATGGGGACCTGTGGACTAGTCGACATCGAGGCGCGACAAGGTCGACAAATCGGTCGGCGGACCCAGGTTTCGCGCTGGGGAGCGGGAGGTGAACGGCGTCACCCCCGCATCGCCGATCAACTCTTTGGAGCGAGTCATTCCCACCCGAATGAGTGTGTGAGGGTGGTTTGAACCCTGATTCGTCCCGGCGGCCCGCCGACGGGGATTGATCTAATTCCGTGTCCACAGATCCGGCGCACAGCCTGTGGAAAAGTCCCCGCCGTGGACAATTCCTGTGGACAAGGGAGGCCTTCCCGCCCTGCTCAGAGGGCGCCCGGATAC
Source organism: Streptomyces sp. R33 (assembly GCF_041200175.1). Classification (NCBI taxonomy): domain Bacteria; kingdom Bacillati; phylum Actinomycetota; class Actinomycetes; order Kitasatosporales; family Streptomycetaceae; genus Streptomyces; species Streptomyces sp. R33. The sequence continues at coordinate 4,590,059 of NZ_CP165727.1, read as the reverse complement.
CCCGCTTGTGCCCCTTTTCGGGGAATGGGGCGCTTTTATTGCCCGCCCGACAAGGGCCACTTCCAGCCAGCCGGCCAGGGTTTTCCATTCTCCGCAATTAGGACAAAGCGACACGCAGCGTGATATCGGTGTGAGCCCAGGAGGCCCAGCCCGGTAGCCTGGAGGGGTGATTGACCTCCGGCTGCTCCGTGAAGACCCTGACCGTGTCCGCGCCTCGCAGCGCGCCCGTGGAGAGGACGTCGAACTCGTCGACGCATTGCTCTCCGCCGACGAGCGCCGCAGGTCGTCCGGCATGCGTTTCGACGCACTGCGCAATGAGCAGAAGTCGCTCGGCAAGCTCATCCCCAAGGCCTCCCCGGAGGAGCGGGCGGAGCTGCTCAAGAAGGCCGAACAGCTCAAGACGGACGTCAAGGCCGCCGAGGCAGAGCAGAACGAGGCCGACGAGGCCGCCAAGCGTCTGCTGCTGCAGCTCGGCAACATCGTCCACGAGGACGTCCCGGTCGGCGGCGAGGAGGACTTCACCGTCCTCGAGACGCACGGCACGATCCGCGACTTCGGCGCGGAGGGCTTCGAGCCCAAGGACCACCTCGAGCTCGGCGAGTCGCTGGGGGCCATCGACGTCGAGCGTGGCGCCAAGGTGTCGGGCTCGCGCTTCTACTACCTGACCGGTGTCGGCGCCCTGCTGGAGCTCGCCCTCGTCAACGCGGCGATCGCGCAGGCCACCGAGGCCGGCTTCATCCCGATGCTGACCCCGGCGCTGGTCCGCCCGCGCGCCATGGAGGGCACCGGCTTCCTCGGCCAGGCCGCGGAGAACGTGTACCACCTCGAGAAGGACGACTACTACCTGGTCGGCACCTCCGAGGTCCCGCTCGCCGCGTACCACATGGACGAGATCATCGACGCCGACAAGCTGCCGCTGCGGTACGCCGGCTTCTCGCCGTGCTTCCGCCGCGAGGCCGGTACGTACGGCAAGGACACCCGCGGCATCTTCCGCGTCCACCAGTTCGACAAGGTCGAGATGTTCTCGTACGTCGCGCCGGAGGAGGCCGAGGCCGAGCACCAGCGTCTCCTGGAGTGGGAGAAGCAGTGGCTGACCAGCCTGGAGTTGCCCTTCCAGGTGATCGACGTCGCCACCGGTGACCTGGGTGCCTCCGCCTCGCGCAAGTTCGACTGCGAGGCGTGGATCCCGACTCAGGGCAAGTACCGTGAGCTCACCTCCGCCTCGAACTGCAACGGCTTCCAGGCCCGCCGCCTGTCGATCCGCTACCGCGACGGCAAGAAGACCGCGCCGCTGTCGACGCTGAACGGCACGCTGTGCGCCGTACCGCGCACGATCGTCGCCATCCTGGAGAACCACCAGCAGGCCGACGGTTCGGTGCGGGTGCCGGCGGCGCTCCGTCCGTACCTGGGCGGCCGCGAGGTCCTGGAGCCGATCACCAAGTGAGCCCGGCCCCGTTCCCGTACAAGCTCGTCGCGACCGACCTCGACGGCACGCTGCTGCGTGGCGACGACACCGTCTCGGAACGCACCCGTGAAGCGCTCGTCGCGGTCACCGCGGCGGGCGCGGCGCACATCATCGTCACCGGCCGGGCCGTGCCCTGGACCCGGAGCGTGCTGGACGACCTCGGCTACAAGGGGATCGCGGTGTGCGGGCAGGGCGCACAGGTCTACGACGCGGGGGCGCACCGGCTGCTGACCTCGGTGACCCTCGACCGGCAGCTGGCCGGTCTGGCGCTGTCGAAGCTCGAGGCCGAGGTGGGTCCGCTGGCGCTCGCGGCCAGCCGGGACGGGGTGGACGGCGACGTGCTGTTCGGGCCCGGGTACCGGGTGCAGGAGGGCCTGCCGGCGCTCTACCTGGAGGACACGGCGCAGGTCTGGACGGCTCCGCTGAACAAGCTGTACATCCAGCACCCGGAGCTCGACGACGACGCGCTGGTGAAGGTGGCCCGCGAGACGGTGGGCTCCTTGGTGGACATCGTCATGGCCGGCCCGGGCATAGTGGAGATCCTGCCGCTGGGGCTGACGAAGGCCACCGGCCTCTCGCTGGCCGCGCGCCGGCTGGGTGTGAAGGCGGCGGAGACGATCGCCTTCGGTGACATGCCCAACGACATCCCGATGTTCGCCTGGGCGGCCCACGGCGTGGCGATGGCCAATGCCCATGCGGAGCTGAAGGCGGTGGCCGACGAGGTGACGGCCTCCAACGAGGAGGACGGCATCGCGGTGGTGCTGGAGCGCCTGCTGGGCGCTGCCTGACGGCTCGGCCGCAAACAGGGGAAGGTCCGGAACAGCCCGCGCCGCAAGGCGCGCTCGAAGTGGCTGCTCCGGACCTTTTGTTGCTCCCCGCACGACTCACTCTGCCCGGGGCGCAGGTCCCGTACCAGTCAATTTCCGCGCATCGGTCCGGCGAGGACGACGCTCATGTTTCACGTGAAACATGCCTGGGGTGCGGGTGGCGGGTGAGCGGCCAGGCAAGCAGGCCGACGGAGAGCGAGATGGCGTGCCCGAGGTCGGTGAAAGTGCCTCCGGTGAGGAGGGGGAGTCCGAAGAAGGCGACGACACAGGCGAGGTAGATCCAGCGCAAGGGGTTCGGAAGCCGATAGGTGAGGACCCCGATCGAGGCCGCGAGTCCATAGCTGACACCGACGTCGACGACGTGGACCATGCTCTGCGGGGCCCGGTGGTCCTGAATGGCCGTCAGGACCACCTTCTGGCTGATCAGGGTGGCCGTGATGTGGGCCGTCGCGACGATGACGAGCCAGCGCAGGGTGCCGAGCCAGCGTTCGACGGGGGCGTGGAAGAGCTCGAAGAGGACGGCGTACAGGGCGAGTGAGGCCGGGTTCGCTATCCAGAAGGCGCTGGAGATCAGGGCCCGTACGGGGTGCCGGGTGAGCTCGTGGATATTGCTGCTGTGGCGGTGGAGCAGGACGTGCTCGAGGTGGTCGGGCGCGATCACGACGATGATGCTCGTGACGGCGATGATCAGCAGCCATATGTGCGTACCGGGCGCGGAGCGTATCCAGGACCGTACGGGCCTGGACGGCTCGGGCTCGGCATGCTCGATCATGCACTGATTTTGCCCCGTACGGCGGCGCCCCGCCCGGCCGGTGGGCCGGGCGGGGCACGGGATGCGGAGCCGGTGTTGTGGGGGCCTACTCCTCGCCCGCCAGGGTGAGGCGGCGCAGCTTCTGGCCGGCGTAGACGGTGGCGCCGACGGTGACCGCCACGAGCAGGATCACCGCGGTGGGCAGGCCGACGGTGGCGTCGACGTAGCCTTCGCCGGCGACCTTCTCGGCGAGGGCCAGGGCCCACTGCTGGACGCTCAGGGTCTTCGCCCCGGAGACCAGGCTGCCGAACAGCGACTCCCAGATCAGCGCGTAGACCAGACCGAAGACGACCGCGTGCCGACTGACGGTGCCCAGCAGCAGGAACAGGGCGCTGTAGGCGATCGAGGCGACGAGGGCGGCGACGGTGTAGGCAACGGCGATCTGCTGGCCGTTGCCGTTGAGGATGAGGCCGGCGATCAGGGTCGGGATCGCGGAGAAGGCCATCGTGACGGCGATCGCGACGATCAGCTTGGTCATGATGATCGTCGGGCGTTTCACCGGCTTGGAGAGCAGGTAGACGATCGAGCCGTCGTCGATCTCGGGGCCGATGGCTCCGGTGCCGGCGATGACTCCGATCAGCGGAACCATGGTGGCGAGGGCGAAGCCGCCCAGCAGGTCGGCCGCGACCTTGTCGTCCAGGCCGGTGAAGGCGCGGACGGCGAGGGAGATGACGATCAGCAGGGCGGGCAGTGCGAAGAGGATCAGCGCGCGGCGACGGCCGAGCAGCGCGCGGTAGGTGAGCCGGGCGACGGTGGGGTTGTACATGGGTGCCAGCTCCTTCAGGCCGCGACGAGGTAGGAGAAGACCGACTCGAGGGACTCGTCGGAGGGCGAGACCGTCAGCAGCCGGATGCCGTGCGCACGGGCGACCCGCGGCAGCAGCTCGGTGAAGCGGCCGAAGTCGACGGCCTGGATGCGCAGCGCGCCTTCCTTGAGGTCGATCTCGATGCCTGCGGTGGAGGGGTCGGCGATCAGGGCCGCGGCGAGGGCCCGGTCGTCGGAGGAGCGGACGACGTAGCGGTGCGGGCGGTCCGTCATCAGGCGGCGGATCTTGCGGAAGTCGCCGGAGGCGGCGTGCCGGCCGGCGACGACCACCTCGATGTGGGAGGCGAGCTGTTCGACCTCCTCCAGGATGTGGGAGGAGAACAGCACGGTGCGGCCGTCATCGCCCATGCGCCGCAGCAGGTCCATGAGCTGCATGCGCTGACGCGGGTCCATGCCGTTGAACGGCTCGTCGAGGAGCAGCACGGACGGGTCGTGGACGAGCGCCGAGGCCATCTTCACGCGCTGCCGCATGCCCTTGGAGTACGTGGAGATCTTGCGGTCCTGGGCGTACTCCATCTCGACGGTGGCGAGCGCCCGCTGGGCGGCCGCGTCGTCGAGGCCGTGCAGCTCGGCGTTGGCGACGACGAACTCCCGGCCGGTGAGGAAGTCGTACATGGCCTCGCGCTCGGGCACGACGCCGATCTGCTTGTAGACCTGCTCGTTCTGCCAGATCGGTGCGCCGTCGAGGGTGACGGTGCCCGTGGAGGGGGCGAGGAAGCCGCCCATCATGTTGATGAGCGTGGACTTCCCGGCGCCGTTGGGGCCCAGGAGTCCGGTGACTCCGGGGCCGATGCGCATGGTCACGTCGTTGACGGCGACGACGTTCCCGAACCAGCGGGAGGTGTGGTCGATGTCGATGGTGGTCACAGCCCGGCCTTCCGGTAGCGGGCCATCAGGGCGGCGTAGGAGCCGGCGATGAGGGCGAGGACGACGAGCAGGTAGACGAAGCCGACGCCGGCCGAGGGGCCTTCTCCACCGGGGAAGGCGGAGGTGCCGCCGAGGAAGGCTGACTGGACCCCGTCGATCAGGCTGATGGGGGAGAACAGGCCCATCCACTCGATGGCACCGTTCGAGCCGGTGCTGTACGCGATGCCCTGGACGGCGGTCACCGCGCCATAGGGGATCAGGAGCACGGCGATGATGGCGGCGACGCCGAAGCCGCGGCGCGGGGTGAGCGCGGCCATGATCAGGCCGAGGCCGGCGAACAGCACCGAGAGCAGCAGCACGGAGACCAGTCCCTGGGCGAACCCCTTGGTCTGGTCCGCGAAGTCGAATTTGGCCAGCAGCGAGCCGATCCACATGATCAGCAGCGGTGTGGCGGTGAGGATGAACAGCGCCGAGGACATCGCCGCGAACTTCGCGAGGACGTAGTCGATGCGCTCGATGGGCCGCGAGAAGTAGAGCGGCACGGTCTTGAAGCGCAGGTCGCGGGAGACCGACTGGGGTGCCTGCGAGGCGAGGTAGAGGCCGATGATCACCTGGGTGGTCAGGGCGTACGTCGTGTACTTGATCGGCAGGCTGGTGGAGCCGGGCACCGCAATGGCGATCGCGACGATGATCAGCGCGGGGACGCACATCACCGCGAAGAGGAGCATCGGGAGGACCTTGGACTTGGCCGAGCGGCCGAGTCCGTAAGCGCCGCGCAGGGACTGCGAGAACAGCGACTTGCGGGCGTAGGCGCGGCCGAGCCGGGCTCCCTCGTAGGACCGGTAGCCGATGTTGTGGATCTGGGTCGAGGTGTCAGGCGCCATCGGAACCGGCTCCCTTCCGGACGAGCTGCTGCTGGTCGTTGTCGCGGAAGACCTCCGCGATGTGGTGGCGGCGCTGTTCCATGCGGACCAGGCCGAGACCCAGGTCGGCGACGGTGTCGCGCACGGTGTCGTAGGTGTCCTCGCCGGTGGCCTCGACGAGCAGGATGTGGCCGGCTCCGGGCAGCCCCTGCTCCTCACCCGCGTGCAGGGTGATGCCCGCCTCGGCGAGCGCCTTGCGCAGGGCGGCGGTGCCGTCCGGGTGGGCGTCGGAGTCGGTGACCTCGACCGCGAGGGTCGTGGTGATCTGGGTGAAGTCGCTGGTGGAGCTGGAACGCAGCAGCTTGCCGCCGTCGACGACCACGACGTGGTCGCAGGTCCGCTCCAGCTCGCCGAGGAGGTGGGAGGTGACCAGGACGGAGATGCCGAAGTCGGTGTAGACGCGGCGGATCAGGCCGAGCATCTCATCGCGGCCGACGGGGTCGAGGCCGTTGGTGGGCTCGTCGAGGAGCACCAGCTGGGGGTCGTGGACGAGCGCCTGGGCCAGCTTGACCCGCTGCTTCATGCCCGTGGAGTACCCCCCGATGGGGCGGTAGCGCTCCTCGTACAGGCCCACGTGGCGCAGGGTGTCGGCGGTCCGCTCGCGGGCGGCGGTCGGCGGGAGCCCGGACATGCGCGCCATGTGGACGACGAACTCGGTGGCCGAGACGTCGGGCGGCAGGCAGTCGTGCTCGGGCATGTAGCCGACGCGCTCACGGATGGCGCTGCCATGGGTGGCGACATCGAGTCCGAGCACGGCGGCGCGGCCCTCGGTGGCGGGGGACAGTCCAAGCAGGATCTTGATCAGCGTGGACTTGCCGGCTCCGTTGGCACCCACGAGGCCGGTCACTCCCGGCCCGATGTCCAGGGAGAGCCGGTCGATTGCGGTCACTCGGGGGTACCGCTTGCTCAGGCTTTCGGTCGCGATGACAGTCACGGCTTCGACGTTAGTGGCGCCGGCCGTGCAGATCGTCAGACCTGGAGCGTCACTCCGTCTCCGCCTTCAGGACTACGGACCCTGACGAAAGGCTGATGCGGACCGGACAGTTTGTCCACAGGTCCGTGCACGGGCCTTGACGTGATCTCCGGTCATTGTCACATTCATCAGTGTCAAGGTACGGGCGGGTACGGCTACGGACGGACGGCTGTCATGGCTGGGGACACCAGGGAACGCACCGCGCAACTCTCGGCGGACCTGCGCGGGTTCAGGGAAGTGCAACGCCTGTCGTACGAGTGCGCGGAGACCGTGGCGGCGCAGCTGCGGCCGGGGGTGACCGAGCGCGAGGCGGCGCGGATGCAGCGCGAGTGGCTGCGCGAGCGCGGCGTGCGGGACTGGTTCCACCTGCCATTCGCGTGGTTCGGCGACCGCACCGCCTTCGCGAACTTCAAGATCCCCCTGCAGTTCTTCCCCACCAACCGGAAGCTGGAGCCGGGGATGCCGTTCATCCTCGACATGGCGCCCGTGTACAAGGGGTACGCGGCCGACATCGGGTACTCGGGCAGCCTCGGGCTGAACCCCGTACAGGACCGGCTGATGTCCGATCTGCGGGTGCACCGCGAGCTGATCCTGGAGCAGGTCCGCGAGCGCCGCCCGCTGCGCGAGATCTACGAGAACGTCGAGCGGCTGATGATCCGCCAGGGGTATGCCAACCGGCACCGCGCCTACCCCTTCGGGGTGATCGCCCACAAGATAGACCGGGTCAAGGAACGGCGCTGGTCCCCGACCGCGTTCGGGTTCGGGACGCAGTCCCTCAAGGGGCTGGCCTCCGACGCCCTGCACGGGCACCGCGAGGGCTGGTCCCCGCTGTGGAGCCCGTACCACTTCTCCGACCACCCGCCGCAGCCCGGTCTGTGGGCGGTGGAACCGCACCTGGGCTTCCGGGGCACCGGTGCGAAGTTCGAGGAGATCCTGGTCGTCACCGACTCGCGGGATCCCGAGGAGAGCGCGTTCTGGCTGGACGACGATCTGCCGCACGTGCGGCGCTGGGCCGAGGAGAAGGCAGCATGAGCGGCATGAGCGGAGCGGACGGCAGCAAGGGCGGCATCAAGGGGACGGGCCCCGCGGGGGCGGGCCTCCCCGGTACGGGCCTCGCTGGGGCGCGCGAGCGCCGGGTGAGCACCGGCGGCATCGAGCTGTGCGTCGTCGAGCTCGGCGACAGCGAGCGGCCGACCGTGGTGCTCGTACACGGCTATCCGGACAGCAAGGAGGTCTGGTCGGAGGTCGCGGAGCGGCTGGCGGCACGCTTCCATGTGGTCCTCTACGACGTACGCGGCCACGGGCGCTCCACGGCGCCGGTGCCGCTGCGCGGCGGCTTCACGCTGGAGAAGCTGACCGACGACTTCCTGGCGGTGGCGGACGCGGTCAGCCCGGACCGGCCGGTTCACCTGGTCGGCCACGACTGGGGTTCCGTACAGGGCTGGGAGTTCGCGACGGTCGCCCGTACCGAGGGCCGGATCGCCTCCTTCACCTCGATGTCGGGCCCCTCCCTGGACCACTTCGGGCACTGGATCAAGAAGCGGATGGCGCGGCCCACCCCGCGCAGGGCCGCGCAACTGCTCGGCCAGGGCGCCAAGTCGTGGTACGTGTACATGCTGCACACGCCCGTGCTGCCGGAGCTCGCCTGGCGCGGGCCGCTCGGCAAGCGGTGGCCGAAGATGCTGGAGCGGGTGGAGAAGGTCCCGGCCGGCTCCTACCCGACGGCCTCGCTGCCCTCGGACGCGGCGCACGGAGCCTGGCTCTACCGGGACAACGTCCGGCCCCGGCTGCGTCGGCCGCGCCCCGACGCGTACGCACACGTACCGGTCCAGCTGATCACGCCGACCGGGGACGCCTTCCTCTCCGAGCGGCTGTACGACGACCTGGAACTGTGGGCCCCCGATCTGGTGCGGCGCACCCTGCCCGCCAAGCACTGGGTACCGCGGACCCGGCCCGACCAGCTGGCCGCGTGGATCACCGGGTTCGTCACCGCCCGGGAGGAGCCCGCCCGCGCGCCGGAACAGAAGGCTCCGGGCCGGTACGCCGACCGGTTCGGCGGCCAGCTGGTGCTCGTCACCGGCGCCGCCAGCGGCATCGGCCGGGCCACCGCGTTCGCGTTCGCCGAGGCCGGGGCCCGGGTGGTGTGCGTGGACCGGGATGCCGAGGGCGCGGCCCGCACGGCGGACATGGCGCGGCTCGTCGGGGCCCCCGAGGCCTGGGGCGAGTGCGTCGACGTCAGCGACGAGCAGGCGATGGAGAAGCTCGCGGCGAAGACCGCCGCCGAGTACGGGATCGTGGACGTCCTGGTCAACAACGCGGGGATCGGCCTGTCGGGGCCCTTCCTGGAGACCACCTCGGAGCACTGGAAGAAGGTCCTCGACGTCAACCTGTGGGGGGTCATCCACGGCTGCCGGATCTTCGGCCGCCAGATGGCCGAGCGCGGCCAGGGCGGACACATCGTCAACACCGCCTCCGCCGCCGCGTACCTGCCCTCCAAGACCCTGCCCGCGTACAGCACCTCGAAGGCCGCGGTGCTGATGCTGAGCGAGTGCCTGCGCGCCGAGCTCGCCTCGCAGTCGATCGGGGTCTCGGCGATATGCCCGGGGATCGTCAACACCAACATCACCGCCACCTCGCGCTTCGCCGGGGTGGACGCTGCGGAGGAGAAGCGCCGCCAGGAGCGCTCCTCGCGGCTGTACGGGCTGCGCAACTTCCCGCCGGAGAAGGTCGCCGACGCGATCCTGCGGGCGGTGGTGCGCAACGAGGCGGTGGTGCCGGTGACCCCGGAGTCCAAGGGCGCCCTGTGGATGTCCCGGTTCGCGCCGGGCGCCCTGCGGCGGCTCGCGAAACTGGAACCCCGGCTGTGAACGGGCGGCCGGGCCGGGCCCCGGCCCGGCCGGCGTGGAGAGGGCCCGGCACGGCCATATCCCGCTACTTCCGGCGGTCGTACCATCCCTCGCAGGAGGGCTCGCTGCGCAGGGCGGTCGAGTACCTTGCGGCTTCGCCTGCCGCCCGGGCCGCGGCGGCGGCCACGGTCGGCCGAGCCGCCATGTCGTAGGGAGCCGGGATTGTCAGAACAGGCGGTGGCCGAGTACCGGATCGAGGATCTCGCGCACCACAGCGGGGCGACGGTACGCACGATCCGTGCCTACCAGGACCGCGGGCTGCTGCCGAAGCCCGAGCGGCGGGGCCGCTCCAACGTCTACCGGGACACGCATCTGGCGCGGCTGCGCCAGATCGCCGACCTGCTGGACCGCGGCTACACCCTGGCCTCCATCAAGGAGCTGCTGGAGGCCTGGGACGCCGGGCGCGGGCTCGGCGGCGTGCTGGGGCTCGTCGCCGAGGTGCACGGTCCCTGGACCGACGAAGAGGCCGCCCGGATCAGCCGGGCCGAGCTGAACGAGCGGTTCGGCGGCCGGCCCGACGACGATGCGGTGGGCGAGGCGTGCGAGCTGGGGGTGCTGGAGCGGATCCCGGGGCGCCCGGACGATTTCCTCGTGCCGTCCCCGCAGGAGCTGGCGGTGGCTGCCGAGCTGTACGCGGCCGGGGTACCGCTGTCGGCGATCACCGGACATCTGCGGGAGCTGCGCGGGCAGGTGGAGCACATCGCCTCGCGGTTCCTCGAGTTCACCACGGAGCACGTCTTCGCCCGCTACCTCGGGCAGGTCCCGCCGACGGACGCGGACGCGGCGGAGGCGGCGACGATGGTACGGAGACTGCGGCCCCTGGCCCAGCAGACGGTGGACGCCGAGCTGGCGCGGGCGATGCGGCTGTTCGCGACCCGGCATCTGCAGCGCCACCTGGGGGCGGCCGGGACCCCGCAGCCGTCGGGGCCCGCGTCGGTGCCGCTGCCGGCGGAGACGGTACGGGCGGTGCAGGAGCTGGTCGGCGCCGAGCACGTCGGGGAGTTCGTCCGGGCCGCGACGGAGCGGGAGCTGCAGGCCCGGACTATGAACGAGCTGGCGCGCCGGGGCGGCGGATAGCGGTGCCGTCCGGCGTCCGGTCGGTGACCGGTGAAGACCGGTGAAGACCGGTGAAGACCGGTGACATCCGGTGACATCCGGTGACATCCGGTTACGTCCGGCCTGTAGTCCACAGGGCGGATCACTCGTTTGCCCTCAAACCCGACCCAACCAGCTGTGGACAAGTCGGTGCTGCCTGTGGGCAACCCTGTGGACAGCGGCGTGGACGGCTGCTCGGACGACTCAACCGATGGTCTCGTACGCGGCGTTCACGGGACCGGCGGGGCCGGCGCCGCCGACGCTTCCGGCCGGCTCGGCCACGCTGACGGGCACCGGCTCGAGGGTCTCGGCACCGGGCCCGGGGGCGGCCGGCGCGTCCTGCGTACCGCGCGGGGTGCCCCCGTAGAGGAGTGCGGCGAGGGCCAGGCCCAGGACTCCGCCGATCAGCTGGGCCGCGACGAACCCGGGCAGCGACTGCGGGGCGATGCCGGTGAAGGAGTCGCTGAAGGCACGCCCGATGGTGCCCGCCGGGTTGGCGAACGAGCCGGACGAGGTGAACCAGATCGCGGCGGCAATGTACGCGGCGACCGCGGCCGGGATCAGCTTCGGGCGCCCGATGCGCTCGAGGCCCTGGATGACGAGGACGAGGCCCGCGGTGGCGACGATCTCGCCGACGAGCAGATGGCCGCCGCCCCGGATCTGCGTGGAGAACGTGCCGGGGGCGTGGCCGAACATCAACTCGGCGAGGACGGCGCCGCCGATGGCCCCCGCGGTCTGGGCCGCGGTGTAGACCAGGGCCTCCCGGCCGCCGAGCCCCTCGCCGCCGGTCCGCCTGGCCCACCAGGAAGTGAGGGTGACGACCGGGTTGAGGTGGGCTCCGGACAGCGGCTCGAAGAGGGTGATGATCAGCCCGAGGCCGATGGCCGAGGCGAGCGAGTTGGCGACGAGGGCGACACCGGTGTCACGGCTGAGGTCGGCGGCCTGGATACCGGAACCGATCACCACCATGAGAAGGGCGGCGGTACCGATGAGCTCGGCGACCGCGCGGCGCGGCAGGGAAGCGTGGATCGTCATGGGTTCTCCCCCTGGGCAGAAGTTCAACGGAAAATGTATTCCGTATCTTGGAAGAGCGATAGAGGGTGTCCGGGTCCGGCGGAGGGGCGATAAATCCCTGCCCGACCCCGCTCCGACGCGGCAAGCTGGGGCCATGGACGACAGACGCACCGTGAAGGTGTCCAAATACGTCTCGAAACATCTGCGGCATCAGCCGGAACGCATCGGACTGGTGCTCGATCCCCAGGGCTGGGTGGAGATCGACGATCTTCTCCGCGCGGCCGCCGCCCACGGCTTCCCCGTCAGCCGCGCCGAGCTCGACCACGTCGTCGCGGCCAACGACAAGCAGCGCTTCGCCGTCGACGGCACCCGCATCCGGGCCAACCAGGGCCACACCGTTCCCGTGGACCTGGACCTGCCGGAGGCCGAACCGCCCGTGTACCTCTACCACGGCACCGTCGCCGCCGCCCTGGACGCGATCCGCTCCGAGGGCCTGCGCCCCATGGCCCGCCACCACGTGCACCTGTCCCCCGACCGGGAGACCGCGACCCGTGTCGGCGCGCGGCGCGGCCGGCCGATCGTACTCAGCGTGGACGCCGGGTCCATGCGCGCGGCCGGGCACGTCTTCCGGATCAGCGCCAACGGGGTCTGGCTGGTGGACGCCGTACCGCCGCAGTTCCTGCGCTTCTCGTAGCGCAGGAATTCAGGACGAGATTGTCAGATCATCCCCCTACTCTGTTCCTCATTCCGATCGGTGAGGGGGGTACCTCGCGATCGCCGAACCATCCATGCGAGCACGCGAGGTGACGCCCCGTGACGTCCACATCTCCTTCCCCTTCCCACTCCGCCGACCACTCCGACGCGTCGGCCAACAGCTTCCAAGTCGATCTGCGCGGTCTGGTCGACCTGCTCTCCCACCACCTCTACTCCAGCCCGCGCGTCTACGTCCGCGAGCTCCTGCAGAACGCGGTGGACGCCGTCACCGCCCGCCACGCACTCGACCCGGAGGCGGAGATCCGCATCCGCCTGTCGGCGTCCGCGGGCCGGGTGACCATCGAGGACAGCGGCATCGGCCTGACCGCCGCCGAGGCCCACTCCCTCCTCGCCACGATCGGCCGCAGCTCCAAGCGCGGCGGCGACCACGGCCTCGAGACCACCCGCCGGGAGTTCCTCGGCCAGTTCGGCATCGGCCTGCTCGCCTGCTTCGTCGTGGCCCGCCAGATCCGCGTGATCACGCGTTCCGCCCGCGATCCCCAGGCCGCGCCCGTCGAATGGCTGGCCACGGACGACGGCTCGTACACCGTCCGCGAACTGCCCGACGATGCACGCCGGGAGCCCGGCACCACCGTCATCCTCCAGGCCCGCCCGGGCGCCGAGGAGTGGACCGTCCCGTCCAAGGTCGAGCAGCTGGCCCGCGACTACGGCTCGCTGCTCCCGTACGACATCACCTTCGACGACGGCGAAGGCGGCGAGCCGCGGGCCGTCACCGACCGGCCCGCCGTATGGGACCGTCCCTTCCCCACCCCCGCCGCCCGCCGCGTCGCGCTCGCCGGCCACTGCGCGCAGCTCTTCGGCTTCACCCCCCTCGACAGCATCGACCTCGACCTGCCCGTCGCCGGGGTGCGCGGAGTGGCGTACGTCCTCCCCGAGCCGACCAGCCCCGCCCACCGGGCCGGACACCGGGTTCACCTCAAGGGCATGCTGCTCACCGACCACGCCGAGAACCTGCTGCCGGACTGGGCGTTCTTCGTCCGCGCGGTCATCGACACCGACACGCTGCGGCCCACCGCCTCCCGCGAGAACCTGTACGACGACGAGACCCTGTCCGCCGTACGGGAGGCCCTCGGCGCCCGCGTCAGGGCCTGGCTCGCCGAACTCGCCGCGAGTGAACCGGAGCGCCTGGCCGCCTTCCTGAGCGTCCACCACCTCGGCGTGAAGTCCCTGGCCCGGCACGACGCCGAGCTGCTCGGCCTGATGCTGCCCTGGCTTCCGTTCGAGACCAGCGACGGCTCGATGAGCCTGGAGGAGTTCACGGCCGCCCACACCGAGATCCACTTCACGCGCACCGTCGAGGAGTTCCGCCAGATCGCCCCGATCGCGGCGGCCCACGGCCTCGGCGTCATCAACGCCGGATACACCTACGACGCCGACCTGCTCGCCCTGCTGCCCTCCGTACGGCCGGACCTCAAGGTCAGGGAGCTGGACGCCGGAGCCGTCACCGAGCGGCTCGACCCGGTCCCGACCTCCGCCGAACTGGCCCTCGCGCCCTTCCTGTCCACGGCGCGCACCCGGCTGGAGCCGCAGGGCTGCGACGTGGTGCTGCGCGCCTTCCAGCCCGTGTCCGTCCCGGCGCTCTACCTCGACGACCGCCAGGCCCGCCAGGAACGCGACCGTACGGCCGCCCTGAGCAGCGCCGACTCGCTGTGGAGCGGGATCCTCGGAGCCCTGCGCGGCTCCGCGCCGCGCGCCCGCCTGGTGCTCAACCACAACAACCCGCTGATCCGCCGGATCTCCGCCCTGCCCGACGAGGCCCTGACGGGCACCGCCGTCGAATCGCTGTACGGGCAGGCGCTGCTGATGTCCCAGCGGCCGCTGCGCCCCGCCGACTCCACCCTGCTCAACCGGGCCTTCCTCGGGCTCCTGGAATGGGCGACCCACTCCACCGACTCCCCGGAGGGACAGAAGTGACCATGCTGACGCGCGAGGAGATCGAGCGGGGCCTGGCGGAGAACAGCGAGGCCCCGAACGGAGCCGCGCGCAACGCCCACGCCGAGGTGCTCGTGGGTGCGGCGGAGGTGAACGGCGACACGGCGTTGTTCCGCAAGGCGCTGGACAACCTGATCAACGCCTACCTCTGGAGCGCCGAGTCCTCGAAGATGCTGGTGCCGTTCGCCCGGCTGCTCCAGGAGTACGACAAGGACCCCGGCGCCTTCGACCGGTGGGACGCCCACTCGCTGTTCTGGCAGTTCAAGTGGGTGGCCACGGCCATCAGCGATTCCCCCGAGATCCCGCTGGAGTCCGCCACCGGCTGGCTGGACGAGATGGAGCGCCGCTACCGGATCGCCGGCTACAGCGAGCGGCCGGTACGCGAGGCCGAGCTGTGGCTCGCCGACGCGATCGGCGAGGACGACCGGGCCGAGCGGGCGTACCGCGCCTGGCTGGCGGCCGACCGCGACAGCATGAGCGACTGCCACGCCTGCGAGCTCAACGGGCAGGGCTCGTACGCCGTGCTCCGCGGGGACGACGCCCGGGCGATGGAGGTCTGGCAGCCCGTGCTGGCGGGCGAGCGGACCTGCGCCGAGGAACCCCACCGGCTGCTCGCCCATTCGCTGCTGCCGCTGCTGCGTCTCGGCCGCTTCGACGAGGCCCGTTCGCACCACCTGCGCGGCTACCGCATGGCCCGCGGCAACGAGAGCCTGCTGCCCTCGGTCGGCAAGCACATCGAGTTCTGTGCCCTGAGCGGCAACGAGTCACGTGGCCTGGAGATCCTCGCCGAGCATGCCTCCCACGTGGGCCCGCTCGTCAATGTCGACGACCAGATGGCCTTCCACGGCGGCATCCTGGTCCTGCTGCGCCGGCTGACGGAGCTGGGACACGGCCAGAGTCCGGCCGTCCCCTACGAGGGCGTCCCGCGTACGGTCTCCGAGCTGTACGAGGTACTGCGTACGGGCTCGCTCGACATCGCCCGGCGGTTCGACGCCCGCAACGGCACCACCCGGGTCTCGGACCGCTTCCTCGCCCGGATCGGACAGGAGCCGCTGGTCGGCGTACTGCCGCTGGGGGTGCGCAGCACGGCCCTGCCGAAGACGGCTGCGCCCGCGGCCGCAGCTGCCCCCGCGGCTGCGCCGGTGCCGCCCGCAGCCGGCTTCGACGAGCTGGTGGAGCGGGCCCGGCAGGCCCGTGACGAGGGGCGTCCTGCCGCGGACGGGCTCTGGGCCGAGGTCGGCGCACGGGTCGACACGCGCCCGGAGGGCCAGGTGGACCCGCTGGTCGCCGCCGATGTGGCGGACCACCGGGCCCTGGCGGCCGCCCGCGGCGGGGCCGCCAACGCGGCGGAGCTGCTGGAGGCGGTCCGCGACGGCTACCGGGCCTTCGGGCAGGCGGAGCGCGCCGCACTGGCGGAGCTGCGGCTGGCGAGCGCGGCCGCGCAGTCCGGAGCCGAGCCGGAGCGGATCCGGGAACTGCTGAACACGGCCGCGCGGGCCGCCGAGGCGCTGGATGCGGACGAGCCGCTGCGCGGTCGCCGGATCGCACTGGCGGAGCTGGCCTCGATCCGCGTGGAGTCGTACCTGCGCTCGGTGGAGGCCGGCCCGGAGCACGAACACGTCCACGGCCCTGGGCAGGACCACGGGCACGGTGAGCTGGCGGTCGAACTCGGCGCCTTCGCCGCGGCCCATGGAGAGGAGCTGCCCGACCTGGCGGCGGAGGCCGAGGAGATGCTGGGCCGCGTCGCCCTGTCACAGGGCGATCCCGAGCGGGCCCTGCCACTGCTGGCCGCGTCAGCGGCGCGCGCGGTGTCGGCGGACCGGCCGTGGCAGGCGGTGGATCCGCTGGTGCTGCAGGCCGGTGTGCTGATGTCGCTGGACCGGCCGGAGGACGCGGAGGTGGCGGCGCGCGCCGCGCTGGAGCACTCCGCCGAGGTGACCGACGCCGAGACGCACGGAGTCGTACGGCTCACCCTCGCGGACATCCTGCTGCGCCGGGCCGACGCTGCGGCGGAGGCGGCCGAGCACGCCCTCACTGCGGCGCACTGGTTCGACCAGGCCGGTCTGACCGCCGACGGAGGGGCCCAGGCCCGGCTCGTGCTGGCCCGGGCCCATGCGCGGGAGGGCCGCAACGCCGACGCGGCGGAGGTGCTGCAGTCGACGCTGCCCGATCTGCTGGAGCACGGCGAGGGACAGGCCGTGTCCGCACGGGAGTTCCTCGGCGATCTGCTGCGGCAGCTGAACGACTCACGGGCGGCGGCCGAGCAGTACCTGCTGGCGGCGGAGGTGGCCAAGGGCTGGGAGGACACCCGCCCGCAGGCGGCCCTCGCGCAGGCCGCCGCAGAACAACTCTCCGCCGCAGGCCTGCACCAGGAGGCGGTCGCCGCGTACGAGCGCTCCCTGGAGCTGTACCGGGTGACGGGGGACGCCCCGATCGCCGAGGTGCGGATCTTGCGCTCCCTGGCCTGGCTGGCACCGCGGGAGAACGTCACCGCGGCGGCATGGGCACAGGCACGGGACCTGATGCACGAAGCGGCCGGGGTCGTGGAGGCCGCACTGGCTGAGCACGGCGAGACCCCCGCGGCCCCGCAGCTGCGGGCCGAGCTGGCCCAGACATGGCAGCAGCTGGCGCAAGTCCTCGACTGGCGCGTCAACTCGCTCGAGGAGGACGACGAGGAGGACGAGGAGGAGGACGGCGACGAAGACGGCGACGAGTCCTCTCGCGCCGCGGTGGGCCGCTCCGCGGAGGTCGAGGCGCTGAGGCTGGAGGAGATCGGGCTGAGTGAGCGGGCCGCGGCCCTGTACGCGGAGCTGGGTCCGGACCATCTGGGGGACCGGCTCCAGTGCGTCCAGTACGCCGCCTGGACCGAGCAGGAGACAGGTCGCGAGGAGGCGGGAGTCGCTCGGCTCTCGGCGCTGATCGACGAACTCCGGGCCCGGCCCGAGGAGGTCCCGGAGGGTCTGCTGGAGCGCGCCCAGTCCTCCCTCGACAGCCTGAGGTCGTGACCGGGACGCCCCCGCCGCCAGACTGCGACGGGGGCATCCCGAGCCGTCAGCTGTCCAGCTGGGCCAAGCCCTCGGTGGCGATCTCCGCGAAGACGTTCTCGTCCGCCGCGAACTCGGAGTCCGGGATCGGTGCGTGGATCACGATCTCGGTGAAGCCGAGCTCCTGGTGTCGGCCTGCGAAGTCGACGAACGCATCGACGGAGTCCAGCATCGTGTTGCGCTCCGGGGTGAACCCGGTGAGCAGGATCTTCTCCATCGGCTCCGGCGCGCGCCCGATCTCGGCCATGGCCTTGTCGAGCTTGGCCAGCTGGCCGCGGATGGCCTCCAGCGACTGCTCCGGGGTGCCCTCCTCGAAGAGCTTCGGATCGCCTGTGGTCACCCAGGCCTGGCCATGGGCGGCGGCCAGCTTGAGGCCCCGCGGGCCGTTGGCGGCGACGGCGAAGGGCAGGCGCGGCTGCTGCACGCAGCCGGGGATGTTGCGGGCCTCGTCGGCGGAGTAGAAGGTGCCGCGCTCGCTGACCGCGGCCTCGGTGAGCAACCGGTCCAGCAGCGGCACGAACTCTGCGAAGCGGTCCGCGCGCTCACGCGGGCTCCAGGGGTCCTGACCCAGCGCGGTCGCATCGAAGCCGTTGCCGCCGGCGCCGATGCCGAGGGTGAAACGGCCGCCGGAGATGTCGTCCAGCGCCATGAGCTCCTTGGCCAGCGTCACCGGGTGCCGGAAGTTCGGCGAGGTGACGAGCGTGCCCAGCCGCATCTGCTCGGTGGCGGCCGCCGCCGCGGTCAGCGTCGGGATCGCGCCAAACCACGGCCGGTCACGGAAGGACCGCCAGGTCAGGTGGTCGTAGGTGTATGCGGTGTGGAACCCGAGCTTCTCGGCTCGCACCCACTGGTCACGGCCGCCCTCACGCCACGGGCGTACCGGAAGGATCACAGTGCTCAGACGCAGACTCATGTCTTCGAGACTACGGCCCTGCCCATGTTTCACGTGAAACGCCGGCCGCCTGATGTTTCACGTGAAACATCAGCCGTCCCCGTTTCACGTGGGAGCACCTGGGGTCCCTCCGGACGGAGCCCGCGGGCAGGTAGCCGGGGGAGAAAGATCGCCATCCGGCGCGCGGCCCGGCCCGGCCCCGGGCCGTCACCGCGGGGGCCATGGGCGAAGATGGGTGCGTGACCTCGGCTCCCCAGCGCCCGGACGGGCCAACCCCCACTCCCCGGCTCATCGCCACCGACCTCGACGGCACCCTGCTGCGCGACGACAAATCCGTCTCGCTCCGCACGGTCGCCGCCCTCGCCGCCGCCGAGGAGGCCGGGATCGAGGTCTTCTTCGTCACCGGCCGCCCTGCCCGCTGGATGGACGTGGTCAGCGACCATGTCCACGGCCATGGCCTGGCGATCTGCGCGAACGGGGCCGCGGTGGTCGATCTCCACGCCGGCCGGAAATTCGTACAGGTCCGGGCGCTGCCGCGGGCCACGGCGATGACGGTCGTGGAGACCCTGAGGGCTGCCGCCCCGGGCACGTCCTTCGCGGTCGAGATGACCACCGGGATCAACTACGAGCCGTTGTACCCGCCCTTCTTCCAGGACCCGGGCGCCCAAGTGGCCACCGCCGAGAAGCTGCTGCAGGAAGACGCGGACGACACCTCCGCTCCCGTCCTCAAGCTGCTCGCACACCACTCCGAGCTCGCCCCGGACGAGTTCCTGACGCTCGCCCGCTCGGTCGCCGGCACCTACGCGTCGATCACCCGCTCCAGCCCGACCGCCCTGCTGGAGATCAGCGCGCTGGGCGTCTCCAAGGCCAGCACCCTGGAGCTGTGCTGCGCCGAGCGCGGCATCTCCCACGCCGAGGTCGTCGCCTTCGGGGACATGCCGAACGACGTGGAGATGCTCAGCTGGGCAGGTACCTCGTATGCGATGGGCAACGCCCACCCGGCCGTGATCGCGGCCGCCTCCGGCCGTACGGTCGCCAACAACGAGGACGGCGTCGCCGTCGTCATCGAGCGCATCCTCGCGGAACGCGCCGCGCACCAGCGGTAGGCACGAGCGTGGGGCCGGCGCGAGCCGGCTCCGGCACATCAGAGCGGGGCCTCCCACACCAGGGTGGTCCCGCTGCCGTCCTCTCCGATACCGGGGCCGTACGAGCTCGACCCGCCCAGCGACTCGGCCCGCCTGCGCAGGTTCCGCAGCCCACTGCGCCGGCCGCCCTCGGGAATGCCCACGCCGTCGTCGGCGACCTCCAGCCGCACCCCGGGCCTCCCGTCGGCCAGCGCGCCGGTGCAGTCCACGACCACCTCGATCCGGGACGCCTCCGCGTGCCGGAAGGCATTCGACAGGGCCTCGCGCAGCGCCGCGATCAGGTTTTTGCCCACCAGCTCGCCGACCACCGCGTCGATCGGGCCGAGGAACCGGTGCGCCGGCTTGAAACCCAATGGCACCGCGGCCATGTTGATCTCTCGCAGGACCCGGGTGCGCAGCCCCGAGGGGGCCTCGGCCGGTCCCTGCTGGAGCGCGAAGATCGCGGTGCGGATCTCCTGGATCGTCACGTCCAGCTCGTCCACGGCCTTGCCGACACCGTAGACGACCTCGGGGACGACGGACCGCCGCTGGGCGCCCTCCAGCATCATCCCCGTGGCGAACAGCCGCTGGATGACCAGGTCGTGCAGGTCCCGGGCGATCCGGTCGCGGTCCTCGAACACGGCGAGCCTCTCCCGGTCGCGCTGCGCCTCGGCCATCATCAGCGCGAGCGCCGCCTGGGAGGCGAACTGGGTGGCCAGGGTCCGCTCGGACTCGCTGAACGGCCTCTCGCCGCGGGCCCGCGGGGTCACCAGCGCACCCAGCACCCGTCCGCCACTGTGCAGCGGCAGCATCATGCAAGGCCCGTACTGGCTGGTCAGCCGACTGATCATGCGGGGGTCGGAGGCGGCGTCGTCCACGAAGACCGGCTCGCCCTGGAACAGCCTCGCCACCACCGGGCTCTCGGCCGGGATCACCAGGCCGAGCGAGGTGGCCGGATTCTCGGCGGAGACGGCGACGATCTCCATCCCGCCCTCCTCGGCCGGCAGCATCACGATCCCGGCGGCGGAGTCGGCCAGATGGCGGGCCTGTTCGGCCACCACCGCCAGGGCATCGTCCGCGTCCCCGCCGGACAGAAGGGCGGTCGTGACGGCCACCGAACCGTCGATCCACCGCTCCCGCTGGGTGGCGGCCTCGTAGAGCCGGGCGTTGCCGATGGCGATCCCCGCCTCGGTGGCCAGGACCCGGACCATGTGGACGTCGTAGTCGTTGAACTGGCCGCCGCCGTTCTTCTCGGCGAGGTACAGATTGCCGAAGATCTCTCCCTGCACCCGGATCGGGACGCCGAGGAAGGTCTTCATGGGCGGGTGGTGCGGCGGGAATCCGGCCGAGCGCGGATCCTTCGTCAGATCGGCGAGCTGCACCGTGTCGGGGTGCGAGATCAGCGCGCCGAGCAGACCCCGCTTCCCGTCGGGCCGATGCCCGATCCTCCTCGCCGTCTCGGCGTCGATGCCGAAGGTGACGAAGTCCGACAGTCCGCGCCCCTCGGTGTCGACGACGCCGATCGCCGCGTACCGGGCGTCGGCGAGCTCGGCCGCGGTCTCGCAGATACGGTCGAGGGTGGAGTGCAGTTCGAGGCCGGTGCCGACCGAGCGCATGGCCTCCAGCAGTTGCGGCACCCGGGCGGTGAGCTCGGTGGACAGGCCCTGCAGACTGCGGGTGGCCCGGGTGGCCACCTCCAGCGGGTCAGGCGTTCCGGGTGGTGACTCCGGCGGTTCCTGCGACTCCTGCACTGACATGCCCTTGAGACTAGTTAGTCCCTTTTACCGGGGAAAGCCGGCGAGGATCCCGTCGGCCGCCCGCTCCCGCTCCAGCAGGTTCCGCAGCGGTCCCTCGGCTGAGGCCAGCTCCGCGTACGTGCCGCGCTGCACGACCGATCCGCGGTCCAGTACGAGCACCTCGTCGACCGCCTCCAGACCCGCCAGCCGGTGCGTGATCAGCACGGTGGTGCGGCCCTCGGTCGCGGCGAGCAGATCCGCCGTCAGGGCATCCGCGGTCGCCAGGTCCAGGTGCTCGGCCGGCTCGTCGAGGACGAGGACGGGGAAGTCGGCGAGCAGCGCCCTGGCCAAGGCCAGGCGCTGGCGCTGGCCGCCGGAGATCCGTTCGCCGTGCTCGCCGACCAGGGTGTCCAGCCCGTCGGGAAGCCCGTCGGCCCACTCCAGCAGCCGGGCCGCCGCCAGGGCCTGTCGCAGCTCCTCCTCGCTCGCCCCGGTCCTGGCCAGCCGCAGGTTCTCCCGTACCGAGCTGTCGAAGAGGTGCGCGTCCTGGGCGCAGAGGCCCACGATCCGGCGGACCTCGTCGCTGTCGAGCGTGCGCGCATCGGTCCCGCCCAGGGTGTACGCGCCTTCGTGCGGGTCCAGGAACCGCAGCAGGGCCTGGGCCAGCGAGGTCTTGCCGGCACCCGAGGAGCCGACGACCGCGATCCGCCGGCCGGCCTCCAGGGTCAGGTCCATCGCGTGCAGCGCGTCCTGCTCCTGCCCGGGATGCCGGACGGCGAGTCCGGTCAGTCGCAGCGGGAACGGAGAAGCGGGTACCGCGGCCGGCAGCTCCGGCTCGGCGACCGGGACGGGAGCGTCGATGACCTCGTGGATCCGCTCGGCGCTGCGGCGCACCCGCTGGCGGTACTGGACGGCCTGCGGAAGGCCGTTGACCGCCTCGAAGGCGGCGAGCGGGGTCAGCACGGCCACCGCCATGGTCACCCCGGACAGCCGGCCGTCGTGGACGGCGTTCGCGGCCGCGGCCGCGGCGACCACCACGGTCAGGCCGCACACGAGGGCCGAGAGCCCGCTGCCGAGCCCGGTGGCAACGGCTCCCCGTGCGGCGATGGACGTCAGCGTCCGGTCGCTCTGCTTCGCGGCGTCCTTGCGGCCGGCCAGCGCGCCGGCGATGGTCAGCTCGGCCGTCCCCGTCAGCAGATCGGCCACCCGGGTGGCGAGTTCGCCCCGGGCCGGCGCAAGCCGCCGCTCCGCCCGCCGGGCGCAGGCCCCGCTGACCAGCGGCACCCCGACCCCGGCGGCCAGCAGCCCGACGAAGAGCGCGGCCCCTGCCCCGGGCAACAGCCACGCGGTGAAGGCGACCGAGCCGGTGCCGACGAGTACCGCGGTGCCGACCGGCAGCAGCCAGCGCAGCCAGTAGTCCTGGAGGGTGTCCGCATCGGCCACCAGACGGGCCAGCAGGTCTCCGCGCCGCTGCTCCCGCAGGCCGGCGGGCGCAATGCGCTCCAGCCGACGGAACACTGACACCCGCAGGTCGGCGAGCATCCGCAGCACGGCGTCGTGGGAGACGAGCCGCTCCGCGTACCGGAACACGGCCCGCCCGATCCCGAAGGTCCGGGTGGCCGTGACCGCCACCATCAGATAGAGCACCGGCGGTTGTTCCGAGGCCCGTGAGATCAGCCACCCGGAGACGGCCATCAGCCCGACACTGCACCCGACGGCCAGCGCCCCGAGCAGCAGACCGAGTCGGAACCGCCCCTGCCAGGCCTTGGCCACGGCGCGGACCCGCCGGAGCGGGTCGCCCCCGCCCGCGTCTGCGCCGCCGGCCTTGGCCGCCCGTTCGGGGGCGCTGCCGAGAATCCACTCCCCGGGACCGGACGGCCCGTTGCGGTCGCCGCCAAACCCGCCGGAGGTTCCCGGCGCGGCCGCGGGCCGGGCGGGAGGGGCGGGGGACAGGAGCTCCGCAGGACCCACCCGCACCACGCGGTCGGCCACGGCCAGCAGCGCCGGCCGGTGGACGACCAGCAGCACGGTCCGCCCCACCGCGAGGCGTCGTACCGCGTCGACCACGGCCGCCTCGGTCTCTCCGTCGAGAGCCGCGGTCGGCTCGTCCAGCAGCAGCACCGGCCGGTCCGCGAGGAACGCCCGCGCAAGCGCCAGCCGCTGGCGCTGTCCGGCGGACAGCCCGACCCCGCCTTCGCCGAGCTCGGTGTCGACACCGCGCGGCAGCGCGGCCACGAACTCCCACGCACCGGCGTCCTTCAGCGCCTCGGCCACCGCGTCCGCTGACGCATCCGGCCGCGCCAGCCGCACGTTCTGCGCGATCGTCCCGGCGAACAGGTGCGGCCGCTGCGGCACCCACGCGATCCGCTCCCGCCACTCCTCGAGCGACAGCGACGCGAGGTCCACGCCCGCGATCCGCACCCGCCCCGCGGTCGGCGTCACGAAGCCCAGCAGCACCTGGAGCAGCGTGGACTTGCCCGCTCCGCTGGGCCCGGTGAGGGCGACGCACTCTCCGGGTCCGACCGCCAGCGAGACCGGCCCCGGTGAGTCCTCGCCCCGGCCCTCGTAGCGGACCGCGACCCCGTCCATCTCGATCCGCAGCCCTGCGGCCGGCACCGGGACCGCACCGCCCCGGGAGGCGACCGGCGTCTGGAGTACCTCGAAGATCTCTTCCGCGGCTGCCAGACCCTCGGCGGCCGCGTGGTACTGCGCCCCGACCTGGCGCAGCGGCAGATACGCCTCGGGCGCCAGGATCAGGATGACCAGCCCGGTGTACAGATCGAGGTCCCCATGGACCAGCCGCATGCCGATGGTCACGGCCACCAGCGCCACCGAGAGCGTCGCCAGCAGTTCCAGGGCGAACGAGGAGAGGAAGGCGATGCGCAGGGTCCGTACCGTCGCCTGCCGGTATTCATCGGTGATCTTGCGGATCGACTCGGCCTGCGCCTTGGCCCGGCCGAAGACCTTCAGCGTCGGGAGCCCGGCCACCACGTCCAGGAAATGCCCCGACAGGCGGGACAGCAGCCGCCACTGGCGGTCCATCCGGGACTGGGTGGCCATGCCGATCAGCACCATGAAGAGCGGGATCAGCGGCAGGGTGACCACGATGATGGCCGCCGACACCCAGTCCTCGGTGACGATCCGGGCGAGGACCGCCACCGGGACGACCACCGCGAGGCCCAGCTGGGGCAGGTAGCGCGAGAAGTAGTCGTCGAGGGCGTCCACGCCCCGGGTGGCCAGCGCCACCAGCGACCCGGTCTGCTGTCCGCTCAGCCAGCCGGGCCCCAGATCCGCGGCCCGGTCCAGCAGCCGGCCACGCAGCTGCGACTTGACCGCCGCACTGGCCCGGTGGGCGGCGAGCTCCGTGAGCCACGCCAGCAGGCCGCGGCCCAGCGCCACGGCCGCGAGCAGCAGCAGCGGTGTTCGCAGCGCCTCGCCGTCCAGTCCCTGCTCGAAGGCGCCGACCACGATCTCGGCGATCAGCATCGCCTGACCGACGACCAGCCCCGCCCCCGCAAGTCCCAGGGCCACCACGGCCGCCAGGAAGAGGCGGGTGGAGCGGGCGTACCGGAGCAGGCGCGGGTCGATCGGTTTCACGTGAAACATCCCCCAGAGCAGGGTCGGGCAGGACGGTCAGGGATCAGTGCGCATCGACGATGTGCTGCGTACCGATCCGCTTGCGGAACACCCAGTAGGTCCAGCCCTGGTAGAGCAGGACGAGCGGAGTGGCCACTCCCGCGCACCAGGTCATGATCTTCAGGGTGTAGGGGCTGGACGAGGCATTGGTGACCGTGAGGTTCCAAGCGTCGTTCAGCGAGGACGGCATCACGTTCGGGAAGAGCGTCAGGAAGAGCATCGCGACCGCGGCCGCGATGGTGATCCCGGACAGGGCGAACGACCAGCCCTCACGGCCCGCCAGGTTGAAGGCGAGCGCCCCGACCAGTGCGACGACCGCGACGGCCATGGCGATCAGGCTCTTGCCGTCACCGCGCGAGACCTGGGTCCAGATCAGGAAGACCAGTGCCAGCACGGCGGTGACCGCACCCAGCCGGGTCGCCAGCGCACGCGAGCGCTCCCGTATGTCACCGACCGTCTTGAGCGAGGTGAACACCGTTCCGTGGAAGGTGAAGAGGGTGAGGGTGACGAGGCCGCCGAGCAGGGAGTAGACGTTGAGCAGGTCGAAGAGGCTGCCGACGTACTCCATGTGCTCGTCGATCTTCACGCCGCGCACGAGGTTGGCGAAGGCCACGCCCCACAGGAACGCGGGGATCAGCGAGGTCCAGAAGATCGCGTGTTCCCAGTTGGTCTGCCACCGGTCCTCGTCCCGCTTGTGCCGGTACTCGAATGCGACACCGCGGATGATCAGACAGATCAGGATGACCAGGAGCGGCAGGTAGAACCCCGAGAAGAGGGTGGCGTACCACTCGGGGAAGGCGGCGAAGGTCGCCCCGCCGGCGGTGAGCAGCCAGACCTCGTTGCCGTCCCACACGGGCCCGATCGTGTTGATCAGGACCCGCTTCTCCTTGCGGTCGCGGGCGAGCAGCTTGGTCAGTACGCCGACCCCGAAGTCGAAGCCCTCCAGGAAGAAGTAGCCGGTCCACAGGACGGCGATGAGCACGAACCAGACGTCATGGAGTTGCATGGTGTGGTCCCCTCAGCCTCAGTACGAGAAGGCCATCGGCCGGTCGGGGTTCTTGTCGTCCCCGCCGATCTTGGTGGGCGGGTTCAGGTCGGCCTCGGTGAGCTCGGGCGGCCCGAGCTTGACGTACTTCACCAGCAGCCTGACCTCGATCACCGCGAGCACGGCGTACAGGAGCGTGAAGCCGATCATCGAGGTGAGCACCTCGCCCTGGGAGACGTGGGGCGAGACCGCATCGCGGGTGCGCAGGACTCCGTAGACCACCCAGGGCTGGCGGCCCATCTCGGTGAAGATCCATCCCCAGGAGTTGGCGATGAGCGGGAAGCCCATGGTCCAGAGGGCGACGATCCAGTACCAGGTGGTGAACCGGGGGCTCAGTGCCTTCTTGAAGAGGACCAGGTGCGGGACCTCGTCCTCGCCGGTGCGCAGGCCCGGCGGCAGCATGAACCTCTTCCGGGTGAGCCAGAGCCCCAGCACTCCGATGCCGAGGGAGGCCATGCCGAAGCCGATCATCCAGCGGAAGCCCCAGTACGCGACCGGGATGTTGGGCCGGTAGTCGCCGGGCCCGAACTTCTCCTGTTCGGCTTTGTTGACGTCGTTGATGCCGGGGACGAAGGAGGTGAAGTCGTCATTGGCCAGGAAGGACAGCAGGCCCGGGATCTCTATGGCGACCTTGTTGTGGCCCTTCTCGACGTCTCCGTAGGCGAAGACGGAGAAGGGCGCGGGCGCCTCGCCGTCCCAGAGGGCCTCTGCGGCGGCCATCTTCATCGGCTGCTGCTTGAACATCACCTTGCCGAGCAGGTCACCGCTGATGGCGGTGCCCATGCCGGCGATGATCAGGGTGACCAGGCCGAGCCGCAGGGAGGTCCGCATCACGGGGACGTGCTTCTTGCGGGCCAGGTGGAAGGCGGAGATGCCGACCATGAAGGCGCCGCCGACCAGGAAGGCCGCCGTGATGGTGTGGAAGAACTGGGTCAGCGCGGTGTTCTGGGTGAGGACGAGCCAGAAGTCGGTGAGTTCGGCCCGGCCCCGCTCTTCGTTGATCCGGTAGCCGACCGGGTGCTGCATCCAGGAATTGGCCGCGAGGATGAAGTACGCGGAGAGGATGGTGCCGATCGAGACCATCCAGATGCAGGCCAGATGGATCTTCTTCGGGAGTTTGTCCCAGCCGAAGATCCACAGGCCGATGAAGGTCGACTCGAAGAAGAAGGCGATGAGCGCCTCGAAGGCCAGCGGGGCCCCGAAGATGTCACCGACGAAGCGCGAGTAGTCGGACCAGTTCATGCCGAACTGGAACTCCTGCACGATGCCCGTGACGACACCCATGGCGATATTGATCAAGAAAAGCTTGCCCCAGAACTTCGTGGCTCTGAGGTACTTCTCTTTCCCCGAGCGCACCCAGGCGGTCTGGAGACCTGCCGTGAGCGCCGCGAGAGAGATCGTCAGCGGGACGAAGAGGAAGTGATAGACGGTGGTGATGCCGAACTGCCAGCGCGCCAACGTCTCTGGCGCCAAAGCTACGTCCACGTCGTCGTCTCCTTCGGTGCGCCGTGGTCACTGCCGCAGTTTGCGTGGCATGCCCTACCCAATACGGGATGAAGCAGGCACGCTTGTGAACGCGTTCACATTCACAAGCATTATGTCGTACCGCTTCCGGCGCCTTTCAGGGGGGTCCCCTCTAGCCAACACTTTCAACAGATTGTTGAATGCCGCTCATGAGGATTCGTATCTCCTGGCCCGCAGGCCAGCTCACGGCAACCCTTGACGAGACCCCGACCAGCAAGGCGCTGGCCGAGGCCCTTCCGATCTCCGCGTCCGCCCACACCTGGGGCGAGGAGGTCTACTTCGACACCGGCGTCTCCGTGGCGCTCGAGCACGACGCCCGGCAGGTCGTCGACCCGGGCACGGTCGCGTTCTGGACCGAGGGCGACGCCCTCGCGCTCCCCTACGGCCCCACGCCCATCTCGCGCGGAGGCGAGAGCCGCCTGGCGAGCCCGTGCAACGTGCTCGGCTCGTTCGAGGGCGACCCCCGCCTGCTGTCCACCGTCCGCGACGGCGACCCGATCCGCGTGGAACTCGCGTAGCCCCTGCGAACCGGCGTGGCGCCTGCGAACCCGCGGAGCCCCTGAGGGCTACAGCTCCTTGAAGAACGCCTCCGCCGTGTGCAGGAAGATGTCGTTCGCCTCGGGCTCACCGATCGTGACCCGCAGGCCCTCGCCCGCGAAGGGCCGGACCACCACACCGGCCTTCTCGCAGGCCGCCGCGAACTCGGCGGTCCGCTCCCCCAGGCGCATCCACACGAAGTTCGCCTGCGTCTCCGGCACCACGGTCCAGCCCTGGCCGAGCAGCGTCTTGTAGACCCGCGCACGCTCTCCCACCAGCGCCCCGACCCGGCCCATCAGCTCGTCCTCGGCACGCAGCGAGGCGACCGCCGCGTCCTGGGCGAGCTGGCTGACACCGAAGGGCACCGCCGTCTTGCGCAGCGCCGCCGCCACCGGCTCGTGCGCCACAGCGAAGCCGACGCGCAGGCCGGCCAGCCCGTACGCCTTGGAGAACGTACGCAGCACGCAGACGTTCGGGCGGCTCCGGTAGAGCTCGATGCCGTCCGGCACCTCGACGTCGCGGACGAACTCGTGGTAGGCCTCGTCCAGCACCACCAGGATGTCCGAGGGCACCCGGTCCAGGAACCGCACCAGCTCGTCACGGCGCACGGCGGTGCCGGTGGGGTTGTTGGGGTTGCAGACGAAGATCAGCCGGGTCCGCTCGGTGATCGCGTCGAACATCGCGTCGAGGTCGTGCACGTCCCCGTCCGTCAGCGGGACCTGCACGGCCGTGGCACCCGAGATCTGCGTGACGATCGGGTAGGCCTCGAAGGACCGCCAGGCGTAGATGACCTCGTCGCCCGGGCCGGCCGTCGACTGGACCAGCTGCTGGGCCACGCCCACGGACCCCGTACCGGTGGCGATGTGCTCGACCGGCACCCCGAACCGCTCGGCGAGCTCGTTCACCAGGGCCGTGCAGGCCAGGTCGGGGTAGCGGTTGAACTGTCCTGCGGCTGCGACCGCGGTCTCCAGCACCCCGGACAGCGGCGGGTACGGGTTCTCGTTCGAGGACAGCTTGTACGCGACGGGCCCGCCCGCGGCAGCGGGCTTCCCGGGCTTGTAGGTGGGAATGCCGTCCAGCTCGGCGCGCAGCTTCGGGCTCTTCTCGCTCACCGCAGGTCCTCCTCGACCGTCCCGTACGACGTCGCCGTCGACTCAATACTGCTCACCTTATGAGGATTCCGCTCTTCCGAAAATGGCGGCGCCGGGATTGCGGGGGAGCGCACGCATATATGCACACGCCGGTGGCCCACGCCGTGGCGCGCATCCCTCGTACAGGTGAGTTGAGACCGGCCCGAGACCACACCGCTTTGGCATGCCCGTACCCGACGACAAACGCCCCGCTCACTCTCCGCGCTCAAATGCCTTTAATTCCAAGGTCATTGGGGGTGGCGAACCATGCAGAATCGTTCCTGTCAACGCGTGCATATGCACCCGGACCACCCACCCCGCCGAGCCCTACTATCGGCTCGCCATGACAGCAGCAGGGAAGCATCAGGTGAGCCGGACCGAGACCACCCGGCGGGCCGCCGGCCGACAGGGCCGGGCCGGCATCAGGGACGTGGCCGCCGCAGCGGGCGTCTCGATCACAACCGTCTCCGACGCGCTCAATGGCAAGGGGCGGCTGCCGGACGCCACCCGCCGCCACGTTCGCGAGGTCGCCGACCGGCTGGGCTACCGCCCCTCCGCCGCGGCCCGCACCCTCCGTACCGGCAAGTCGGGCCTCATCGGTCTGACCGTGACGACGTACGGGGATGAACCTTTCACCTTCACCGAATTCGCCTACTTCGCCGAGATGGCCAGGGCCGCCACTTCCGCCGCGCTCGCCCGCGGCTACGCCCTCGTCATCCTCCCCGCCACCTCCCGACACGACGTGTGGTCCAACGTGGCCCTCGACGGCACCGTCGTCATCGACCCCTCCGACCACGACCCCGTCGTCACCGAACTGGTCCGCCAAGGCCTCCCAGTCGTCTCCGACGGCCGTCCGGCCGGCTCCCTCCCCGTCACCGCCTGGGTCGACAACGACCACGAGGCCGCCGTACTCAACCTGCTCGACCACCTCGCCGCCGCCGGAGCCCGCCGTATCGGGCTGCTGACCGGCACCACCACCGACACCTACACCCGGCTCTCCACCACCGCCTACCTCAGTTGGTGCGAGCGCGTCGGCCAGGACCCCGTCTACGAGTCCTACCCCGCCCACGACCCGTGCGCGGGCGCCGTCGCCGCGGACCGGCTGCTCGCCCGGCCCGACCGGCCCGACGCCGTCTACGGGCTGTTCGACCCCAACGGGACCGACCTGCTCGCCGCCGCCCGGCGCTACGGCCTGCGCGTCCCCGAGGACCTGCTGCTCGTCTGCTGCAGCGAGTCCACCGTGTACGCCAACACCGAACCGCCCATCACCACCCTCTCCCTCAAACCGCGCCGGATCGGCACCGCCGTCGTGCAGCTGCTCATCGACGCCATCGAGGGGGTCGGCACCGGGCGCCCGGTCGAACAGGTCGTCCCGACCGAGCTGATCGTCCGCACCTCCTCGCAGCGCAGGCAGCCCCGTACGACCGTCAGTCCGCCCCGGTCACCGGCCAAGGACTGACCGCCACACCGCGAAACCGGCGGGGCTGACGGCCCCGCCGAGGATTTCAGCAACACCCATTTCGGGAGAAAGCGGCAGGAACTATTGGTTCCGCCCAGGATTCACCACCCCTGGTGCGTCACAGAGCGCGAGCCGCATTCCTATGATGGGCGCACGACATCACGGACCCTCCGCCCCGGAGGTCAGGAGGGTCCGCAGGTGTACGGCAGCGCGACGGTGGTGGAGGGGTCGATGACTCAGGGGGCCGGTCAGGGACCCGCGATGCGGACGGAGACGCTGCGGGACTTCCGAGTTCCGGTCACCGAGCCCGCCCCGTACGGCGTGGCCGGCGGGCTTCCCGACGAAGCCCCCGTGTACGGCGAGTACCCCGCGTACTACGGGGAGGGCGCACCCGTGCCCCCGGCGCCGCCCCTGGGCCAGGCGCCCGCCGCGGGCGTTCCGGCCGACGAGGACGACCTCGACGAGGGCTACACCCCCACGCACCGCGATCTGCCGATCATCGGCCGCGGCGGACCGGGTGACACCGTCCAGGTCGTGTACGTTCCCCAGGAGTCCCCGGCCGCGGGCCCCGGGCCGCTGTACGTCGTCGGCGACGTCCACGGCTACCTGGACGAGCTCGTCACCGAACTCCAGGCGCAGGGCCTCATCGACGCCGAGCGCCGCTGGTCTGCCGGCAACGCACGCATCTGGTTCCTCGGCGACTTCACCGACCGCGGGCCCGACGGGATCGGCGTCATCGACCTCGTGATGCGCCTCTCCGCCGAGGCCGCCGCATCCGGCGGCTACTGCAAGGCGCTCATGGGCAACCACGAACTGCTCCTCATCGGCGCCAAGCGGTTCGGCGACACCCCCGTCGCCTCGGGCGCCGGCACCGCCACCTTCCAGGCCGCCTGGCTCCTCAACGGCGGCCAGCGCACCGACATGGAGCGCCTGGAGGACGTGCACCTGCAGTGGATGTCACGGCTGGACGCGGCCGTGCTGGAGGACGGGCACCTGCTGCTGCACTCCGACACCACCGCGTACCTCGACTACGGCGACTCCATCGAGGACGTCAACGACACCATCCACGAGCTGCTCAACCGCAACGACGCCGACATCACCTGGGACCTCTTCCGCAAGTTCACCAAGCGGTTCGCCTTCCGCGACGAGGAGACCGGCCCCCAGGCCGTACGCGACCTCCTCGACACCTACGGCGGCGGCCGGGTCGTGCACGGGCACAGCCCGATCCCGTACCTGCTGGGCGAGGTGGGCACCGAGGACGGCGACGAGTCCCGCGGCCCGGAGGCCGTGACCGGACCGCACGTGTATGCGGACGGACTCGCGATCGCCATGGACGGCGGGGTCACGATGGCGGGCAAACTGCTGGTCGTGCAACTCCCGCTGAGCGACTGAGGGTTATCAGAAGGGGGGTAATTTCAGGAAAGCCCCTGTCACGGCGTGGCATGGGCGCTCTACCATCGCCCTATCCGTAGCAGGCTCTCCTCCGTTTGTGCCGGCGCCCGGGTCTACGCGGGCAAACCGGTCCCCACGGAGCATCGGGGGATGCACATGAACAGCGCTCCGCACCTGCTGACCGAAGACCGACCCGAGTTCGATCGGCTCCTCGACGAGGCGCTGCGTACCGCACACGAACGGCCCGAGCTCGCCGCGCTCGGCGAACGGCTGAACGCCGAACAACTGCGCACGATGGCCGTCGGGGCCAGCGCGCTGCTGACGGCCGCGGCCGCGGCCGAGTACGACCACTACGTGAAACTCCGCGGCGAACGGCGCGACGAGGCCCTGTCCACCCCCGGATCGGCGGGTGCGGACAGGAGTGCCGGGCAGGACGAGGGCGACGACGGCGCCGGGGTCAGCGCCGTGGTCGCGGTGCTCGCGCCGGTCCTGGCGGGCACCGCGATGCTGATCTTCCTGCTGGTGGGGTACACCCTGAAGGCGATCGAGCCCGAACCCGCCTTCGCCGACACGATGCTGACGGCGGGTTGGCTCTTCGGCGCACTGACCGTGGTCTCGCTGCTGTTCGCGGTGATCGGGCTGCTGGTGACGGCCGTCCGCAACCGCGCGACGGAGGTCGTGGCCGAGGACGGTGCGATACCCGACGAGCTTGCGCAGGCCCGCGAGGCCTGGCGGCACGCCCTGCTGGAGCGGGGCATCCTGCCGTTCCTGCGGGACGCGCTGGCCGATCCGAGCGCGGGGCCCGTGTATCCGGCCCCCCGCACGCCGAAGGCCGGGCGCATCCCCAACTTGGGATACTCCCGGCCCGACTTCACCAGCCCGGGATCCGCTTCACAGGGACCCCGGCCCGGCTACTCGCCTCCGGACTTCACCGGCCCCGACTTCGGCGGCCCGGAGACCGAGACGTCCTGACGGCCCAGGTGGGCAGTCCGTCCCTGTTTCACGTGAAACATCGCGCTGTACGGCTACTGGCCCGCCGACCGGTCCCCCGGGGCGCGCCGCCGCTGCGCGGTGTCGGTCAAAGCCGTCGGGCGCCACACGCCGTCCGGGTGGTAGAGGTTCGTCCCCGGCGGCACGATCTCGTCGATCCGGTCGAGTGCCGCGTCGTCGAGGACCAGTCCGGCACCCTTGACCAGCGAGTTCAGCTGGTCCATGGTCCGCGGGCCGATGATCACCGAGGTGACTGCGGGATGCGCGACCGGGAAGGCGACCGCCAGCTCGGGCAGCGTGCAGCCGATGCCGTCGGCGAGCTCGAGGAGCTGTTCCACGGCCTCCAGCTTCGCCACGTTGCCGGGGATCGCCGGGTCGAAGCGCGCCGGCGTCAGCGCCGCCCTCCCCGAGCTCATGTCGACGGGCCCGCCGAGCCGGTACTTTCCGGACAGGAAGCCGGAGGCGAGCGGACTCCAGGTCAGTACGCCCATCCCGTACCGCCGGGCGACCGGCAGGACGGAGGCTTCCACCCCGCGCGCGAGGATCGAGTACGGGGGCTGCTCCGTCCGGAACCGCGGAAGAGCCCGCCGCTCGGCGACGTGATGCGCCTCGACGATCTCCTCGGCGGGGAAGGTGGAGCAGCCGAAGGCACGGATCTTGCCCGCCCGCACCAGGTCTCCGAGGACCGAGAGGGTCTCCTCGACGTCCGTCGAGTGGTCGGGCCGGTGCACCTGGTAGAGGTCGATCCAATCGGTGTCCAGCCGCCGCAAACTGTCCTCGACGGCCTGCACGATCCACCGCCGCGAGTTCCCTCTGCGGTTGCGTCCCTCCCCCATCTGAAAGTGGACCTTGGTGGCGAGCACGACGTCATCGCGCCGCCCCTTCAGCGCCTTGCCGACGATCTCCTCGGACTCCCCTGCGGAGTACATGTCCGCGGTGTCGACGAAGTTGATGCCCTGATCGAGCGCGGCATGGATGATCCGGGCGCACTCGTCGTGGTCCGGGTTCCCCACCGATCCGAACATCATCGTGCCGAGGCAGTGCGCGCTGACCTCTATGCCGGTCCCGCCCAGACTGCGATATCTCATGGTCATGGGGCCGCACTGTAGGAGTTGGAGTGCACTCCAGCGCAAGCAATTCCGTTCCGGGGACGCTGCTCTGGGGAGTCCCCTCCTCCTCCCCGGAGCAGCGCCACCACGGCGGTCGGGTCAGTCCGCCAGCGGGAGGTAGACCCGGTTGCCGCTCGCCGCGAACTCGGCGGACTTCTCCGCCATGCCCGCCTCGATCTCATCGGCCTTCAGGTCTCCGCCGTGCTCACGGCGGATGTCCTGGGAGATCTTCATCGAGCAGAACTTCGGACCGCACATGGAGCAGAAGTGCGCGGTCTTGGCCGGCTCGGCGGGGAGCGTCTCGTCGTGGAACTCACGGGCCGTGTCCGGGTCGAGGGCCAGGTTGAACTGGTCCTCCCAGCGGAACTCGAACCGCGCGTCCGACAGGGCGTCGTCCCACTCCTGGGCGCCCGGGTGGCCCTTGGCCAGGTCCGCCGCGTGGGCGGCGATCTTGTACGTGATGACGCCGGTCTTCACGTCGTCACGGTTGGGCAGGCCCAGGTGCTCCTTCGGCGTGACGTAGCAGAGCATCGCGGTGCCCCACCAGGCGATCATCGCGGCGCCGATGCCCGAGGTGATGTGGTCGTACGCCGGGGCGACGTCCGTGGTCAGCGGGCCGAGCGTGTAGAACGGCGCCTCCTCGCAGATCTCCTGCTGGAGGTCGATGTTCTCCTTGATCTTGTGCATCGGGACGTGGCCCGGGCCCTCGATCATGGTCTGCACGTTGTGCCGCTTGGCGATCGTGTTCAGCTCGCCCAGCGTCTTCAGCTCCGCGAACTGCGCCGCGTCGTTGGCGTCCGCGATGGAGCCGGGGCGCAGGCCGTCGCCCAGCGAGTACGTGACGTCGTACGTCGCGAGGATCTCGCAGAGCTCCTCGAAGTTCGTGTAGAGGAAGTTCTCCTTGTGGTGCGCCAGGCACCACGCGGCCATGATGGAGCCGCCGCGCGAGACGATGCCGGTCTTGCGGCGGGCGGTCAGGGGCACGTAGGGCAGCAGCACGCCGGCGTGGACCGTCATGTAGTCGACGCCCTGCTCGGCCTGCTCGATGACCGTGTCCTTGTAGATCTCCCAGGTCAGGTCCTCGGCGCGGCCGTCGACCTTCTCGAGCGCCTGGTACAGCGGCACGGTGCCGATCGGCACGGGGGAGTTGCGCAGCACCCACTCGCGGGTGGTGTGGATGTTGCGGCCGGTCGAGAGGTCCATGACCGTGTCGGCGCCCCACTTGGTCGCCCAGGTCATCTTGTCGACCTCCTCCTCGATGGAGGAGGTGACAGCGGAGTTGCCGATGTTGGCGTTGACCTTCACCAGGAACCGCTTGCCGATGATCATCGGCTCGATCTCCGGGTGGTTCACGTTCGCGGGAAGCACCGCGCGACCTGCGGCGATCTCCTCGCGGACGACCTCGGGGGAGACGTTCTCGCGGATCGCGACGTACTCCATCTCCGGGGTGATCTCACCGCGGCGGGCGTACGCGAGCTGCGTGACGGCAGCGCCGCCACGGCCCCGGCGGGGCTGGCGGGGGCGGCCCGGGAAGACCGCGTCGAGGTTCTTCAGGCCACCGCGCGGCGAGGTGTGCTTGATGCCGTCGTCCTCGGGGCGCACGGGACGGCCCGCGTACTCCTCGGTGTCGCCGCGGCTGATGATCCAGTTCTCGCGCAGCGGCGGCAGGCCGCGCCGCACGTCGGTCTCGATCTGCGGGTCGGTGTACGGCCCCGACGTGTCGTAGAGCGTCACGTCCTTGCCGTTGGTGAGGTGGACCTGGCGGACCGGCACCCGGATGT
The DNA here is from genome assembly GCF_041200175.1 of Streptomyces sp. R33. Taxonomy (NCBI): domain Bacteria; kingdom Bacillati; phylum Actinomycetota; class Actinomycetes; order Kitasatosporales; family Streptomycetaceae; genus Streptomyces; species Streptomyces sp. R33. Next base: position 4,554,248 of record NZ_CP165727.1, on the reverse strand, counting down.
CGGGCCGGGAGCCCGCCACGTAGCCCTTGTGCCAGCCCGGCTGGCGCTCGGTCTGGCCGTCGGCGTCCTGGCTGACGGCAGGCGTGCGTGCGTCCTGAATGGTCATGAGACCTGATCTCCCTACGCCGGCATTACCCGGTAACAGGTTCGGCGGTCGACGCAGCCTCTTCCCGTACGCATGTGTACTGCGCGTACGGTGATCAGCGCCCTCTCAGCCCGGTGCTCCGAGCTCCCGCGTTGTGCAAAGGTGCCCCCACGCTAGCGTCATCTGTGGCGTGCTGAACAGTGGGCCCCCTCAACTCTTGCGATGATCTGCCGGTGACGTCCTCGCCGCAGACTCCCCCCAAGCACCCCGAGCCCACGGGTCACACCGACCACGCCCACGCGGCCGCCGGGCACGACCACGGCCCTTCCGAGGGCCACTCCCATGGTCATTCCCACAGCCACGGGCCGGCGGCGCCCGTCTCGAAGCACCTGCGCAAGGTCATCGCGGCCGTACTGATCCCCTTCGCCGTCGCCGTCTTCGCCGGCATGGTGGTGCTCTGGCCGGGCGGCGCTCCCGCCCACGAGCGCTCCGGGGTGGGGTTCGACCGGCAGACCCAGCAGGGCCGGGTCGTCGCGCTCGAACAGGTCGACTGCAAATCCGTGAACGCCTCGCAGGTGCCGCCCACCGGCAACGTCTCCACCCCGGAGGGCCGCGAGGCCCAGGCCGCGCAGACCGGCGAGTGCAAGAAGGCCACCATCGAGGTCGGCACCGGATCCGACAAGGGCCGCACCTTCTTCGAGATCGTCCAGCCGGGCGCTCCACGGCAGTTGGAGAACGGCCAGGAGGTGGTCGTCGCATACGCGCCGGACGCGCCCCGGGATCTCCAGTACTCCGTGATCGACGTGAACCGCAAGCTGCCGTTGGCGGTGCTGGCCGGGCTCTTCGCCGTGGCGGTGGTCGTCGTCGGCCGGATGCGTGGCGTGTTCGCGCTGGTCGCGCTGGTCGTCAGCTTCGGCGTGCTGACGCTCTTCATCCTCCCGGCGATCCTGCAGGGCTCGAACCCGCTGCTCGTTGCCGTCATCGGCGCCAGCGCCATCATGCTCATCGCGCTGTACATGTGCCACGGACTGAGCGCCCGTACCTCCGTCGCCGTCCTGGGCACGCTCGTCTCGCTGCTGCTGATCGGGCTGCTGGGCTCGGTGTTCGTCGACTGGGCGTTCCTGAGCGGCAACACCGACGACAACACCGGCCTGATCCACGGGCTCTACCCGGACATCGACATGAGCGGCCTGCTGCTTGCAGGCGTGATCATCGGATCTCTGGGGGTGCTCGACGATGTGACGGTCACCCAGACCTCGGCGGTCTGGGAACTCCACCAGGCCGACCCGGCGATGGGGTCCCGCTCCCTGTACCGTGCGGCCATCCGGATCGGCCGCGACCACATCGCATCGGTGGTCAACACCCTGGTACTGGCTTACGCGGGCGCGGCGCTGCCCCTGCTGCTGCTGTTCTCGATCGCGAACAGCAGCATGGGTTCGGTGGCCAACAGCGAGCTGGTCGCGGAGGAGATCGTACGGACACTCGTCGGGTCCATCGGCCTGGTGGCCTCGGTCCCGGTGACAACGGCGCTTGCCGCGCTGGTGGTTTCTGCCGACCGACCGGGATCCCCGGCCGGAGCGGCGGCCCCTGGGCCGGTCCGCCGGGGCCGGGGACGGCGGCGCAAGCGCTGAGAAGACCCGGGTGGCTCGGGGGCCCGGGGCGGCTCGGCTTGTCCGGTCCGGTCAGCCCGCGTTCTGCTCGTTCTGCCGCGACTCGGCCAGGATCCTGTCCAGCGCCTCGTCGAGGTTGCCCTCGAAGTCGCCGAGGTTGCGCTCCTGACCGAGCGGAACAAGCCGGTCGGTGCGGTCGAGGAACGCCACGAGCGGCGCGGCGCCGGCGCGGAACAGGGCCCGGTCGCAGCCGACTTGGAGCCGGATGTGGACATCGGACAGCTCCTCAGGGTCGGTGGGGGCGATGTGCACATCGCCGTCACCGCACGGCTTGTTGATGCCGTCGAGGAGGAGTTCCCGGCCGAACGCCCAGGTCACGGGCGCGTCTCCGGGAAGGTGGAACGTCAGGCGCACCGCGTAGGGGTCACGGGTGTCGTACCGGAGTTCCACCGGGATCCGGAACGAGAGCTCCTCGGAAACGAGGAAGCTCATCATGACCTCTGCCTGTACCGACTCGCGCATTGACTACCCCGCTGTAGTGGAAGTGGCCAGGAATGATCCCCCAGGGCCCTCTTGACAAGGGTGGTGGACGCGCTTGCAGATCACAAGGAGTGAGTTTTCAGATACTGATAGAGAACGAGAGGGTGCTCAACAGCGCGCCTACTTCACTCCGTAGTCGATCGACCACACACAGCAATTGATCCGCCTGGTGCAAAGGCAGTGAAATCGCCATGGTTGCGGCGGTATCGCCGACCGTGATGGGGATGGCTGCACACACCGTGCCCAGCGCGTACTCCTGACTCTCCGTAACCGGCTGCATGCGACCGAGGGACCCGATCCGGTCTTCCAGGGCGCGCTGGTCGCGGACGGTGTACTGGGTGACGGCCTCGACCGGATGCCGGTCGTAGTAGTCCTTGCGCGTCTCCTCGTCGAGCTGGGCCAGCAGGCACTGCCCGATGGCGTGCGCGTGCCCGGTCGCACGGAAATCGGCCCATTCCTCGACGGCAGGGCTGGCCGGGGTGTCCGAAACGCCCATGAGCTCGATCTCACCGTCGCGGAACACCGCGAAGTAGACGGGGGCCCCGACCGCGTCGCGGAAGTGCGCGAGGGAGTCGAGGATCATGCTGCGACGTTTCTGCTGCAGTCCGCCGCCCGCGAGCCGGCCTGCAGCGGCGCCGAGAACGAACACTCCGCCCTCGCGCCGCAGATAGCCCTCGTGGGTGAGGGTGCGCAGCAGGTGGTACGCGGTGGGGAGCGGGAGCCCGGCCTCGCGCGCCAGTTGTTTCGCCGGGGCTCCCTCGCCGTGGGAGCCCGCTGCTTCGAGCAGTCTCAACGCTCGCTGCACCGAACCGATCAGCGTTGGCACACCGGCATTGTGAACCGAAGACAAAGCTCACCCCCAGGCGTGGCGGCGGGCCTTGGGAGGGCCAGCCCTGCGGGGGCCGCCCCCGCACATGCCGTGGTACCTGGAGGTCGCGCTCGGCTCGAACTGGAGATTGCCGCAGGTCAGGGCGGCGCTACCGGCCTTCAACCCAGGAGAACGGCACAGATTGCCACCCTATCCGCCCATTCCCGCGGTGTGAGCGGTTTGCCACCTCACGTTCCCCCGCCTGGGTTAATCCCCGGGCTTGACCCCGGGGCCTACCAGTCGCCGGACGAGGACTTCGTACCACTGCCGCTGAACTTCTTCACGAGGAAGACCAGGCCGCCGACGAGGCCGACGAAGAGCAGCAGCTTGAACGCGAACCCGATCAGGGCACCGAGGATGCTGGTGATGACGCCACCGAAGACGAAGAGCACCAGAAGCGGGATCGCGACCCACTTAACCCACCAGGGCATGCCTGCGAATGTCTCTCGGATACCGTCCATGTCCTCAACCTCTTCCTGAGCCGTGACTTCCTGCTCTCGATGCTAGGAGGCCGCGAAGGCGCCCGGGGGCCCGCGAGCCCCCGGAGTCCCCTGATCCGCCCCCTAGGGGGACCAGGGATCCGACCCTCGCTCCGGGGCCTGCCGGCTATGCCTCCGGCGGGGAGAACACCACCAGTACCCGCAGGTCCTCGCTGATGTGGTGGAACTTGTGCACCACCCCGGCCGGGACGTAGACGACGCTGCCGCGGGCCACCGTCGTCGTCTCCTCCCCGACGGTGATCGAGGCACGGCCGCTCACGACGAAGTACACCTCGTCCTGCCGGTGCGGCAGCTGTGGGTCGCTCTGCCCGGCGTCCAGCGCGTACAGCCCGACCGACATGTTCCGTTCGCGCAGGAACTGCAGATACGCGCCGTCGTTCGCGAGCCGCTCCGCCTCGAGCTCGTCCAGCCGGAAGGCCTTCATCTTCGTTGTGCCCCTTGCTCTCTCGCGTTCCCTGGCATCCGCTGATCTGCTGATGTCCCACCGGGATCTTCTCTGCCACGATCAGACACATGACGAATTTCGTAGTCAAGACGCTCGCGAACGCCGCAGCCCTGGCCGTCGCCATCTGGCTGCTCTCCGGCATCACGCTCGACGACCACAGTTCCCTTGGCCGCAGGATTCTCGCGCTGATCCTGGTCGCACTGGTCTTCGGCCTGGTGAACATCATCGTCAAGCCCGTGGTGAAGTTCTTCTCGCTGCCCCTGTTCGTTCTCACCCTGGGACTGTTCACCCTCGTCGTGAACGCCCTGATGCTGCTGCTGACCTCTTGGCTTGCCACGCAGCTCGACCTCAGCTTCCACGTCGACAATTTCTGGACCGCGCTCGTCGGCGGCCTGATCATCTCCGTCGTTTCCTGGGCCGTGAACATGGCTCTGCCCGACAAGAACTGAGCCGGACTCGACGCTCTCGTCGAGGCGGCGAGTGCGGGCCTGCCGGATTCCCGTACGTGAGGCAGTGAAGGAGCACACCGCGTGAACGACCAGGCCGACCAGGCCGACCAGGCAGCAACAGCAGCGGCCGGGGCCGCCCGGACGGGCGGGCCGGGCGACGGCACCCGTGCCGTGCGCGCCGGGCTGCCCGAGCCGGTCAAGAACGAACCGCCCTTGCCCGGCCCCGTCTTCGCCGCCCACTTCCACCTCCCCGGCGACGTGACGGGCCCGTACACCTACGGCCGCGACACCAATCCGACCTGGACCCTGCTGGAACGGGCCATCGGGGAACTCGAAGCCCCCGGCCAGGGCGGCGTGGACACCATCGTCTTCGCGTCCGGCATGGCCGCGGTCTCCGCCGTCCTGCTCTCCCAGGCCCGCACCGGGGACACCGTCGTCCTGCCCAACGACGGCTACCAGGCGCTGCCGCTGGTCCGCGAGCAGCTGGAGGCGTACGGGATCCACGTCCGCACCGCCGCGACCGGCGACGACGGGCAGCTCGCCGTCCTCTCCGGGGCCAGGCTGCTGTGGATCGAGACCCCGTCCAACCCCGGGCTCGACGTGTGCGACGTACGACGCCTGGTCGAGGCCGCGCACGCGGGCGGCACCCTCGTGGCCGTCGACAACACCCTCGCCACCCCGCTCGGCCAGCGCCCCCTGGAACTCGGCGCGGACTTCTCCGTCGCCAGCGGCACCAAGGGCCTCACCGGCCACGGCGACCTCCTGCTCGGCTACGTCGTCTGCCGCGACCCGCAGCTCGCGGCCGACGTCCGGCGCTGGCGCAAGATCGTCGGAGCGATCCCCGGCCCGATGGAGGCCTGGCTCGCCCACCGCTCCCTGGCCACCATCCAGCTGCGCGCCCAGCGCCAGTGGGCCAACGCGCTGGCCGTCGCCGAGGCACTGGCCGACCGTACGGACGTGACCGGGCTGCGCTACCCCGGGCTGCCCGCGGATCCGTCGCACAAAACGGCCGCCCGGCAGATGCGGGGCTTCGGTTCCGTCGTCTCCTTCACCCTGCCGGACCGCGAGCACGCCGAACGCTTCATGGCAGCCCTGCACCTGGTCGAGGACGCCACCAGCTTCGGCGGCGTACGGTCCACCGCGGAGCGGCGCGGACGGTGGGGCGGCGACCCGGTACCGGAGGGGTTCATCCGCCTGTCCGCCGGGGCCGAGGACACCGGGGACCTGGTCGCGGACGTGCTGCGCGCCCTCGACACCGCGGGCGCCGGCGCCTGAACGGGTGCAGACATGGAGCGGTCCGAGCCTCCCCCCTAGTGGCTCGGACCGCCCGGGTTCTGCGCGCGAAGAACCACGCGCTCAAGGCTAGTTGACCCAGCGTCAGAGTCCAATCACGGTAACGACAGGGGCCTATCGGCATATTTATAGTTGAAGGCCCCCACCGAGAGGGGCCTTCATGGACCTGGCCCTGCTGCGCACCTTCGTCGCCGTGCACCGGGCGGGCTCGTTCACCCGGGCCGCCACGCTGCTCGGGCTGTCTCAGCCCGCCGTCACGTCCCAGATCCGCACGCTCGAACGCCAGCTGGGCCGACCGCTGTTCCACCGCAGGGCCCGCGGGGTCACCCCCACCGCCGTCGGCGACGAACTCGCCCACAAGGCCGCCCCGCACCTCGACGCCCTGCTTCGGATCACCGAGGCGGAGCGGGAGGCCGCCGGTGCGCTGCGCACCCTGCACCTCGCCGGTCCCCCCGAATTCCTGTGCCTGCGCGTCCTGCCCGCCCTCGCACCGCTCGTCGGCCAGGGCCACACCCTGCGCACCGTCCTGCAGACCGGCGCCGAGGAGGCCCTCGACGGGCTCGCCGCCGGGCACCACGACCTCGTCATCACCACCGCCCGGCCGCGCGGCGGGCTGTTCAGTGCGACCGCCCTGTGCGACGAGGAGCACGTCCTGGTCGCCGCGCCCTACTGGGCCGCCCTCGTCGATCCGGACCGGCTGCGCGAGACCGGACCCGCCGCCCTCGACGGCATTCCGCTCGTCGAGGTCCACGAGACCCTGCCGCTCGTCGCCCGCTACTGGGCCGCGGTCTTCGAGACCCGCCCCGGGACCCGGCCCGATGCCGCCACCGTCGTCACCCCCGATCTCAGGGCGGTGCTGGAATGCGTCCGGGCCGGCGCCGGACTCGCCGTCCTGCCTCGATACCTGTGCCAGGACGCCCTCGACCGCGGCCAGATCGTCGCCCTGCTCGAACCGCCCGTACCGCCGCTGCGCACCTGGTTCCTCGTCGTACGGGCCGGCAGCCTCGCCCTCGCCCACCTCGCCCGTGCGCACGACCGGCTGCTGCGCGCCGCCGCGCACTGGTGACCCTCCGCTTCCGGCGTGCGGCGCGTTTCGCCGACACGCGTTTCAGACACCGCCGTCTGGGCCACTCTTCTCCCATGACCGAACGTCCCGTGGTCAAACGCACCGCCCGCGCGATCCTGCTCGACGGTGACGACCTGATCCTCATCAAACGCACCAAGCCCGGCGTCGACCCGTACTGGCTCACCCCTGGCGGGGGAGTGGAGTCCTCGGACGCCACCGTCGTCGACGCCCTCCACCGAGAGATCCACGAGGAACTCGGCGCGAAGATCACCGATGTGGTGCCCTGCTTCGTCGACACCGTCGAGCACATCGCCGACGGCGGAGTGACCGGCGTGAAGGTGCAGCACTTCTTCGTCTGCCACCTCGAATCCATGGACCCCAGCCAGCGGCACGGACCCGAAGTCGACGAGCCCGAAGGCGAGTACGAGATCGTCCGCGTGCCGTTCAGCCGGGTCGGCATCGCCGCCGTCCATCTCGTCCCGCTGTCCCTGCGTCACTACCTCGACGGCAACATCGAGGGAGTACGCGCCATGCACGCCCCCGACCTGGGCTGACCTCGCCCCGGGCCCGTTTGGGCTGACCTCGACCCGGGCCGTTTCGGCCCGGGCCTCAACCGGCCGCGCCCACCAGCTCCTCGAGCGCGTCGAAGCGGATCCGGTCCCCGGGGATCCCGATCCGCTTGAGCTCGTCCACACCGCTGCGGATCATCGCGGGCGGCCCCGAGATGAACGCGTCGTACGAACTCCAGGGCCCGTGCTCACCGACCGCCTGCGGCAGCTGCCCCGCCAGGCCCTCGCAGACGACGGGGCGCACCGACAGCCACGGATGCGAGCGCTGCAACCCCAGCAGGGTGTCCTTGTCGTACAGGTCGCCGTCGCTGCGCGCCCCGAAGAACACCTCCACCGGGCGGCGCTCACCGTGCTCCGCCACGTCCTCGATCAGCGCCTTGATCGGGGCGATGCCGGTGCCGCCGCCCAGGCACAGCATCCCGTTGTCGGTGGTGTGATCGACGACCATCGACCCGGCCGGCGGCCCGAGCCGCAGCACATCGCCGGGCCGGGCGTGCCGCACCAGCGCGTTGGACACCCAGCCTGCCGGAACGGCCTTGACGTGGAAGGACAGCAGTCCGTCGGCACGCGGAGCCGAGGCGAACGAGTAGTGCCGCCACACCCGGGGCCACCACGGGGTCTCCAGGCTCGTGTACTGGCCCGCCAGGAAGGAGTAGGGCTGGTCGGGGCGGACCGTCAGCACCGCGATGTCCGGCGTGCGCAGATCATGCGAGACCACCTCCGCGTGCCACCACGCAGGGGTCTTCACCTCGTCCTCCGCCGCCGCGTCGATCATGATCTGGGACATCGCCGTGTAGGCCCGCACCCATGCGGCCTGCGCCTCCGGTCCCCAGCTGCGCTCCGCGTACCGGGCCAGTGCGCCGATCAGGGCCTCACCCACCACCGGATAGTGCCCTGCCGCCGTGCCGTACTTGCGGTGTCCGGTGCCCAGTCGGCGCAGATAGGGAACGAGCACGTCCGGGTTGTCGATGTGCTCGGCTGCGGTCAGCAGCGCCTTCAGGAGCCGGTCGCGCTGTGCGTCCATGGCGGCCGGGAACATGCCCCGCACCTCCGGGTGCCCCGTGAACACCAGGGCGTAGAAGTACGAGGTCACCTTGTCGGCGATCGGTGCGATTTCCTCGAGGGTCCGGCGGATCAGCACCGCGTCCGGGGAGGGCTCGACCGCACCGCCCCCGGACGGTATCCGGGCCGTCCGTCTGGCCGATCTGGTGGGCGGAGCGTCCATGCGGTGCCTCGCTTCGAACATCTCGGTCGGTAAGCACGCCACGGCCTTCGAATCCGTGGTTCCGGGCCTCAAAGCCTGCCAGTCGCCCCAAGCACGCGCGGGGAAACGCGGAAAATCCGCGTTTCGAACCCACTTTCCTCCTAAGATGCTTGGACTTCCGGACGCGCCACCCCGACCAGCTGATACGCCTCTCGCAGGTCCCGGCCCTCGTAGGTGTACGTCGCCCGCTCCGCAAGATACGGCCGCGCGTTGACGGCCACCGACACCGAAACGGCCTCGAACAGGACCGCGTCGGTCGACGAATCCCCGTACGCCACGCAGTCGGTCCGGCTCACCCCGAACTGCGCGCAGAGCCGGTCCGCCACTGTGACCTTGCCCTCGGGTGTCAGGATCCCGGACGCGTCCACGGGTCGGGTGAAGGGCACCTCCGGGAAAACCGAGCCGTGTGCGGCATGTGCGCCCCACTCCAGCAGCAGCTCCACGAAGAACGACGGGGACAGTGAGATCACCGCGCAGTAGTCCCCGCGCTCCCTGATCTCCCGCCACACCTCGCGAATCCCCGCCAGCCAGGGAGCTCCGTCGAACGCCGCCCGGACATGGGCGGGAGTCAGCCCCGCCCACAGCGCATGTGCCGCCACCGAGAATTCGTGCGGCCCGATCTCCCGTGCGCCGAACGATCGCTCCAGCTCGGCGATCTCCGCGCTCAGGCCCAGCTGTCGGGAGATCTCGACCGGCGCTGCCGAGCCGTACATCAGCGTCCCGTCGAGATCGAAAAGGTGCAGGAGGGTCATGGCAGACGAGGCTAGCCCGTTCATTTCGCCGCGGGCACCTCCCGGCCGTGGCCGGACAGAAGCAGCGATGTTTCACGTGAAACATCGCCTCTTTCCACCAGAGCCTTCCCACGGCGGCCGGAGAGACAGCGGATGTTTCACGTGAAACACGCTCCCCAAATCCTCTGGACGCCCTCCATCCGATGATCCACTCTGGGCCCGTGACACCACCACACCTCACCGACCTGCCGATCCGTGCGCTGACCGTGGATGACCTCCGCCCCTGCGCCGACCTGTCCGAAGACCGCGGGTGGCCGCGCGAGGACCACAAGTGGGGGCTGCTCCTCGCCGCGGGCAGCGGCTACGGCATCGATGCCCCCGACGGGCACGGGCTCGCCGCCGCCTGCGTCGTCACCTCGTACGGCCACACCCACGCCGGCCCGGAACTGGCCGCCATCGGAATGGTCCTCGTCGCCGAGCGCTATGCCCGCCAGGGCCTGGGCCGCCGCCTCATGACGTACATCTGCGACGACCTCCTCAAGGGCGTCCCACTCACCCTGCACGCCACGCCCTATGGCCGTCCCCTCTACGAGGAGCTCGGCTTCGACGCCACGGGCCGCGCGGAAATGCTCCGGGGCACGTTCCGCCATGACCCCGCGGCTCCGACTCCGGGGCAGGGCTCCGTGGCAGTCCGGCCGGCGACCGGCGAGGACATCCCGCGGATCGTCCGCCTGGACACCGAGGTCTTCGGTACCGACCGGACCCACATGATCACGCGGCTTCCCGCCTTCGCGGACCGTCTGCTGGTGGCCGAGGACAGCCGGGGCGAGCTCGTCGGCTACGCGGCGATCTGGCCCAACATGGAGACCCACGTCATCGGCCCGCTGATCGCCCGTGACACGGCCGGCGCCCAGGCACTCGTCACCGCTCTCGCGGCCGCCTCCGACCGACCGCTGCGCACCGACATCGACGTACGCCACGAGTCGCTCCTCACGTGGCTCAAGGAGCGCGGCCTCGAGTCCGTGGCCTTCAACGCCGTCATGACCCGCGACATCCCCGGCCTCCCCGGCGACTGGACCCGCCGCTGGGCCCCGCTCACCGTGGCAGCGGGCTGAGAAGGGACACCTCCATGACCGACCCCGTCCAGCCGACCATCCGATCCGCCACCGAGGAGGACCTGCCCGCCATCGTCGCCATGCTCGCGGACGACGCCCTGGGCGCCACCCGCGAATCCCCCGACGACCTCACCCCGTACATCGAGGCGTTCAAACGCCTGGACGGCGACCCCCACCAGCACGTGGTCGTGGCGGTCCGTGAGGGCCGCGTCGTGGGCACGCTCCAGCTCACGATCGTCCCCGGGCTCTCCCGCAAGGGCGCCACCCGCGCAATCATCGAAGGGGTCCGCGTCCACGCCGACGAACGCGGCAGCGGGCTGGGCACCCGGTTCATCCAATGGGCCGTCGAGCAGGCCCGCCGCGAGAACTGCCAGCTCGTCCAGCTCACCTCGGACGTGACCCGTACCGACGCCCACCGCTTCTACGAACGGCTCGGGTTCACCGCGTCCCACGTCGGGTTCAAGCTCTCCCTCTGATCGCCCGCACGCAAGGCCGGGCCGGCGTCGGTGGCCCGGCCTACGATCGGGAGGATGAGCCCCAGCCTCCCTCTCGTCACCACCGCCGAGCGTCGCCACCGGCTCGGCCGCAGGCACCGTCTGGCTCCCTCGGCGCATGCGGCCACGGTCGCCCAGGCTGCGGACGCCGTCGTGGCGCTGCACGCCACCGACGCCGCGACGGTGTTCCTCTCCGCCCGCGCCCGGCTCACGGAAGGCGGCGGCCCGGCCGCTGTCGAGCAGGCGCTCTACGAGGACGTCTCCCTCGTCCGGCTGCTCAGCATGCGCAATACGCTCTTCGCCGTCTCCACGGAACTGGCCCCGTACGTGGACGCCTCGACCGCCCGGGGCATCGCCGTCAAGGAGCGCCGTACCTTCCTCAAGCATCTCGACGAGGACGGCCAGGGCCTGGATGCCGAGTGGCTGGCCCGGGCCGAGGCCGCCGCGCTCGACGCCCTCGACGCCGGCGGCCCCTGCACCGGCAGCCAGCTCTCGGCGGCCGTGCCCGCACTGCGCGAGAAGATCACCATCGGCCGGGGCAAGAAGTACGAGACGGAGACCGGCGTCGCCACCCGCGTCATCCGGCTCCTGGCCGCCGACGGCCGGATCCGCCGCGACCGGCCGCGCGGATCCTGGACCTCCAGCCAGTTCCGCTGGGTGCACACGGAGCCCTGGCCCCCCGTGCCCGCAGCCGAGGCCCGCGCCGAGATCGCCCGCCGCTGGCTGCACGCCTATGGCCCGGCCACCGAGGCGGACTTGAAGTGGTGGACGGGCTGGACCCTCACCGACGTCCGCAAGGCCCTCGCCGTCGTCGGCCCCGACCAGGTCCGTCTCGACGACGGCAGCACCGCCCTCGTCAGCCCGGGCGACACCGCGCCCGAACCCGCCCCGGAGCCCTGGGCAGCGCTGCTGCCGGGACTCGACCCGAGCGGCATGGGCTGGGCCGGCCGGGGCTTCCAGCTCGACCCCGCCCACCGGCCCGCCCTTTTCGACTACGCCGGCAACATCGGCCCCACGGTCTGGTGGAACGGCGAGATCGTCGGCGGCTGGGCCCAGCGGGCGGACGGCGAGATCGTCTGGCGGATGCTGGCCGACCCCGGCCGCGCCGCAGAGGAGGCGATCACGGCCGAGGCTGCCCGCCTCGCCCGGTGGGTGGGCGACGCCCGGATCACCCCGCGCTTCCGCACCCCGCTGGAGCGCGAACTCGTCGCCTGAGCCTGTCGACCGGAAGCGCTCAGCCGATGCCCCGCCAGCCCTGCGGGTCGACCCCGCCGGGCACCGGGGCCTGGGCGTCGTACGGCTCCCTCGTGAACACGAACGAGCCCAGATCGAGGTGGCTCACCGAACCGTCCTCACGCCGGACCGCCCGCAGCGTCTCCCCCGCGTAGTAGCCGGAGAGCCCGGTCCAACTGCCGTCGGGTTCGGCCCGGAACCGGGCCGAGCGGCCCGTCGCACCCACCGGGGCGAGCTCCAACAGCCCGTCCGCCTTCAGCCGCAGCACCTGCGCCGACGGCCCCCAGTACCAGGGACCGCACAGCTCCAGGGCGACCGGATCAGCCTCCCGGAACGGCCGCCAGGGCTGCGGGAACCGCGGCTCCGCGTCCGCGACGATCGCCACCAGGTCCGCGGCCACCGTCGCGGCGGGCAGCCCCGACGTACAGTTCGCCAGCACCACGGCCGCCACGTCGTCCGCCTCGCTCAGCCAGAGTCCTGCGACGAACCCCGGGAGGGAGCCGCTGTGGCCGGCGAGCCTGCGTCCGCCGCCGTCCGTCAACTGCACGCCGAGCCCGTAGCCGAGCTCGGCGAAACCAGGCTCCGGCGGAGAGGCCGGCGTGCGCATCTCCCGTACGGTCTCCGCGCTCAGCACCCGTTCGTCACCACGGGCGAGGAACACCGCGAACCGCGCCAAGTCGCGCGTCGTGGACCAGAGTTGCCCGGCCGCGGCCATCAGCCCCAGATCCTCCAGCGGCTCGGGCATCATCACGTCGGCCCACGGGTGCACCGCCCAGCCGCCCGCGTGCGGAGCCTGCGGCCGAGCCGTCGTACGGTCCAGGGCCAGCGGCTCCAGGACCTCGGCCCGGAGCACCTCTTCCCACGGCTTCCCGCGTACGGCCTCCACGAGCGATCCCAGCAGCGTGTAGCCGGGGTTGGAGTAGTGGTGCCGTCGGCCGGGCTGGAAGCGGAACGGCTCCTCCCCCAGCACGTCGGCCAGCCCGGGGCGCAGGGCACCGGGCGTACGCTCCCACCACTCGCCGGGCGTTTCCGCCGCCAATCCGCTCGTGTGTGCCAGCAGTTGGGCGACGGTCACCTCGCCGGCGGCCGTCCCCGGCAGGTGCTTCTCCAGCGGGTCCTCGAGCTGCAGCAGGCCCTCGTCGCGCAGCCGCATCACCAGAACAGCGGTGAAGGTCTTGCTGATCGACCCGATCCGGTACTGCACGTTCCCGTCGGGTCCGTGCCCCTCGACAGAGGTCCGGGACCCCTCCCAGACCAACTCCCCGCCGCGGGCCACGGCCGCCACCACCGACGGCGCCCGTCCCTCGCTCTGCGCGACGGCGATCCGGTGCCTCAGCGCACGCCGGGTTGCAGGGAGCAGTTCCAGGTCTTCAGATACGGCATCCATGATCGGATGCTACGTGTTGGCCATGTCCACGAACCGCGAATAGTGGCCCTGGAAGGCGACCGTGATCGTCGCCGTGGGGCCGTTACGGTGCTTCGCCACGATCAGGTCCGCCTCGCCCGCGCGGGGAGACTCCTTCTCGTACGCGTCCTCACGGTGCAGCAGGATCACCATGTCGGCGTCCTGCTCGATCGAGCCCGACTCACGCAGGTCGGAGACCATCGGCTTCTTGTCGGTGCGCTGCTCGGGACCACGGTTCAGCTGCGACAGCGCGATCACCGGCACCTCGAGCTCCTTGGCCAGCAGCTTGAGGTTTCGTGACATGTCCGAGACCTCCTGCTGGCGGCTTTCGGGACGGCGGGAGCCCCCCGACTGCATCAGCTGGAGGTAGTCGATGACGACGAGCGAGAGGTCGTTGCGCTGCTTGAGGCGCCGGCACTTCGCCCGGATCTCCATCATCGACAGGTTCGGGGAGTCGTCGATGTAGAGCGGCGCCGCGGAGACATCCGGCATCCGGCGGGCCAGCCGGGTCCAGTCGTCGTCCGTCATGGTGCCCGAGCGCATGTGGTGCAGGGCCACCCGGGCCTCCGCCGACAGGAGACGCATCGCGATCTCGTTGCGCCCCATTTCGAGGGAGAAGATCACGCTCGGCAGGTTGCTCTTGATGGAACAGGCTCGGGCGAAGTCCAGCGCGAGGGTGGACTTGCCCATGGCGGGACGGGCCGCGATGACGATCATCTGGCCCGGGTGCAGGCCGTTGGTCAGCGAGTCGAGGTCCGTGAACCCGGTCGGGACGCCCGACATCTGGCCGCTGCGCGAGCCGATGGCCTCGATCTCGTCGAGCGCACCCTCCATGATGTCGCCGAGCGGCAGGTAATCCTCGGAGGTCCGCTGCTCGGTGACCGCGTAGATCTCGGCCTGGGCGCTGTTGACGATCTCGTCGACGTCGCCGTCCGCCGCGTATCCCATCTGCGTGATCTTCGTACCGGCAGCGACGAGGCGGCGCAGGACGGCCCGCTCGTGAACGATCTCCGCGTAGTACTCGGCGTTGGCAGCGGTCGGGACCGACTGGACGAGGGTGTGCAGGTACGAGGCCCCGCCGACCTTGCTGATCTCACCGCGGCGGGTCAGCTCGGCGCCGACCGTGATCGGGTCGGCCGGCTCGCCCTTGGCGTACAGGTCGAGGATCGCCTGGTAGATCGTCTCGTGCGAGGGCCGGTAGAAGTCGTGGCCCTTGATGACCTCGACCACGTCCGCGATCGCGTCCTTGGACAGCAACATGCCGCCGAGCACCGACTGCTCGGCGTCGAGGTCCTGCGGGGGGACGCGCTCGAAGCCGCCGCCGTCCCAGGAGCCGCCCTCGCGGCCCCGCTCGTGCTGTTCGTCCCCGCGGCCCCGGCTGTCGCTGTTACGGCGCGGACGGGCGGGCAGACGGTCACCGGGACCGCTGTCGGCCCAGGGGTCGTCCATGGGCTCGGGCATGCTCACCGGGCCGCCTCCTCCCGTCCGCAACGCGGACCTCGCCGTGCCACTCTTTCTAGGGCACGGCTCTGACATTTGGGGCACCCGAATCCGCAGTCGGCGAGTCGGGCAACGCCCAACGGTAGGCCCGGGAGCGACGTCAGCCAATCTTGTTATCCACAGGCTGTGTGGATGAGATGTGGATGACCGACCCAATGCTGTGGGTAAGTCGCCGGAAGCTGTGCACGGACCAGGGGACGGGGCTGTGGACAAAATCACCTGCCCTCCCCACACACCCCGCCTGAGCTGCACATTCTTCCTCCACGGGCTGTGGGGGAGAAATTTCTTGGCAGTGTTTCCGAGATCGCCTCCAACGGGGTGCCGAGAAGACGGAAGTCAACTCACGGGTAAGGATCCAAAACCGGTTGCGTCTATTACCTGTGGAAGATTAGATTGAGCGCATGACACAGGTTCTCGTGCCGCTGAAGGCAGCCCCGAGACGGCACGACCGCGAGATACTCGCGCTCGCCGTCCCGGCTTTCGGCGCCCTCGTCGCCGAACCCCTGTTCGTGATGGCGGACAGTGCCATCGTGGGGCACCTGGGCACCCCCCAACTGGCAGGACTCGGCATCGCAGCCGCCCTCCTCACCACCGCCGTCAGCGTCTTCGTGTTCCTCGCCTACGCCACCACCGCGGCCGTCTCCCGCCGGGTCGGCGCGGGGGACCTCCCGGCAGCCATCCGGCAGGGCATGGACGGCATCTGGCTCGCCCTCCTGATCGGGGCGGCCGTCGTAGCCGTCGTACTCCCCACGGCGCCCTGGCTGATCTCGCTCTTCGGAGCCTCCGACACTGTCGCCCCGTACGCGGTCACCTACCTGCGGATCTCCGCCCTGGGTATCCCGGCCATGCTGATGGTGCTGGCCGCCACCGGTGTCATCCGCGGCCTCCAGGACACCCGTACCCCGCTCTACGTCGCCGTCGGGGGCTTCGCTCTCAACGCGGGCCTGAACGGCGTCCTCGTGTACGGCGCAGGCTTCGGCATCGCCGGTTCCGCCTGGGGCACCGTGATCGCCCAGTGCGCCA
The DNA here is from genome assembly GCF_041200175.1 of Streptomyces sp. R33. Taxonomy (NCBI): domain Bacteria; kingdom Bacillati; phylum Actinomycetota; class Actinomycetes; order Kitasatosporales; family Streptomycetaceae; genus Streptomyces; species Streptomyces sp. R33. The sequence goes on along the minus strand of NZ_CP165727.1, from coordinate 4,538,058 downwards.
TGGCCGGCGCCTATCTCGTGGTGGTGGTCCGCGGAGCCCGTCGGCACGGGGCCTCACTGCGCCCCGACTCCGCGGGTATCCGGGCCTGCGCCCAGGCCGGGGTACCGCTGCTGGTGCGCACCTTGTCGCTGCGCGCCGTCCTGATGATCGCAACTGCCGTGGCCGCGCGGCTCGGCGACGCGGACATCGCAGCCCACCAGATACTGCTCTCCCTGTGGAGCCTGCTCGCTTTCGCTCTCGACGCGATCGCCATCGCCGGACAGGCCATCATCGGCCGCTACCTGGGCGCCGGCGACACCGAGGGGGCCAGGGCCGTCTGCCGCCGCGTGGTGCAGTGGGGCATCGTCTCCGGGATCGTCCTGGGCGCGCTGGTGATCGCGGCCCGCCCGCTGTTCATCCCGCTCTTCACCGGCGATCCGGCAGTCGAGGACGCCTTGCTGCCCGCCCTGCTGGTCGTGGCTCTGTGCCAGCCGGTGGCCGGCATCGTGTTCGTGCTCGACGGGGTTCTCATGGGTGCGGGAGACGGCCGCTACCTGGCCTGGGCGATGCTCGTGACGCTGGCCGCATTCACCCCGGTGGCCCTGCTCGTCCCGACCGCCGGAGGCGGTCTGACCGCGCTCTGGTGGGCCATGACCCTGATGATGCTGGTCCGGATGGCCACCCTCCAACTGCGCGCACGCTCCGGCCGATGGCTGGTCGCGGGGGCGACCCGCTGATCCACGTGCCGATGTTTCACGTGAAACACGGGTGTTCCGCGGCATGCTCCTGGGCATGTTTCACGTGAAACATCGGCCGGCAGCCCCGGCAACGACGAAGGGCCGCACCCCACAGGGGTGCGGCCCTTCGCGTGCAGCACTTAGGCGGCGACAACCTCAACGCCCACGTTCGCGGCGACCTCGGCGTGCAGACGCACGGAGACCTGGTACGAACCGAGGGTCTTGATCGGGGCAGCCAGCTCGACGCGGCGCTTGTCGACCTTCGGACCACCGGAAGCCTCGATCGCCGTGGCGATGTCGGCCGGGGTCACGGAGCCGAAGAGACGGCCGGCGTCACCCGAGCGGGTGGCCAGACGGACCTTCGTGCCCTCGAGCTTGGCCTTGACCTCGTTGGCCTGCTCGATGGTCGCGATCTCGTGGATCTTGCGGGCGCGGCGGATCTGCGCCACGTCCTTCTCGCCACCCTTGGTCCAGCGGATCGCGAAACCACGCGGGACCAGGTAGTTGCGAGCGTAACCGTCCTTGACGTCGACGACATCGCCGGCGGCACCGAGGCCAGAAACCTCGTGGGTCAGGATGATCTTCATTAGTCGGTCACCCTTTCCTTATCGCGCGGTGGACGTGTAGGGCAGCAGCGCCATCTCACGGCTGTTCTTCACGGCCGTGGCGACGTCACGCTGGTGCTGCGTGCAGTTGCCGGTGACGCGGCGGGCACGGATCTTGCCGCGGTCGGAAATGAACTTCCGCAGCATGTTCGTGTCCTTGTAGTCCACGTACGCGGTCTTGTCCTTGCAGAACGCGCAGACCTTCTTCTTAGGCTTGCGCACAGGCGGCTTCGCCATTGTGTCTCTCCTGTGTGATCAAGAAGTGGGGATGCGAGCTTCCCTAGAAGGGAGGCTCGTCCGAGTAGCCGCCGTTGGAGCCGCCGGAGCTTCCGCCCCAGCCGCCCCCGCCGCCCTGCTGCTGGCCGCCGGCCGGCGCGCTGGACGCCCACGGGTCGTCGGAGGGAGCTCCGCCGCCCTGCGGGGCGCCGCCGCTGGGGGCTCCGCCCCAGCCACCGCCGCCGCCCTGCTGCTGGCCACCGCCGCCGTATCCACCCTGGCCACCGCGACCGGTGGTCTTGGTGACCTTGGCCGTGGCGTTCTTCAGGCTGGGGCCGACTTCCTCGACGTCCAGCTCGTAGACCGTGCGCTTGACACCCTCACGGTCCTCGTACGACCGCTGCCTCAGCCGGCCCTGCACGATGACGCGCATGCCCCGCTGAAGGGACTCGGCGACGTTCTCGGCCGCCTGCCGCCACACCGAGCAGGTCAGGAACAGGCTCTCGCCGTCCTTCCACTCGTTGGTCTGGCGGTCGAAGGTGCGGGGGGTGGACGCGACACGGAACTTCGCGACCGCCGCACCCGAGGGGGTGAAGCGCAGCTCGGGGTCGTCGACGAGATTGCCGACGACCGTGATGACGGTCTCGCCTGCCATGGATGAACCTCTCGGCGGGGATTTGCTGCTGGGCTGCTGTGCTACTCGGTCCCGATTACCGCTGAACCGAAGTTCAGTGGGTCTCGGGGCGGAGGACCTTGGTCCGGAGAACCGACTCGTTCAGGTTCATCTGTCGGTCAAGCTCCTTGACGACCGCAGGCTCGGCCTGAAGGTCGATGACCGAGTAGATGCCCTCGGGCTTCTTCTTGATCTCGTAAGCGAGACGACGACGGCCCCAGGTGTCGACCTTCTCGACCTTTCCGTTGCCCTCACGGACGACGGAGAGGAAGTTCTCGATCAGCGGGGAGACAGCGCGCTCCTCGAGATCGGGGTCGAGGATGACCATCACTTCGTAGTGACGCATGTGGAACCCACCTCCTTTGGACTCAGCGGCCACGGTCGTTCCGTGGCAGGAGGGTCGTGATGCGTGCGCACGGCGTCTGTGAGCAGACACCGCGCAGCTGTACAGACTACCTGCTCGACTCCTTCCGGTTGAAATCCGACGGGAAGAGGCCACACTGTGTATTCATCGGGTGTGCTCGGTGCTATGCCCCCGGCCCCTGCCGGGGGCGGCCCGCGCACCGCTCTGCGTCAGCCAGGAGGTGCCTTCCGATGGCACAGGCAATGCAACGTCAGCCCATCTCCCTCTTCGCCACCGACGGCAAGCCCCATCCGCTGCAGGACACGCTGATGGCGGCCACGCTGGTGCTCGGGATCGTGGCGTTCGTCACGGGATTCTTCGACAATCTGCACCTGCTCAGCTCGTGGACCGGGCTCGTCGGCATCCTGACCGGCGCGTACGGACAGTTCATCTCCGAGACGACACGCGAGCGCTTCGCACTGATCATCGGGCTTGGCGCCTCGGCCGTGGGCTTCTACCTCGGCATGTTCCACGGCGGTCTCTTCGGCGGCTGACGGGGCCGACCGGGGGTACCTCCGCGACAGGGCACCGGCCGCTCACCGGCCCGGGCCCGGCCCGTCCCCCAGATGGGTGGCGCCCTTGTCGCAGTAGGCTTCGCGCCATAGCCAGCGAAGCCGCCGGAGGAGACGCCCCGCATGAGCCTGTCCCTGAGGACCATCAGCCGAGAGCAGCATCTGGGATACCTCCAGAGCCTGCCCTCGGCTAGCCACTGCCAGGTCCCGGCGTGGGCCGACGTGAAGAACGAGTGGCGCTCCGAGAACCTCGGTTGGTTCGACCAGAACGACGAACTGGTCGGTGCCGCCCTCGTGTTGTACCGCCAGCTGCCCAAGGTGAAGCGGTACCTCGCCTACCTTCCCGAAGGCCCGGTCATCAACTGGTACGCCCCGAACCTGGAGGAGTGGCTCCAGCCGATGCTGGCGCACCTCAAGCGCCAGGGCGCCTTCACCGTGAAGATGGGTCCGCCCGTCGTCATCCGCCGCTGGAACTCCGCCGCCATCAAGGCCGGAATCCAGGACCCCGAGGTCAAGCGCCTGCGGGACGTGGAGGCCTCGCACATCGAGCCCCGCGCGTTCGAGGTGTCCGACAAGCTGCGCCGCATGGGCTGGCAGCAGGGCGAGGACGGCGGCGCCGGCTTCGGCGACGTGCAGCCCCGCTACGTCTTCCAGGTGCCGCTCGCCAACCGCTCGCTGGACGACGTCCTCAAGGGCTTCAACCAGCTGTGGCGCCGCAACATCAAGAAGGCCGAGAAGGCCGGCGTCGAGGTCGTCCAGGGCGGTTACGAGGACCTGCCGGTCTGGCAGGAGCTCTACGAGATCACGGCCGAGCGCGACAAGTTCCGCCCGCGCCCGCTCAGCTACTTCCAGCGCCAGTGGACGGCCCTCAACTCCGAGGACCCGAACCGGATGCGGCTGTACATCGCGAAGCACGAGGGGGAGCCGCTGGCCGCCGCCACGATGCTCACCGTCGGCCAGCACGTCTGGTACTCGTACGGCGCATCCGCCAACCACAAGCGCGAGGTGCGGCCCTCGAACGCGATGCAGTGGCGCATGCTGCGCGATTCGTACGCGCTCGGTGCCAGCGTCTACGACCTGCGCGGCATCAGTGACACGCTGGACGAGAACGACCACCTGTTCGGCCTGATCCAGTTCAAGGTCGGTACGGGCGGCGAAGCCGTCGAGTACGTCGGTGAGTGGGACTTCCCGCTCAACAAGATGCTGCACAAGGCGCTCGACATCTACATGTCGCGCCGCTGACCTGCTGCTGCATCCCCCACACCGCACCGCTGCACCTTGCAGCTTTCGAGAGAGGCTCCGGACGGGCATGGCGCTCACGCTCTACGTCGACACCGCGCGCTGGCGTGCGCACCAGAAGCAGATCCAGGACCAGTTCCCCGGGATGATCCCGGTCTGCAAGGGCAACGGCTACGGCTTCGGCCACGAGCGGCTGTGCGAGGAGGCGACCCGGCTGGGCGCCGACGTCCTGGCCGTCGGGACCACGTACGAGGCCGCCAGCATCAAGGACTTCTTCGGCGGTGACCTGCTCGTCCTCACCCCGTTCCGGCGGGGCGAGGAGCCGGTGCCGCTGCCGGACCGGGTGATCCGCTCGGTGTCCTCGCTGGACGGGGTCCGCGGCCTGGTCGGCGCCCGCGTGGTCATCGAGTGCATGAGCTCGATGCGCCGCCACGGCATCTCCGAGCAGGACCTGAGCCAGCTGCACTCGGCGATCGAGGACGTGCGGCTGGAGGGCTTCGCCCTGCACCTGCCGCTGGACCGCCCGGACGGCTCGGACGCCGTCGAGGAGGTCATCGGCTGGATGGACCGGCTGCGCGCGGCCCGGCTTCCGCTGCACACCATGTTCGTCAGCCACCTGCGGGCCGAGGAGCTGGCGCGGCTGCAGCAGCAGTTCCCGCAGACCCGCTTCCGGGCGCGGATCGGCACCCGGCTGTGGCTGGGCGACCACGAGGCGACCGAGTACCGCGGCGCCGTCCTGGACGTCACGCGCGTCGCCAAGGGCGACCGGTTCGGCTACCGGCAGCAGAAGGCGGCTTCCGACGGCTGGCTGGTCGTGGTCGCCGGCGGGACCTCGCACGGGGTGGGCCTGGAGGCCCCCAAGGCCCTGCACGGCGTGATGCCGCGCGCCAAGGGCGTCGCCCGGGCCGGTCTGGCCACCGTGAACCGGAACCTGTCGCCGTTCGTGTGGGCGGGCAAGCAGCGCTGGTTCGCGGAGCCCCCGCACATGCAGGTCTCGATCCTGTTCGTGCCGTCGGACGCCCCCGAGCCGAAGGTCGGCGACGAGCTGGTGGCGCACCTGCGCCACACCACCACGCAGTTCGACCGGGTGCTCGACGCCTGACCGGTCAGTCCTTGCGGGCCATGCCCCACTCGACCCGCTGTCCCTCCGAGGGCGCCGCATCCTGCGGCGCCCTCGCGGCGTCCGACAGCGCGAAGACGTCCTCGGCCCCGTCCAGGACCCCTCCCGACGGGTCGTCCGACCCGTCGCGGCGTACGACGTCCCGCTCGGGCATCAGGATGTCGCGGACGACCACCCCGCACAGGTAGAGGGTCGTCAGCAGGTGGGCGGCGATCGCCACCTGGTAGCCCTCCACGGGCAGGCCCTGGTGCTTGTCCCCGCTGGTCGTGTAGGCGAGGTACAGCCAGATCCCGAGGAAGTACACGACCTCGCCGGCCTGCCAGATCAGGAAGTCCCGCCAGCGCGGCCTGGCCAGCGCCGCCAGCGGGATGAGCCACAGCACGTACTGCGGCGAGTAGACCTTGTTGGCCAGGATGAAGGCGGCCACGACCAGGAAGGCCAGCTGGGCGAAGCGCGGGCGGCGCGGGGCGGTCAGCGTCAGCACTCCGATGCCCGCGCACAGCAGCAGCGTCAGGCCCGTCGCGTACGTGTTGGCGTCGTGCAGGGGGTTCCCGGAGCGCTGGGAGATGAGCAGCCACACGGACCCGAAGTCGATCGGCCGTTCCTGGCTGAACGTGTAGAACTTCTTCCAGCCGTCCCAGGCGTAGATCATGACCGGCAGGTTCACCAGGAGCCAGGAGACGGCCGCGCCGAGGGCGGCGGAGCCGAACGCCCGCCACTTCCCGGACCGCCAGCACAGCACGAACAGCACGCCGAGCAGCAGGACGGGATACAGCTTCGCCGCAGTGGCCAGGCCGATGAAGACGCCGAAGAGCACGGTCCGGCCGCGGGACCACATGAGCATTCCCGCGGCGGTCAGGGCGATGGCCAGCAGGTCCCAGTTGATCGTCGCGGTGAGCGCGTAGGCGGGTGCGAGGGCGAAGAGCAGCGCGTCCCAGGGCCGGCGGTGGTGGGTGCGTGCGACGCACACGGCGATGACCGCGGCGCAGGCCATCAGCATCCCCGCGTTGACCATCCAGTACATCTGCTCGCGGTGCTGCATGGAGCCGCTGCCGGGGGTCAGCCAGGAGGCGACCTCCATGAAGAGCCCGGTGAGCACCGGGTACTCCAGGTACTCCATGTCGCCGGGGAGCCGGTCGAAGTAGGGCGTGAGTCCGTCGGCGAAGCCGCGTACGGCGAAGAGGTGCGGGATGTCCGAGTAGCAGGCGTGCGTGTACTGCGAGCCGGCTCCGCGGAACCACGCCCAGTCGTAGCAGGGCAGCTTCTGCACCATGCCGAGCGCGAACAGCCCGAGGGCGACGAGGACCACGACGCGCACCGGGGTCAGCCAGTGGCCGCCCAGCCGGGCGTAGCGGCCCATCGGGCCGCCGAGGAACTCGCTGCCTGCCGTGGCGACCTCGTCCTGCTGGGTGGGCAGTACGGGCCGTTCCTCGTGCACCTTGGTCATGCGCTCATCCTGCCGTACGGGGCCGGGCATGCGGGAGGGCCGCCACACCGTGTGCGACGGCCCTCGTCGGAGCAGGGGGAGGGGGTCAGCCCGAGGTCCCGACCGAGGTCCCCCAGCTGGTTCCGCCCGGGCGGCCCGGTTTGCCCGATGGCGTCGGAGACGGTGATCCGCTGGATCCGCCGGCGCCGCCGCCGTTGGTGGTGCCGGTGTTGGTGCCGCCACTGGTGTCCGGGATGCAGTACAGCTCCCACGGCTTGCAGGTCGGCTTGCCGCCCTTCGACGGGCTGGGGGAGACCGGCGGCGAGGAGCTCGCCGACGGCGAGGGCATCGACGGGGCCGGCGAGGGGGCGAAGGAGGGGCTCGGCGAAGGGGCGCCCGAGGCGTCCGCGGTGACGCCGATCTTGTCGGCCTCCGGGAACTCCTTGACCGGCGTGCCCTTGAGGGCTTCCTTCATGTACTCGGTCCAGATCGCGGCCGGGATGTCGCCACCGTGGATGGAGTCGACGCCGCCCACACCGTTCATGGAGATCAGCTTCTTGTCCGCCGAGTTCGGGTCGGTGCGGAACAGGGCGACCGAGGTGGACAGCTCCGGGGTGTAGCCGACGAACCAGGCCGACTTGTTCTGGTCGGTGGTTCCGGTCTTGCCCGCGGCGGGCCGGTTGAAGCCGAGCTTCCGGACCTTGGTGCCCGTGCCGTTCTCGACGACGTTCTGCAGGACCTTGGTGATGTTGTCGGCGATCGCGTTGTCCATCGCCCGCTGTTCCTTGGGGGCCCCGAAGCCGGGCAGCTCCTTGCCGTCCTTTTCGACGCGGGTCACGGAGAACGGCTCGCGGTGGGTGCCGGAGGCGGCGAAGGTGGCGTAGGAGTCGGCCATGCGGATGGCGCTCGGGGTCGAGGTGCCGAGGGCGAACGAGGCGTCGTTGTTCGGGTTCATCGAGTCCTTGAGGATGCCCGTGGACTCGGCGACCTCCCGGACCTTGCTGTGGCCCACGTCGAAGACGAGCTGTGCGAACGGCACGTTGATGGACTTCTCCATCGCCTCGTTGAGGGTCACGTATCCGTAGGGGTAGGTGCTCTCGTTCTTCTGCTTGAACGGCTTGCCGGACGCGTCCCTCAGCGGCTTGCCGTCGCGGTTGTTGATCACCGTCAGGTCGTTCGCGTTGTACTTGCTGTCGGCCGAAATGCCCCGGCCGTTCGAGTTCTGGGTGCCGTACTGCATCGCGGCCGCCAGGACGTACGGCTTCCAGGTCGATCCGACCGGGACGCCGATGGTGTTGGCGTTGTTGCTGAAGTACTTCTTGTCCATGCCCGGGCCGCCGTACAGGGCCACGATCGCTCCGGACTTCACGTCCACGGAGGCCGCGCCGAACTGCACGAAGGTGTCGTACTCGGGCCGGGCCTTCTCGTCCAGGAAGTCGTTGCGGGTGTCCTCGACGGCCTTGACCAGTGCGTCCACCTTCGGCTTCTGGAAGGTGGTCTTGATCTGGTAGCCGCCGCGGGCCATCTCGTCGGCCGTGATGCCCGTGACCTTCATCACGTACTGCTTGGCCGTCTCGACCAGGTAGCCGGTCTGCCCGGCCAGGCCACGGGCCTGCTCGGAGTCAACGATCTTGGGGAACTCCTTGAACTGGTCCCGCTCGGCCTTCGGCATCCGCTTCACCGCGACCTCGCGGTCCAGGACCCAGGCCCAGCGCTCCTTGGCCCGCTCGGTGTTCTTCTCGGGGGTGGCCGCGGCACCGATGCCGCCGTCCGGGTTGTAGAGGTTGGGGCCCTTGAGCACGGAGGCGAGGAAGGCGCTCTCGGAGGGCGTGAGGTCGACGCAGTCCTTGCCGAAGTAGGCCCGCGCGGCCGCCTGGATGCCGTACGCGTCCCGGCCGTAGTAGGCGGTGTTGAGGTAGCCCGCGAGGATCGTGTCCTTCTCCTCGGAAACGCCCAGCTTTATCGAGATGAAGAGCTCGGTGGCCTTGCGCTTGAGCGTCTGGTCGGAGTCCAGGTACGTGTTCTTGACGTACTGCTGGGTGATGGTCGAGCCGCCCTGGGTGGAGCCGCCCTTGGCCATGTTCCACACGGCCCGGGCGATGCCCATCGGGTCGACGCCCTTGTCCGTCTCGAAGGACTCGTTCTCGGCGGCGATCACGGCGTTCTGCATCGACTTGGGGATCTTGTTGATGGGCACGATCTGCCGGTTCATCGAACCGCCGGTGGCCACCATCTGGGAGCCGTCTTCCCAGTAGAAGACGTTGTTCTGCGCTTGGGCCGTCTTGTTCGGGTCGGGCGTGTTCACCGACGCGATGCCGATGCCGGCCCCTGCCGTGATGATCGCGAAGAAGCCGAGGGCCGTGCCGCAGACCAGCTTCCAGGACGGCACGAAGCGCTGCCAGCCTGCCTTGTCGGAGCGCGGGTAGTTGATCAGCCGCTTGTCCGGGCGGCCCGAACCGCGGCCGGCGGGGCCTGCGGCGCGTCCACCGCCTCCGGATCCACGGGGGGCAGCCCGGCGTGCCCCGGCACGGCCTCCGTGGCCGTGCGGCTCTGCGTACGGTCCGCTGGGTGACGCCGTGGGGACGTCACGTGCGGGCCCGGCGCCCCGGCCAGGGCGCTGCTGGGCGGCCCGGCGGGCCGCGGCACGTCCGCCACCCTCGGGCTGCGGCGGTTTGCGGCGGTGCTCGCTCATCGAACGACTACTCCTCGGGCAGGCGAGTGGCCTGGAAGCGGCAGGTGAATTCCGGTTCCCCCCGTTGTCATGGCCCACAGACTACGCACGCTCAAAACCCGAACAGTGCCGAAGTTCACCCCAAATCAGGCAACTCGCCTGGTACGAATTGGTGATGTGACGCCGGTCACCACATCTCCCCTTGTCGCCGAAGACAGCCCGTTCTATCGTCTGGATGTATCGAGCCGATACATCAGCTCGGCATAAAAACTCAGAGGTGAAGGAGGCAGGCGGATGAGCAGGCGCTCAGGCATCCTCGAGTTCGCCGTCCTCGGCCTCCTTCGCGAATCCCCCATGCACGGGTACGAGCTCCGCAAGCGGCTCAACACCTCGCTGGGGGTGTTCCGGGCGTTCAGCTACGGAACGCTCTACCCCTGCCTCAAGACGTTGGTAGCCAACGGCTGGTTGATCGAAGAACCGGGCAACGCCCCGGAAGACGCTCTCGCCACTTCACTCGCAGGGCGCCGAGCCAAGATCGTCTACCGGTTGACGGCTGCAGGTAAGGAGCACTTCGAGGAGCTCCTGGCCCACACGGGCCCCGACGCCTGGGAGGACGAGTCCTTCGCCGCCCGCTTCGCCTTCTTCGGTCAGACCGAGCGGGAAGTACGCATGAGGGTATTGGAGGGCCGTCGCAGCCGGCTCGAGGAGCGCTTGGAGAAGATGCGCGCCTCACTCGCGCGTACGCGGGAGCGCCTCGACGACTACACCCTTGAGCTGCAGCGGCACGGAATGGAGTCCGTGGAGCGCGAAGTGCGCTGGCTGAACGAGCTCATCGAGAGTGAGCGGGCGGGACGGGATCAGAGACGACCCGGTCCGCCCGACGAAACTGCAAAGTGAGGCCTGCATCTCGCAGGCCTCGTCCGAGAACAAACAGGGAGCAACCGGAATGGGTTCGGTTCGCGTAGCCATCGTCGGCGTGGGCAACTGCGCCGCCTCGCTGGTGCAGGGCGTCGAGTACTACAAGGACGCCGACCCGGCGGCCAAGGTCCCCGGTCTGATGCACGTCCAGTTCGGCGACTACCACGTGCGTGACATCGAGTTCGTCGCCGCGTTCGACGTCGACGCGAAGAAGGTCGGCCTCGACCTCTCGGACGCCATCGGCGCCAGCGAGAACAACACCATCAAGATCTGCGACGTCCCCAACAAGGGCGTGACCGTGCAGCGCGGCCACACCCTGGACGGCCTGGGCAAGTACTACCGCATGACGATCGAGGAGTCCGCCGAGACCCCGGTCGACGTGGTCCAGATCCTCAAGGACCGCGAAGTCGACGTCCTGATCTGCTACCTGCCGGTCGGCTCCGAGGACGCGGCGAAGTTCTACGCCCAGTGCGCCATCGACGCCAAGGTCGCCTTCGTCAACGCCCTCCCGGTCTTCATCGCCGGCACCAAGGAGTGGGCGGACAAGTTCACCGAGGCCGGTGTCCCGATCGTCGGCGACGACATCAAGTCGCAGGTCGGCGCCACCATCACGCACCGCGTGATGGCGAAGCTGTTCGAGGACCGCGGTGTCCGTCTCGAGCGCACCATGCAGCTCAACGTCGGCGGCAACATGGACTTCAAGAACATGCTCGAGCGGGACCGCCTCGAGTCGAAGAAGATCTCCAAGACGCAGGCCGTCACCTCGCAGATCCCCGACCGTGAGCTCGGCGAGAAGAACGTCCACATCGGCCCGTCCGACTACGTCGCATGGCTCGACGACCGCAAGTGGGCCTACGTCCGCCTCGAAGGCCGCGCCTTCGGCGACGTCCCGCTGAACCTCGAGTACAAGCTCGAGGTGTGGGACTCCCCGAACTCCGCCGGTGTCATCATCGACGCCCTGCGTGCCGCGAAGATCGCCAAGGACCGCGGCATCGGCGGCCCGATCCTGTCGGCCTCGAGCTACTTCATGAAGTCCCCGCCGGTGCAGTACTTCGACGACGAGGCCCTGGCCAACGTCGAGAAGTTCATCAAGGGCGAGGTCGAGCGCTAAGTCGCCCTCCCGGTGTCTTCGGACACCTGGTCTTCGACTGTTCTTCCGCGGAGGGTCCCTGGGCAATGTGCCCGGGGACCCTCCGCGTATGTGACCCTTGCCCTCATGCCTGTCGTACGTGATCTGCGCGTACTCCTGCGCCTGAGGGACTTCCGCAACCTGCTCGCCGTACGGCTGCTCTCCCAGGCGGCGGACGGCGTGTACCAGGTGGCGCTCGCCACGTACGTGGTGTTCTCCCCGGAGAAGCAGACCTCGCCCGCGGCCATCGCCTCGGCCATGGCGGTCCTGCTGCTGCCCTACTCGGTGATCGGTCCCTTCGCCGGGGTGCTGCTCGACCGGTGGCGGCGCCGACAGGTCTTCCTCTACGGCAACCTGCTGCGGGCACTCCTCGCGTGCGGCACCGGCGTGCTGATCGTCGCGCACGTCCCCGACTGGCTCTTCTACGCCTCGGCCCTCTCGGTGACCGCCGTCAACCGCTTCGTCCTGGCCGGGCTCGCCGCGTCCCTGCCCCGCGTCGTCGGCCCCGCCCAGCTGGTCACCGCCAATTCGCTCTCGCCCACGGCAGGGACGCTCGCGGCGGTCGCCGGCGGCGGACTCGCCTTCCTCGTCCAGCTGCTGGCTTCCGATTCCAACGCCGTGGTGGTGCTGCTCGGCGCCGCGCTCTACCTGTGCGCGGCCCTGGTCTCGCTGCGTCTGGCCGTGGGGCTGCTCGGACCGGACCACCCTGCCGGACAGGTCCACCCGTCGGTCGCCGAGGGGGTCGCCCTGACCGTCCGGGGCATGGCCGAAGGGCTGCGACACCTGGCCTCCCGGCGCGAGGCGGCCCAGGCGCTCACCGCCATGACCCTGATGCGCTTCTGCTACGGGGCGCTGTTCGTGACGCTTCTCATGCTCTGCCGCTACTCCTGGTCGGACACGGAGTCCGGCGGTCTCGCCCTGCTGGGCATCGCGGTCGGCGTCTCCGGGGCCGGATTCTTCACGGCCGCCGTCGTCACCCCCTGGCTGGTGGGCCGGCTGGGTACCCGCGGCTGGATCACGGCCTGTTCCGCAGGGGCTGCCGTCCTGGTGCCGCCACTCGGACTGTTCTTCAAGCCCGGCCCGATGCTGGTCGCAGCCTTCGTGCTCGGCCTCGCCACCCAGGGCGCCAAGATCTCCACCGACACGGCCATCCAGTCCCATGTGGACGACGACTACCGCGGCCGCGTGTTCTCCGTCTACGACGTGCTCTTCAACATCGCGTTCGTGAGTGCGGCCGCCGTGGCGGCACTCATGCTCCCCCAGGACGGGCAGTCCGTCGCGCTGATCGTGAGCGTGGCCGTCCTCTACGCGCTCACGGCGGTGTACCTGAAGCGACGGGGCGATGTTTCACGTGAAACATCGCCCCGCGCGGACGTGTGAGGCGCCGGCCGCATCAGGCCTGTGCGGCCCACCACTCCTTGAGGGCGGTCACCGCGGCGTCGCGCTCCATGGGGCCGTTCTCCAGCCGCAGGTCCAGCAGGAACGCGTACGCCTTACCGATCACCGGCCCCGGGCCGACACCCAGCACCTGCATGATCTCGTTGCCGTCCAGGTCGGGCCGGATGGCGTCGAGCTCCTCCTGCTCCTGGAGCTGCGCAATGCGCTCCTCCAGGCCGTCATAGGTGCGGGAGAGGGCGTTGGCCTTGCGCTTGTTGCGGGTGGTGCAGTCCGACCGGGTCAGCTTGTGCAGGCGCTCCAGCAGCGGGCCGGCGTCGCGGACGTAGCGCCGCACCGCGGAGTCGGTCCACTCGCCGTCCCCGTAGCCGTGGAAGCGCAGGTGCAGCTCCACGAGCCGGGACACGTCCTTGACCATGTCGTTGGAGTACTTCAGCGCGGTCATGCGCTTCTTGGTCATCTTCGCGCCCACCACCTCGTGGTGGTGGAAGGAGACCCGGCCGTCGCTCTCGAACCGGCGGGTACGCGGCTTGCCGATGTCGTGGAGCAGGGCAGCCAGCCGCAGCACCAGGTCCGGGCCGTCCTGCTCGAGAGCCATCGCCTGCTCCAGCACGATCAGCGAGTGGTCGTAGACGTCCTTGTGGCGGTGGTGCTCGTCACTCTCCAGCCGCAGGGCGGGCAGCTCGGGCAGCACGTGGTCGGCCAGCCCGGTGTCCACGAGCAGGCCCAGGCCCTTGCGGGGGTGCGCAGACAGCAGCAGCTTGTTCAGCTCACCCTGCACCCGCTCCGCCGAGACGATCTCGATCCGGTCGGACATCGCCCGCATCGCCGCGACGACCTCGGGGGCGACCTCGAAGTCGAGCTGGGCGGCGAAGCGCGCCGCACGCAGCATCCGCAGCGGGTCGTCGGAGAAGGAGTCCTCCGGGGTGCCGGGAGTGCGCAGAACGCCCGCCTGGAGGTCCTCCAGACCGCCGTGCGGGTCCACGAACTCCTTCTCCGGCAGTGCGACCGCCATCGCGTTCACGGTGAAGTCGCGGCGGACCAGGTCCTCCTCGATCGAGTCGCCGTAGGAGACCTCCGGCTTGCGCGAGGTGCGGTCGTACGACTCCGAGCGGTACGTGGTCACCTCGATCTGGAAGCCGTCCTTCTGGGCCCCGACGGTGCCGAAGGCGATGCCGACGTCCCAGACCGAGTCGGCCCACGGGCGGATGATCCTCAGAACGTCCCCGGGGAGGGCGTCGGTGGTGAAGTCGAGGTCGTTGCCGAGACGCCCGAGCAGCGCATCGCGTACGGACCCGCCGACCAGGGCGAGGCGGAAGCCCGCCTCGTGGAACCGGCGGCCGAGCTCGTCGGCGACAGGGGCGACCCGCAGCAGTTCACTGACCGCGCGGTGCTGCACCTGACTCAGGGCACTGGGATTGTCTTCGTTGGCGTTCGGCACAACAGAAAAGGGTACGTGCCCGGCCCGGCGAGGGCTTCCCTGTTTGTGGCGACCCCGGCCTGCGGTGCCGCCGGGCCGGTCACGATCATGTGGAGCAAGGCGCGGCACTCGCGCACAGCGGGTCTCGTTACCATCTGTGGACGCACAGACGACGACCACTGACACTTCGAGGGACGGGCAGCGCGTGGCCGAGGCGGCAGACATCCAGGGGGCACCCCCCGCACCTGCCCGGCGCCGCTGGCTGCGGCGCGCAGTCGTTCTGCTGGCCGGGACTCCCGTGCTCGCCGCTCTGGTCTACTCACCCGCCCCTCAGGCCGCCCAAGCCGCCGAGGCGGGTGCCGTCGACGTGCAGCTGACCGAGATGGCCCCCACGGCCCCGGTCAAGGGCGACACCCTCACGATCTCCGGCAGCGTGGTCAACAACGGCCGCGAGACGATCACCGGCGCGCACGTGGGCCTGCGGGTCGGGCCCGTGCTGGGCGACCGGGCCTCCATCGACGAGGCGGCGGAACGCGCCGGCTTCCGGGCCGGCACGGATCCCGGCGAGATCGACCAGGCCTACGCCGTGAAGATCGCCTCGCTGCCGTCGAAGGTCAAGCAGGAGTTCACCCTCACGATCCCGGTGAACAAGCTGGAGCTGGACAAGGACGGCGTCTACCAGCTCGGCGTCTCGCTGTCCGGGGAGACCGAGAGCCGCCCGTACGAGCAGGTCCTCGGCATCAAGCGGACCTTCCTGCCCTGGCAGCCCGAGGCGGCCTCCAAGCGCTCCCAGCTCACCTACCTGTGGCCGCTGATCTCCACCACGCACCTGACGGCGGAGACCGGCTCGGACGAGCTCCAGACCCCCGTCTTCCTCGACGACTCGCTCGCCGAGGACCTCAAGTCCGGCGGGCGCCTCCAGCAGATGGTCGCTCTCGGCAAGGACCTGCCCGTCACCTGGGTCATCGACCCCGACCTGCTCTACACGGTCGACGCCATGACCAAGGGCTACCGGTTCCGCACGCCGGACGGGCGGGTCGTCCAGGGCAAGAACAAGGCCGTCGCCGAGCAGTGGCTGAGCTCCCTGGAAGCCGCGGTCCAGGGCAAGAAGATCGTGGCGCTGCCGTTCGCCGATCCGGACATCGCCTCCCTCGCCCACCAGGGCAAGGACGTGTCGGGCACCCTGGGCCAGCTGCGGCCGGCCACCGACAAGGCGAAGCAGGCCGTGGAGACGGTGCTGCACGTCTCCCCGTCCACCGACTTCTCCTGGCCCCTGGACGGCGCCATCGACCCGTCGATCGTCAACGTGGCCACCTCGGCGGGCGCCCACAACGTCCTCACGCGCAGCGACAGCCTCCAGGAGACCGGCGCCCTGGGCTACACCCCGTCGGCCGCCCGTCCCATCGGCGCGGGAACCACCGCCGTCGTCGCCGACGCCGATCTCTCCACCGCCTTCGACGGCGACATGCTGGGCGCCGGGAACGCCACCCTGGCCGTGCAGCGCTTCCTCGCCCAGAGCCTCGCCCTGAACCTGCAGAAGACCGACAGCCAGCGCAGCTTCGTCGTCACCCCGCAGCGGATGCCCTCCTCCAGCCAGGTGCAGACCATGGCAGCCGCGCTGCGGGGGCTGCAGGCGGGCCGCTGGACCCAGCCGGCCGACCTCGAGGGCGCGGCCGCCGCCAAACCCGACCCGGGCGTCAACACCCAGGTCCCGGGCGCCGGCCAGTACCCCGATGCGCTGCGCAAGACGGAGCTTCCGGTCTCCGCCTTCGAGAAGATCCGCACGACCCAGAACACCCTGGACCACTTCAAGGTGATCCTCACCGCGCCCGACCGCGTGGAGATCCCCTTCGGCAACACCACCAACCGCGAGATGTCCACCTCCTGGCGGGGCCACCCCGAGGAGGCCCGGCTCTACCGGGACCAGGTGCAGGAGTACCTGATCGGCCTCACCGAGAAGGTCAAGGTCGTCCCCAAGTCCGACGCCACCCTGTCCGGACACAGCGCTACCATCCCGGTCAGCGTCCAGAACAGCCTCGTCCAGGACGTCCACAACCTCGTCCTGCGGGTGAAGTCCGCCAACCCGACCCGCCTGGTGTTCGGCGACAGCGGCCAGGCCGAGCAGGAAGTGACCGTCACGGGCGGACACAGCCAGACGGTCAAGTTCACCGCCAACGCCACCGCGAGCGGCCCCGTCGAGGTCACCGCGCAGCTCTTCACCACGGACGGCGTGCCCTACGGCAAGCAGCGCAAGTTCACCGTGGAGGCCACCGAGATCACTCCCACCGTCATGCTCGTCATCGCAGGCGGCGTCCTCCTCCTCGTCCTGGCGGGCATCAAGATGTACGCCAGCCGCAAGCGCGTGGCGGCCCGGGCGGCCGCCGAGGAGAGCACGCAGCCGAGTGACGAGACCCCGGACACCGGACCGCAAAGCACCGGGCCGTCCGGCACGGGTGAGACAGTGGACCGTTGAGCGATGCCGTGGCCGGTCGGCCTGGGGACGATGAGGTGGGGTTTCGATGAACGCGCCGTACGACGGTGACCGCGCGCAGGGCACTGGTGGGCCCGCGCCCTCCCAGGGCACTGCCCCGGGCACCCCGGTGCCCGGGCAGGTCCCCGTGCCTGCGCCCGCACCGGACCGCGACCCGTATGTCCAAGACGCCTACGAGCACGACCCCTACCGGTCACAGGACCTGTCGGCCCAGGATCCCGTCGCCGAGGTCCTGTACGACCGGGCCTCGCACCCTCCGCCGCCGCCCGGCACCTACCAGGAGCCCGGCCCGCTCTACGCGGCGCCGCAGACGCCCGTACACGCCCCCGACCCGCACGTCTGGGCGCAGACCCCGCCGCCCGAGCCGGACGGGCCCTCCCGGCACCTGCCCTACGGCGACCACGCCACGACCACCCAGTTCGTCGGAGTGGACTCCCTGGTCACCAAGGCCGCGGACGAGCAGCCCGAGCCCGACGCCTTCGCGCACCTCTACCGGGACCAGCAGGGGACTCCCGGCACCCCTGCCGAGGACGCCCCCGTCGCCGTCCCGGCACCGAGCAAGCCCGCCGGCCGCGCCTCCAGCCTGCTCAAGTCCAGCGCCCTCATGGCCGCCGGCACGATCGTCTCCCGCATCACCGGCTTCCTGCGGACCCTCGTCATCGCCGGTGCCATCGGCGTCGGCACGTTCAACGACACGTACCAGATCGCCAACACCCTGCCGACGATGATCTACGTGCTGGTCGGCGGCGGCGCCCTCAACGCCGTCTTCATCCCCCAGCTGGTGCGGGCCATGAAGCAGGACGACGACGGGGGCGAGGCCTACGCCAACCGCCTCCTGACCCTCGTCGTGGTGCTGCTGGCCGCCATCACCACCATCTGCGTCCTCGCCGCACCGGTGTTCATCACGATGATGTCGCCGAAGCTCGCCTCGGACCCCCAGCAGATGGACGTCGCGGTCGCCTTCGCCCGCTACTGCCTGCCGACCATGTTCTTCATGGGCGTGCACGTGGTCCTCGGTCAGATCCTCAACGCACGCGGCCGGTTCGGCGCGATGATGTGGACCCCCGTCCTCAACAACATCGTCGTCATCGCCACCTTCGGGGCCTTCATCTGGGCCTTCGGCGGTTTCACCACCTCCGGAGTCAGTGCCACCACCGTCACGGCCGACGGCGTCCGCCTGCTCGGCCTCGGCACTCTCCTGGGCCTCACCGTCCAGGCGCTCGCGATGCTGCCCTACCTGCGCGACGCCGGCTTCAAGCCGCGCCTGCGGTTCGACTGGCGGGGCCACGGCCTCGGCAAGGCCGCCCGCCTGGCCAAGTGGACGTTCTTCTTCGTCCTCGCCAACCAGATCGGCCTCGTCGTCGTGACCCAGCTCGCGACCTGGGCCGGATCCGTCGCCGAGAAGCAGGGCCACCCGGGCACCGGCATCACGGCCTACAACTACGCGCTGCTGCTGTGGCAGATGCCGCAGGCCATCATCACCGTCTCCGTCATGACGGCCGTCCTGCCCCGCATCTCCCGCTCCGCCCACGACGGGGACGCCGCCGCCGTCCGCGACGACATCTCGTACGGGCTGCGCACTTCGGCCGTCGCGATCGTGCCGTGTGCCTTCGCGTTCCTCGCCCTCGGCGTCCCCATGGCCACGCTGCTGTACGCCGGTTCCGGCTCCGGCGCCCAGAACATCGGCTACGTCCTGATGGCCTTCGGCCTCGGGCTCATCCCGTACTCCGTCCAGTACGTCGTCCTGCGCGGGTTCTACGCCTACGAGGACACCCGGACCCCCTTCTACAACACGGTCATCGTCGCCACCGTCAACGCGGCCGTCTCCACCGCCGCGTTCTTCGTGCTCCCCGCCCGCTGGGCGGTCGTCGGCATGGCGGCCGCCTACGGCCTCGGCTACACCGTCGGCGTCGGCGTCGCCTGGCGTCGGCTGCGCAACCGGCTGGGCGGCGACCTCGACGGCGCCCACGTGATGCGCACCTACGCGCGCCTCACCGGTGCGTGCGTCCCCGCGGCCGCCGTGGCCGGTGCAGCCGCCTACGCTGTCACCCAGTGGCTCGGCAGTGGAGTCACCGGTTCCTTGGCCGCGTTGGCCGCCGGCGGTGTCGCGCTGGCCGTCGTGTTCCTCGTGGCTGCCAAGAGGATGCGCATCGAAGAGCTCAACGCCATGGTCGGAATGGTTCGCGGACGCTTGGGGCGCTGATGCGCACAACCGTCGGACCCCTTCGCGTGTCGTGCATAGCGCCGGACTGTGGGCACAATTGGCATGGCTTCGCAGACTGGCCGACAGCGCGTAACGGATGGGGAGGCAGGAACGACGGTGGCGGAACGTAGCACGGCTGCCGTCGACGTGGCCGACAACGGCGGCGATGAGCCGCCGGCCGCAGATGCGGCAAAGGCCACGGCCGACGGGGTGGACACCCAGAACGGACGAGCCGCGGACGGACCCATGCCAGAAAAGGACGGCGAACGCAGAAAAGCGGCCCCTGCTGCCGCCCCCGAACTGCACAGCGGCCACAAGCTCGCGAGGCGCTACCGCCTCGAAGAGTGCGTCACCCGTCTGGACGGATTCAGCAGCTGGCGCGCGATGGACGAGAAGTTGCGCCGGGCCGTGGGCGTCCATCTGCTGCCTGCCGACCACCCTCGGGCCCGCGCCGTCCTGGCCGCCGCCCGCTCCTCCGCGCTGCTCGGCGACCCGCGGTTCGTCCACGTCCTCGACGCCGTGGAAGAGAACGACCTCGTCTACGTCGTCCACGAGTGGCTGCCCGACGCCACCGAGCTGACCGCACTCCTCGCCGCGGGCCCCCTGGAGCCCCACGAGGCCTACCAGCTCGTCACCCAGGTCTCCCAGGCCATGGCCGCCGCGCACCGCGAGGGCCTCGCCCACCTGCGCCTGACACCGAGCGCGATACTGCGCACCTCCACGGGCCAGTACCGGATCCGCGGGCTCGCCGTGAACGCCGCCCTGCGCGGCATCACCAGCGACACCCCGCAGCGCGCGGACACCGAGGCCATCGGCGCACTGCTGTACGCCGCCCTGACCCAGCGCTGGCCGTACGAGGTCGACGCCTACGGTCTCACCGGCCTGCCCAAGGGCGTCGGGCTGATCGCCCCCGACCAGGTCCGCGCCGGGGTGCACCGGGGGCTGGGGGAGCTCGCCATGCGTGCCCTCGCCAACGACGGGGCCACCGCTTCCCGCCAGGAGCCTGCCTGCACCACCCCGGAGGAACTGGCCAAGGCCGTCGCCGCGATGCCCCGCATCAAGCCGCCGGAGCC
Source organism: Streptomyces sp. R33 (assembly GCF_041200175.1). Classification (NCBI taxonomy): domain Bacteria; kingdom Bacillati; phylum Actinomycetota; class Actinomycetes; order Kitasatosporales; family Streptomycetaceae; genus Streptomyces; species Streptomyces sp. R33. Next base: position 4,517,848 of record NZ_CP165727.1, on the reverse strand, counting down.
CGCTTTCACCGCGCCTCCCGAGTACCAGCACACCACCTACCAGCAGGGCAGCTACGGCCGGCCGCCGGCGCACCCCGGCGTGCGCGTGACCCAGCCCGTCGCCGTCCCGCCGGCCCCGCTGCAGAGCCGCACCGGCCGGGTTCTGAAGTGGGGTGTCGCCGCCCTGCTGATCGCCGCCCTGGGGCTGGGCAGCTGGCAGCTCGCCGACACCCTCCTGGACCGCGGCAAGGGCGACGGCGGCGGTCCCAGCAACTCGCAGTCCACGAAGACGAACGAGGACGAGAAGAAGCCCAAGGAGAGCAAGCCGCTGCACATCGGCAGCGCCGTCACCTTCGGCAAGGACCCGATCAAACCCGAGGACGCCGGCAAGGCCGTCGACGGCAACCCCGACACCGCGTGGATCACCAAGATCTTCTACGGCTACGGCGGAAAGTTCGGCAACCTGGACAGCTACGACGACGGCAGTGGCATCGTCGTCGATCTCGGCAGCGTCCAGGAGGTGACGGGCATCGAGGCGGACATGTACGCCGCGGGACACAAGGTCGAGGTCCGCGCCGCCGCCCCGGAGACCTCCTCGCCGCACGGTGTCTCCGACTTCCCCCAGGAGCTCGTCAAACTGGGCAACACGGGGAAGAAGTTGCAGGCGACCGTGGACACCCCGATCAAGACCCGCTTCGTGCTCGTCCACATCACCACACTGCCGTCCGACGGCAGTGGGGACGGCTACCGCGGCGGAATCAGCGAGATCAAGGTGCTCGGGCCGGCCGACTGAGCCCACCGCACGGCGAGGGAGCCATGGTGCGGCCGGGGAGTCATCCCCGCGGCGGACCGTGGCTCCCGGCGTGTGAACCGGCCCCTCGTGCGCGGCTCGCACAGGCTCTACGCTCCATCCCGGGAAGAAGCGAGGTGTGATGCACTCTGCAACGGGAGACGACCGGAGCGACCAGGAACTGCTGGCGCTGCATACCGCCGGTGATCCCGACGCGTTCGGGGAGCTCGTGCGGCGGCACCGCGACCGGCTGTGGGCGGTGGCCCTGCGCACGCTCGGCGACCGCGAGGAGGCCGCCGACGCCGTGCAGGACGCCCTCGTCTCCGCCTACCGGGCCGCCCACACCTTCCGCGGGGAATCGGCCGTCACGACCTGGCTGCACCGCATCACCGTCAACGCCTGCCTCGACCGGGCCCGCAAGACGGCCTCCCGCAGGACGGCACCCCTCGACGACACAGAGCGCCTGGAGCGCCTCCTGGAGCCCCACGAGTCCGCCGAGGCCCCCGCGGAGCGCCAGGAGCTCCACCGGCAGCTCCTGGCCGCCCTCGGCACGCTGCCGGCCGAGCAGCGGGCCGTCCTCGTCCTCGTCGACATGCAGGGATACCCCGTCGCCGAGGCCGCACGTATCCTCGACGTCCCCACCGGCACCGTGAAGAGCCGCTGCGCGCGCGGCCGGGCGAAACTCCTGCCGATGCTCACTCATCTGCGCTCGAATGCCGGGGATAACACCGCCGCCGAGCGGGGAAGGAACCGGACGCCGGGGACGCCCGTCCCACCAGCGGCAGACCCCAGTCAGCCAGCCCCAGACGCAGACACGGTGAAGGGCGGAGGTGGACGAACGTGACTCCCGCAACCGGCACGATCCGGCACCCTGACGTCTCGGAGATCTCCGACCTGACCGAAGGGCTCCTGTCCCCGGTCCGGACCGCCGAGGTACGCCGCCATCTGGGCGACTGCCCGCTGTGCGCCGACGTCCACGCCTCCTTGGAGGAGATCCGGGCGCTCCTCGGCACCTTGCCGGGGCCCCCTCGCATGCCCTCCGACATCGCCGGGCGTATCGACGCCGCCCTCGCCGCCGAGGCCCTCCTCGACTCCACCACGCCCAGGGCGGGGGCCGCCCAGGCCTCCGAGCCCGGCACGCCGCACGATGTTTCACGTGAAACATCGCCTGCCGCACCCGCCGGTCCGGGTACGCGGCGGCCCGCCGGTCACCCGGCCGGAGCAACCGGCCCAGGACGCCGCCGCGCCCGCCGCCGCATCGCCGTCATCGCGGGCCTCGCCGGAGCAGCCGCCTGCGCCCTCGGCATCTTCCTTGCGGGCAACCTGCTCGGAACCGGCTCCCCGGACACCGCCGCCCGCAAATCCGGCACGAGCACGGCTGCCGAGGCCCCCACGGACGGTACGTACACCGCGCAGGGCCTCCAGGGCAGCGTCCACCGGCTCCTGGTCCCCGGGCAGGGCGCCAAGACCTCGCCGCAGGGAGAACAGCCGAACAACACGTACGGGTTGGAGAACACCACTCCCTCACCTGGGCTGGCCCCCGGTGACCGCAACCGCACGGAATCCTCCCCGGTCCCGCCCTGCGTCCAGGGCGCCACCGGTCGCCCCGACACCCCGCTCGCCGCCGAGCAGGGCAACTACGAGGGCACCGAGGTATACCTCCTCGTACTGCCGCACCCCGGCGACTCTGCCCGTGTGGACGCCTACCTCGTGGGTACCGAGTGCACGAACACCCCATCGGCCGGCCCCAGCAAACCGTTGCTGACCAGGACATACCCCCGGAGCTGACAGCTTCGGGCCCGCGAGGGAGCGGGCCGGGAATGCAAGCGCCGTAGGATCCGTTGGGTGGGGTGAGAGTCCACACCGGCCCCCCGGCAAGCAGTGCGCAGTCCACAGAGACGAGGAAAAAACCCGTGAGCGACGTACGAAACGTGATCATCATCGGTTCCGGGCCGGCCGGTTACACGGCAGCCCTGTACACCGCACGCGCTTCGCTCAAGCCGCTGGTCTTCGAAGGCGCCGTCACCGCCGGTGGTGCGCTGATGAACACCACCGAGGTCGAGAACTTCCCCGGCTTCCAGGACGGCATCATGGGTCCGGACCTCATGGACAACATGCGCGGCCAGGCCGAGCGCTTCGGCGCCGAGCTGGTCCCCGACGACATCGTGTCCGTGGACCTCACCGGTGAGATCAAGACCGTCACCGACACCGCCGGCACCGTGCACCGCGCCAAGGCCGTGATCGTCACCACCGGCTCCCAGCACCGCAAGCTCGGCCTGCCGAACGAGGACGCCCTCTCCGGCCGCGGTGTTTCCTGGTGCGCAACCTGCGACGGGTTCTTCTTCAAGGACCAGGACATCGCCGTCGTCGGCGGCGGCGACACCGCGATCGAGGAAGCGACCTTCCTCTCCCGGTTCGCCAAGTCCGTCACCATCGTGCACCGCCGCGACAGCCTGCGTGCCTCGAAGGCCATGCAGGACCGCGCGTTCGCCGACCCGAAGATCAAGTTCGCCTGGGACAGCGAGGTCGCCGTGATCCACGGCGAGCAGAAGCTCTCCGGCCTCACCCTGCGCAACACCAAGACCGGTGAGACCTCCGAGCTCCCGGTGACGGGCCTCTTCATCGCCGTCGGCCACGACCCGCGGACCGAGCTGTTCAAGGACCAGCTCGAGCTCGACGAGGAGGGCTACCTCAAGGTCGACGCCCCCTCGACGCGCACCAACCTCACCGGCGTGTTCGGCGCCGGCGACGTCGTGGACCACACGTACCGCCAGGCCATCACCGCCGCGGGCACCGGCTGCTCCGCGGCCCTCGACGCCGAGCGCTTCCTCGCTGCCCTCGCGGACGCCGAGAAGGCCCACGCGACGGTCTGACCCCCACGCACACCCCCCACCCCACACCCCGCAGGAAGAAATAGGAGGCCGCTGTGGCCGGCACCCTCAAGAACGTGACCGACGCTGACTTCGACACCGAGGTCCTCGGCAGCGACAAGCCCGTCCTCGTGGACTTCTGGGCCGCCTGGTGCGGCCCGTGCCGCCAGATCGCGCCGTCCCTCGAGGCCATCGCCGCCGAGTACGGCGACCAGATCGAGATCGTCAAGCTCAACATCGACGAGAACCCGGCCACCGCCGCCAAGTACGGCGTCATGTCCATCCCGACGCTGAACGTCTACAAGGGCGGCGAGGTCGCCAAGACCATCGTCGGTGCCAAGCCGAAGGCCGCCATCCTGCGCGACCTCGGGGAGTTCATCGAGGCCAAGGCCGTCTGACGGCCGGGGCTCCGCCCGGCGGCAGCCGGGTGAGTTCCACGTGAAACGGGGCCGCCCCCGCAAGGGGCGGCCCCGTTCGCACATCACAGGCCGTCCGGCCGTCACAGCGGACGCAGCGCGGGCTCCTTCCGCGCCGCACCGAGCAGCCGGTCCAGCGCGAGTTCCACGTCTTCCTTCCACGAGAGCGTCGAGCGCATCTCCAGCCTCAGCCGCGGATGCACGGGATGCGGCCGTACCGTCTTGAAGCCCACGGCCAGCAAGTGGTCCGCAGGCAGCAGGCACGCCGGGCCCTCCCACCGCGCGTCTCCGAACGCCTCGATCGCCTTGAACCCGCGCCGCAGCAGGTCCTTGGCCACTGTCTGGACCATCACCCGTCCCAGGCCCTGCCCCTGATAGCCCGGCATGATCCACGCCGTGATCAGCTGCACCGCATCCGGCGACACCGGACTCGTCGGAAAGGACGCGGCCCGCGGTACATACGCAGGCGGCGCGTACAGCACGAATCCCACCGGGACATCGTCCACGTAGACCACGCGGCCGCACGAACCCCAATCCAGAAGGACGGCGGAGATCCACGCCTCCTTCTCCAGCGCCGGTGTACCCGCCTTCACGGCGGCCTCACCGCTGACCGGATCCAACTCCCAGAACACACAGGACCGGCAACGCCTGGGCAGGTCCTGAAGGTTGTCCAGCGTGAGTGGTACCAACCGACGCCCCATGAGCGCATCGTATCCACTGCCCGAATCAGGAGAAACCGCTACAAGGCAAAGGGGCGGACCGCGCCGGTTCGCACCGGCACGGCCCGCCCCTCGGCGGCCGGGGACTCACTCCCCGGACAGACCCTGCTCCAGGACCCGGCCCTCGCCCGGTGCCAGCGTCCCCAGAATCCGCTCCAGATCCTCCATCGAGGCGAACTCGACGGTGATCTTCCCCTTCTTCTGGCCCAGATCCACCTTCACGCGGGTCTCGAACCGGTCCGACAGCCGCGTCGCCAGCTCGCTGAGCGCCGGAGCCACCCGGGCTCCCGCCCGCGGACCCTTCGGCTTCACGGCTCCGGAGGGCTCCGAGCCCATCAGCGACACGATCTCCTCGACCGCGCGCACCGACAGGCCCTCGGCCACGATGCGGTGTGCCAGACGGTCCTGGACCTCGGACTCCTCCACCGACAGCAGTGCCCGCGCATGTCCCGCGGAGAGCACACCCGCGGCCACGCGGCGCTGCACCGGCGGCGACAGCTTCAGCAGACGCAGCGTGTTCGACACCTGCGGGCGCGAGCGCCCGATCCGGTCCGCCAGCTGGTCATGCGTGCAGTTGAAGTCCTGGAGCAGCTGGTCGTACGCAGCCGCCTCCTCCAGCGGGTTCAGCTGCGCCCGGTGCAGGTTCTCGAGCAGTGCGTCCAGCAGCAGCTTCTCGTCGTCCGTCGCGCGGATGATCGCCGGAATGCGCTCCAGCCCGGCCTCCCGGCACGCCCGCCAACGGCGCTCGCCCATGATGAGCTCGTAGCGGCCCGGAGCCGACTGCCGCACCACCACCGGCTGCAGCAGACCCACCTCCTGGATGGAGGTCACGAGCTCCGCCAGCGCGTCCTCGTCGAAGACCTCACGGGGCTGCCGCGGGTTCGGCGTGATCGCATCCATCGGAAGCTCGGCGAACGTCGCCCCGGCGACCACATTGGCCTCCGGCTCCCATGCCGCCGGCTCATCCGCCACTGCGACCGCAACCGTCGATGTTTCACGTGAAACATCCGCCTGCGCCAGCGAAGCCAGCTTCGCCGCCGCGATTCCGCGCTCCGATGTCATGACCGGCACCGCCGACGGGGACGTCGACCCGGCACCGGTCACCGGCGGCGTCTTCTCCTGCGGAGCTGCGGGGATCAGCGCACCGAGCCCCCGTCCCAGACCTCTACGTCGCTCACTCACTGGATCCCCTCCGCCACACTCTGCGTGCTGTTCATGCCCGCGCCCAGATGGGCGTGCTGGGCGTCGTACGAAATTCCGGCCCCCCGCAGCGCGATCTCACGCGCCGCTTCCAGGTAGGAGAGAGAACCGCTGGAACCCGGATCGTAGGTGAGCACGGTCTGGCCGTAGCTCGGCGCCTCGGAAATACGCACCGACCGCGGGATGCTCGTGCGCAGCACCTCCTTGCCGAAGTGGGTGCGCACCTCCTCCGCCACCTGCGAAGCCAGCCGGGTCCTGCCGTCGTACATCGTCAGCAGGATCGTCGAGACATGCAGCGTGGGGTTCAGGTGGGCCCGCACCAGGTCGACATTCCGCAGCAGCTGACCCAACCCCTCCAGCGCGTAGTACTCGCACTGGATCGGGATCAGCACCTCGGCGCCGGCCACCAGCGCGTTCACCGTCAGCAGCCCCAGCGAGGGCGGGCAGTCGATCAGGATGTAGTCGAGCGGCTGCTCGTACGCCTGGATGGCCCGCTGCAGCCGGCTCTCCCGGGCCACCAGCGACACCAGCTCGATCTCCGCACCCGCCAGGTCGATCGTGGCCGGAGCGCAGAAGAGCCCCTCCACGTCCACCACCGGCTGGACGACCTCCAGCAGCGGCCGGCTGTCCACGAGTACGTCGTAGATCGAGGGCACATCCGCGTGGTGGTCGATACCGAGCGCCGTGGAGGCGTTGCCCTGGGGGTCGAGGTCGACCACCAGGACCCGCGCTCCGTGCAGAGCCAGCGAGGCCGCCAGGTTCACGGTCGTCGTGGTCTTGCCCACGCCGCCCTTCTGGTTGGCGACCACGATGACCCGCGTCTGCTCCGGGCGGGGCAGCCCTTCGCCGGCGCGCCCCAACGCCTCGACCGCCAGCTGGGCGGCACGGCCGATGGGTGTGTCGTTGTCTACAAGGGGCGAGGATGTTTCACGTGAAACATCCTCGCGCGCCGATTCAGAGCGGGGACCGGGGACCGGATCGGCCATCGGCCCCGCGAGGTTGGCGTCGGACCGCACGGTGTCACTCTCCTCGACATCAGGCTCGCGATGAACAGAGCCTGCCATGGCATCGGGGTCGCGAACCAGCGGGGCCCGTACTCCTGTGGATGAATCCACCGATGTGGACAACTCCGTCCCCCCTTCGTTCTTGCGTTGGCGGGGGGACGCAGCCGCACGGCCGCGGCTGATGATTCCGTGCAGCAGAGAGCGACGTTTCACGTGAAACACGATGCCCGGACGGAGTCATCAGGCCGCTACGACACTCCGAAATGCATACCTATAGGGCTCAACACACCCGAAATCAGCGACGCCGACGGGTCCGGCTGGTGCGAGCGGCCTTAGCCCGCTTGGCCGCGAACCTCACCCCACCGGGGCTTTCTCCGACCTCGACCCGGACCACCGTCGACATGGGATCCACCACACCCTCGCCCACGTGCAGCACCGAGGTCTTCACCACACCCAGCTTCGCCAGCGCGACCTTCGCCGCCACCAGCTCCTCCTCGGCGGTGTCGCCCTTCAGGGCCAGCATCTCCCCGTACGGGCGCAGCAGGGGCACGCCCCAGCCCGCAAGCCGGTCCAGCGGAGCCACGGCGCGCGCCGTCACCACATGCACCGGCTGCACCTTGCCGAGGACCTCCTCGGCCCTGCCACGCACCACCGTGACATGGTCCAGGCCCAGCAGCTCCACGGCCTCCTGCAGGAAGGTCGTACGCCGCAGCAGCGGCTCCAGCAGCGTGATCTTCAGATCGCGCCGCACCAGAGCCAACGGGATACCGGGCAGGCCGGCACCCGAGCCGACATCGCACACGGTGACGCCCTCGGGCACCACCTCCGAGAGCACCGCGCAGTTCAGCAGGTGCCGCTCCCACAGCCGTGGCACCTCACGCGGGCCGATCAGGCCGCGCTTGACCCCCGCGTCCGCCAGCAGCTCCGCATACCGCACAGCTTCCGGGAAAAACTCACCGAACACCGCGCGCGCCTCTTCGGGCGCCGGGGGAAGCTCCGCTGCTGCCTCCGTCACGGGGACCGTCCTTCCGTACCGCATGGATCGTTGAAAACGCACTGCTTGAAACTGGTACCCGCCCGGATGGGCACTGCCAGGCTGACAAACTTCGGCCCCGTCTGCGACACAGACGGGGCCGAACAGTCAGGGTTGCGATCAGGCCGGGAGCACGACGACGAAGCGCTGCGGCTCCTCGCCCTCCGACTCGCTCTTCAGACCGGCAGCCGCCACGGCGTCGTGGACGACCTTCCGCTCGAAGGGCGTCATCGGCGCCAGCTTCAGCGGTTCACCGGACGCCTTCACGTCCGCGGCCGCCTGGGCGCCCAGTGCCGCCAGCTCCTCGCGCTTCTTCGCACGGAACCCGGCGATGTCCAGCATCAGCCGGCTGCGGTCTCCGGTCTCCCGGTGCACGGCGAGGCGCGTGAGCTCCTGCAGAGCCTCCAGGACCTCACCGTCGCGGCCCACGAGCTTCTGCAGGTCACGGCTGGCCGAGTCACTGACGATCGACACCGCGGCCCGGTCGGCCTCGACGTCCATGTCGATGTCCCCGTCCAGGTCGGCGATGTCCAGCAGACCCTCGAGGTAGTCGGCCGCGATCTCGCCCTCCTGCTCGAGGCGGGTCAGGGTGTCGCCACTCTCAGCGGCGGCGGTGGTGGTGCCTTCCGTCACGGGAGGGACTCCTTCTTACTTCTTGGAAGAGGGCTTGGGGGGCGTCTGACGCTGTGACTTCGACTGCCGCTTCGGCTGTTGCCGCTTGGCGGCACCACCGCTCGCCGCGTCCGAGTCGGCCGTGGCCTCGACGCTCTTGATCACAGACCCGTCCGCCTGGGCAGCCAGACCCTGCTTCGTGAGAGCCGTGATGAACTTGCGCTCGTTGTCGTTGCGGTCCGGCCCCTTGGCCACGATCGCCGCGACGATCTTCTTCTTGCTCCGGCCCTTGACGTCGCCGTGCGTGGTGACGTGCTTCAGCAGACGGGTCAGGTACTGGTCCTGCGCCTTGCTGCCCGGCGTCGGGTTCTGGTTGATCACGTACATCTGCTGGCCCATGGTCCACACGTTCGTGGTCAGCCAGTAGACGAGGACACCCACGGGGAAGTTGATGCCCATGAACGCGAAGATCAGCGGGAAGATGTACATCAGCATCTTCTGCTGCTGCATGAACGGCGTCTTGACCGAGAGGTCGACGTTCTTCTGCATCAGCTGACGCTGGGTGTAGAACTGCGACAGCGACATCAGGACGATCATGACCGCGGTCACGATCCGGACGTCGGTCAGGGAGGCGCCGAGCGCGGCGACCTTCTCCTCGCTGTCCGTGAACTTGGCCGCCAGCGGGGCACCGAAGATGTGTGCCTGCCGGGCACTCTCCAGCAGCGACTCGTTGATCACGCCGATGGTCTTGCCGTTGGCGATGCTCGCGAGCACGTGGTAGAGCGCGAAGAAGAACGGGGACTGCGCCAGGATGGGGAGGCACGAGGAGAGCGGGTTGGTACCCGTCTCCTTGTACAGCTTCATCATCTCTTCGGACTGGCGCTGCTTGTCGTTCTTGTAGCGCTCCTGGATCGCCTTCATCTTCGGCTGGAGCGCCTGCATACCGCGCGTCGCCTTGATCTGCTTCACGAAGAGCGGGATCAGGCAGATACGGATCAAGACCACCAGGGACACGATGGACAAGCCCCAGGCCCAGCCGCTGTCCGGGCCGAAGAGGGCGCCGTACAGGCTGTGGAACTGGACGATGACCCACGAGACGGGTGTGGTGATAAAGCTGAACAGACTGGCAATCGTGTCCACTAATCAGGCTCCTTGAGCATTGCGAGATCTACGCAACGCACTGCGCAGCTGCTCGTGCCAACGCGGGCGTTTACGGGGTGGGACATGATCGACTCCACCAGCGGACCACGGATTGCACCGCAGGATCCGCCAGCCGGTCAGAACCGTCCCCTTCACCGCACCATGCCGGTCGATGGCCGTGAACCCGTAGTGCGAGCACGAGGGGTAGTAACGGCACACCGGCCCGAGCAGCGGACTGATCGTCCACTGGTACAGCTTGATCAATGCGAGCAGCGGGTACTTCATCGAGCCACGCCTCCCAGGAGCCGCGACAGGGCGGCATCCAGGTCCCGGGCCAGTTCGTCGACACCGGCATCACCCGCGCCGGGCAATGCCCGTACCACCACCAGGCTACCGGCGGGCAGCTGGGACAGCCGCTCGCGGACGAGATGGCGCAAACGGCGCTTCACCCGGTTACGGACGACGGCGCCACCCACGGCCTTGCTGACGACGAAACCCGCACGCGTCGAGGGATCGATCTCCCCCGGCTCGTGCGGGTCCGTTGCACCGCTTGTACGTAGGTGGACGACGAGGAGCGGGCGACCAGCCCGCCGGCCTCGACGTACCGCGCTCGCGAAGTCCTCGCGCCGCCTCAGCCGATTCTCGGGAGACAGCACGACGTCACGACCTGCGCGTTGTTACGCGGAGAGGGCGGCGCGGCCCTTGCTACGGCGGTTCGCCAGGATCGCGCGACCGGCACGGGTACGCATCCGCAGGCGGAAGCCGTGGGTCTTGGCACGACGGCGGTTGTTCGGCTGGAAGGTGCGCTTGCTCACTCGGGGGCTCCAGAGAATAAATCGTTGTGGCGGGACATCGCCTGGCTGTCACCGTGCGCCCACGAGGAAACTCGCGTGTTCGCCCGAGTGGCACCGCTAAACGATCACAAAAGGTGACCTTCGCCCATCGGTAGGCAGGCGGCAGCAGCCATCGACAACTCGACCTCGTTACGGTACGCGCGGCTACGCCATCCGGTCAAACCGAGGCTACGTGCCCCCACACTGTGCACAGGCTGTGGACAACGACTTGAACCGTACCCGTCGGCCTGACTACCGTTGTCTGATCCCGGATTTTTTGTCCCGACCGTCCCAAAGAACCACACATTCGTGGGACCCCTGTGAGAGAGCGTGCTCTGTGGCTGACGTACCTGCCGATCTTGCCGCAGTGTGGCCAAGGGTGCTCGAAAAGCTCCTCGGGGAGGGACAGCAGGCGATCGAACCCAAGGACAAGCAGTGGGTCGAACGCTGTCAGCCCCTGGCTCTCGTCGCCGACACCGCGCTCCTCGCCGTCCCCAACGAGTACGGCAAGCGCGTCCTGGAGGGCCGGCTCGCCCCGCTGATCAGCGATGCGCTCAGCCGTGAGTGCGGCCGCCCGATCCGCATCGCCATCACCGTGGACGACTCCGCCGGCGAGCCCGCGCCCCTGGCCGCCCCCGCGCAGCAGCGCCCCGAGTCGTACGAGCCGTACGGCGGCCAGCGCCCCGGTGGCCCGGCCGACGACCAGCTCCCGACCGCCCGCCCCGCCTACCCGGACTACCAGCAGTCGCGCCCCGAGCCCGGCTCCTGGCCCCGCGGCGGCCAGCAGGACGACTACGGCTGGCAGCAGCCGCGCCTCGGCGGCTTCCCCGAGCGCGACCCGTACGCCTCCCCGCAGCCGGGCTACCTCCAGCAGTCCGAGCCGGGCGGCTACGAACAGGGCGGCTACGAACAGCAGCAGTACGAGCAGCAGCAGTACGAGCCCCGCCAGCAGCAGTCCCATCAGTACGAACAGCAGCAGTACGAGCAGCCGGCCCCGCGCCCGGCGCCCGGCCGGCCCGCGCCGCCCCCGGCCCCGTCCGGCGGCTCCACCTCGGGCCCGCTCGAGCCGACCGCCCGGCTGAACCCCAAGTACCTGTTCGACACCTTCGTCATCGGCGCCTCCAACCGCTTCGCGCACGCCGCCGCGGTGGCCGTCGCCGAAGCGCCCGCCAAGGCGTACAACCCCCTCTTCATCTACGGGGAATCGGGTCTTGGCAAAACGCATCTGCTGCACGCCATCGGGCACTACGCGCGGAGTCTCTACCCCGGCACCCGGGTGCGGTACGTGAGCTCCGAGGAGTTCACCAACGAGTTCATCAACTCGATCCGCGACGGCAAGGGCGACGCGTTCCGCAAGCGCTACCGCGAGATGGACATCCTGCTCGTCGACGACATCCAGTTCCTCGCGAGCAAGGAGTCGACGCAGGAGGAGTTCTTCCACACCTTCAACACGCTCCACAACGCCAACAAGCAGATCGTGCTGTCCTCCGACCGGCCGCCCAAGCAGCTCGTCACCCTCGAGGACCGGCTCCGCAACCGCTTCGAGTGGGGCCTGATCACCGACGTCCAGCCGCCCGAGCTGGAGACCCGTATCGCGATCCTGCGCAAGAAGGCCGTCCAGGAGCAGCTCAACGCCCCGCCGGAGGTACTGGAGTTCATCGCCTCCCGCATCTCGCGCAACATCCGCGAGCTGGAGGGGGCGCTGATCCGGGTCACGGCCTTCGCGAGCCTGAACCGGCAGCCGGTCGACCTGGGCCTGACCGAGGACGTCCTCAAGAACCTGATCCCCGGCGGCGAGGACTCCGCGCCCGAGATCACCGCGTCGGACATCATGGCGGCCACCGCCGACTACTTCGGCCTCACCGTGGACGACCTGTGCGGCTCCTCGCGCAGCCGCGTCCTGGTCACCGCCCGGCAGATCGCCATGTACCTGTGCCGGGAGCTCACGGACCTGTCCCTGCCCAAGATCGGGGCGCAGTTCGGCGGCCGCGACCACACCACCGTCATGCACGCGGACCGCAAGATCCGCGCGCTGATGGCGGAGCGGCGCTCCATCTACAACCAGGTCACCGAGCTCACCAACCGCATCAAGAACGGCTGAGGGCGGCCGAGCCGAGCCTCTTCAAACACATCCAGAGGGCGCTCCCGGGGTACTTCGGGGGCGCCCTTCTTCGTCCGCGCGCCTGCGGTCTGTTCGAATACGCCCCCTGTGGAGCAACTCATCCACAGATTCCCGGACTTTCCTCCGTCCACAGGGTGGGGACGGCTCCCGTCGCCCACAATCTGTCCACAGGGGTGCAGTATGAGGCCCCATCAACCCTGGTCAGCCCCCTGTGGAATTGTGCGCAAGCGTCATCCACAGGCTGTGGACAGAAGTTTCATCCACAGGCTCATCCACGCCTCTGTCCACCGCCGACCCACAGGTTGCCGGATCCTGTGCACAGGATCCGACGAGTTACCCACACCGTTGTCCACTGTTCGGCAACATTGCACCTCCCGTCACCGACCCGAGTGAAAGCCGTCACACAGAAGTCGACGTTTGGGCTGTGGAGTACCGGGGGAAAGCTGGGGACACACCTGTGGAGTAGTCGGGGTCGCCTGGGGACGGCCTGTGCAGAACTTTTCGTTCTCCACAGAGACACCGTGTTGTCCACCGGTGTCACCCACAGGCCCGGTGGATAAAAAACGCGGGTTGACCTGCGAGAACGGGCTTATCCACCGTTTCCACAGGCCCTACTACTACCCCCATAGAGAGTTAGGCCGGTTTCGGTTTTCAAGCGGGTCCTGTGCACAACTCGGTGGGCACGCCTCCCCGACACCTCGCTCCCGACTTGACCTCCGGCAGCACCGACTGTCGGCGCCGTACGTCAGACTGGTCCCCGGCAACGAGGCTCCGAGCCATCGAGGGCATCGAGGATCGAGGGCATCGAGCCGACGACGAAGGCCGGCAGACGAGCGAGCAACAGCAGGAGGCGGTTCCGGTGAAGATCCGGGTGGAGCGCGACGTACTCGCGGAGGCGGTGGCTTGGGCTGCCCGTAGCCTCCCGGCCCGGCCGCCGGTGCCCGTTCTCGCGGGCCTGCTGCTGAAGGCCGAGGAGGGCACCCTGTCCCTCTCCGGCTTCGACTACGAGGTCTCGGCCCGCGTCTCGGTCGAGGCGGACGTCGAGGAGGACGGCACCGTCCTCGTCTCCGGCCGGCTGCTCGCCGACATCTGCCGCGCCCTCCCCAACCGCCCGGTGGAGATTTCCACAGACGGTGTACGGGCGACCGTGGTCTGCGGCTCCTCGCGATTCACACTCCACACCCTGCCTGTGGAGGAGTACCCGGCGCTGCCGCAGATGCCGACCGCGACCGGCACCGTGCCCGGTGAGGTCTTCGCCTCCGCCGCCGCCCAGGTCGCCATCGCCGCCGGCCGCGACGACACGCTGCCCGTGCTGACCGGTGTCCGCATCGAGATCGAGGGCGACCGCGTCACCCTGGCCTCCACCGACCGCTACCGCTTCGCGGTCCGCGAGTTCCTGTGGAAGCCGGAGAACCCGGACGCGTCGGCCGTGGCCCTGGTGCCCGCCAAGACGCTCCTGGACACCGCCAAGTCCCTGACCAGCGGTGACACCGTCACCCTGGCGCTCTCGGGCTCCGGCGCGGGCGAGGGCCTCATCGGCTTCGAGGGCGCCGGCCGCCGCACCACCACCCGCCTCCTCGAAGGCGACCTGCCGAAGTACCGCACGCTGTTCCCGACGGAGTTCAACTCCATCGCCGTGATCGAGACCGCCCCGTTCGTCGAGGCCGTCAAGCGCGTGGCCCTGGTCGCCGAGCGCAACACCCCGGTCCGCCTCAGCTTCGAGCAGGGCGTGCTGATCCTGGAGGCGGGCTCCTCCGACGATGCACAGGCTGTGGAACGTGTGGACGCCAAGCTCGAGGGCGACGACATCTCGATCGCCTTCAACCCGACCTTCCTGCTGGACGGCCTGAGCGCGATCGACTCCCCGGCCGCGCAGCTGAGCTTCACCACGTCCACGAAGCCGGCGCTGCTGAGCGGCCGCCCGGCGGTCGACGCCGAGGCCGACGAGGCGTACAAGTACCTGATCATGCCGGTGCGCCTGTCCGGCTGACGCACGCCTTCGTCGGGCCCGGTCTCGCAGGCTGCGGGGCCGGGCCCGACGGCGTTCGCCCCACACGCACGCACCCCGCAAACGCCGTCCAGTGCCGCGTACGGGCTCCCGTACGGCCGCCCAGGAGCGCCCGTGGCGCCGCGCGGCACCGCCCGGCGTAGGCTCGGAGCCTGGGTACCCCAGGGGATTCCGGGGAACCCGGCACAGACGGCCACAACGCTTAAGGAACCACCTGATGGAGCTTGGTCTCGTCGGTCTCGGCAAGATGGGCGGCAACATGCGCGAGCGCATCCGCCGCGCAGGCCACACCGTCATCGGATACGACCGCAACCCGGACCTCGCCGATGTCCACAGCCTGCGGGAACTTGTGGACAACCTGCAGGCCCCCCGCGTCGTGTGGGTGATGGTCCCGGCGGGTGCGGCGACGCAGTCCACCGTCGACGAGCTCGCGGAGCTGCTCTCGATCGGCGACATCGTGGTCGACGGCGGCAACTCCCGCTGGACCGACGACGAGAAGCACGCCGAGCAGCTGGCGGCCAAGGGCATCGGCTTCGTCGACTGCGGTGTCTCCGGCGGCGTGTGGGGCCTCGAGAACGGCTACGCGCTCATGTACGGCGGCGCGAAGGACCATGTGGCACGGGTCCAGCCGATCTTCGACGCCCTCAAGCCCGAGGGCGAGTTCGGCGCCGTGCACGCCGGCAAGGTCGGCGCGGGCCACTTCGCGAAGATGGTCCACAACGGCATCGAGTACGCCATGATGCAGGCTTACGCCGAGGGCTGGGAGCTGCTCGAGAAGGTGGACTCGGTCACCGACGTCCGCGAGGTCTTCCGGTCCTGGCAGGAAGGAACGGTCATCCGTTCCTGGCTGCTCGACCTCGCCGTGAACGCGCTGGACGAGGACGAGCACCTCGAGCAGCTGCGCGGCTTCGCGCAGGACTCGGGCGAGGGCCGGTGGACGGTCGAGGCGGCGATCGACAACGCCGTGCCGCTGCCCGCGATCACCGCCTCGCTCTTCGCGCGGTTCGCGTCCCGCCAGGACGACTCTCCGCAGATGAAGATGATCGCCGCGCTGCGCAACCAGTTCGGCGGCCACGCGGTCGAGAAGGCATAGCCGACCGCCGAAGAGGCACGGCACCACAGCAGCACAGAGCAGAGCAGCAGGAAGCCGGGGGAGGTCGGCGTCGCATGCATGTTTCGCATCTCTCACTGGCCGACTTCCGCTCGTACGCCCGGGCCGAGGTTCCCCTCGACCCGGGCGTCACCGCCTTCGTCGGCCCCAACGGCCAGGGCAAGACGAACCTGGTCGAGGCCATCGGCTACCTGGCGACCCTGGGCAGCCACCGCGTCTCGTCGGACGCGCCGCTGGTACGGATGGGCGCGGACCGCGCGATCATCCGCGCGGCCGTCACCCACGGCGAGCGCCAGCAGCTGGTGGAGCTGGAACTGAACCCGGGGCGGGCCAACCGCGCCCGCATCAACCGGTCCTCGCAGGTCAGGCCCCGGGATGTGCTGGGGATCGTACGGACGGTGCTGTTCGCGCCGGAGGACCTGGCCCTGGTGAAGGGGGACCCCGGGGAGCGCCGGCGGTTCCTCGACGAGCTCGTCACGGCCCGCTCGCCGCGGATGGCGGCAGTCCGGTCGGACTACGAGCGGGTGCTCAAGCAGCGGAACACCCTGTTGAAGTCGGCGGCGATGGCCCGCCGGCACGGCGGCCGCTCCATGGACCTGTCCACCCTCGACGTGTGGGACCAGCACCTCGCGCGCGCGGGCGCGGAGCTGCTGGCGCAGCGCCTCGACCTGATCGTGACGCTGCTGCCGCTGGCGGACAAGGCGTACGAGCAGCTCGCGCCCGGCGGCGGCCCGCTGGGCCTCGCGTACAAGTCCTCGGCGGGCGGCGAGACCGCCGACACCGCCGAGGCGGTCGACGGCGGTACGGCGCGCACGCGCGAAGCGCTGTACGAGGTGCTGCTGGCGGCCCTGGCCGAGGTGCGCAAGCAGGAGATCGAGCGCGGCGTGACCCTGGTCGGCCCGCACCGCGACGACGTGCTGCTGCGCCTCGGCGACCTCCCGGCCAAGGGATACGCGAGCCACGGCGAGTCCTGGTCGTACGCGCTGGCGCTGCGGCTGGCCTCGTACGAGCTGCTGCGCTCGGAGGGCGCCGAGCCGGTGCTGATCCTGGACGACGTCTTCGCGGAGCTGGACGCACGCCGCCGGGAGCGGCTGGCCGAGCTGGTGGCTCCGGGCGAGCAGGTGCTGGTGACGGCGGCGGTGGACGACGACGTTCCGGGTGTCCTGGCGGGAACCCGGTTCGGGGTGTCCGGCGGTGAGGTGACCCGGCTGTGAGCGACGAGAAGAAGGAACCCCGCAAGGTCCCGGAGCCCTCGGGCGTGGACCTCGCGCGGCAGGCGCTGGCGGCCGCCCGTGAGCAGGCGCGGGCCCGGGGCAATGCGGCCGGCGGGAAGAAGGGGAGCCGGCAGCCGGGACTGCGCTCGGGTGCCCGCGCGGACGGCCGCGACCCGATGCCGCTGATGGCGGCGCTGGACCGGCTGCGCACGGAGCACGGCTGGGAGATGCCGATGGCGGTCGCGGGCGTGATGGAGCGCTGGCCGGAGATCGTCGGGCCGGAGATCGCGGCGCACTGTGAACCGGAGCGGTACGAGGACCGTGAACTGGTCGTGCGGTGTGATTCCTCGGCATGGGCGGCCCAGCTCAAGCTGCTGGCTCCGCAGCTGGTGGCGCGGCTCAACGCGGACCTGGGGCAGGGAACCGTCCGGATGATCAAGGTCCAGGGCCCGGGCGGACGCCCGAAGCGGTACGGACCGCTGCGCGCGCCGGGCAGTACGGGCCCGGGGGACACGTACGGCTGAGCCCGGGCTGCGGGTGGCGTCCCTCACGGTAGCGGGAGGTTGACAGGCCGAAGCGCTGGATGCCCGTGTGAGCCTCTTTGAGCCCCTTCCCGGATATGGGGAGTCGGAGAGAGGAGGTTCAGGGCGGCACATGCGGACTCAGGTACCGGCAAACCCCCATTCATGTCCGTGGTACCGGTAGACTGAAGCGAATCCCGCCCGCTTGCGGGATCTAGCTGATACACGCTGACAACGCAGATCGACGCAGCCGCTCCTGCTTGCATGCCTGCTGGCCCGGAGTTCGGCCTGTGCTGTGCCAGAAAGGGCGCTTCGTGGCCGATTCCGGCAACCCCAACGACAACCAGTCCACAGCCGGCGAGAACGGCGAGGTAACCGCCTCGTACGACGCCAGCGCGATCCAGGTCCTCGAGGGCCTGGACGCGGTCCGCAAGCGGCCAGGCATGTACATCGGCTCGACCGGTGAGCGCGGGCTGCACCACCTCGTGTACGAGGTGGTGGACAACTCGGTCGACGAGGCCCTGGCCGGGCATGCGGACACCATCGACGTCACGATCCTCGCCGACGGCGGTGTGCGGGTCATCGACAACGGTCGAGGCATCCCGGTCGGCATCGTGCCGTCCGAAGGAAAGCCCGCCGTCGAGGTCGTCCTGACGGTCCTGCACGCGGGCGGCAAGTTCGGCGGTGGCGGCTACGCCGTCTCCGGCGGTCTGCACGGCGTCGGCGTCTCCGTCGTGAACGCCCTGTCGACCAAGGTCTCGGTCGAGGTCAAGACGGACGGCCACCGCTGGACCCAGGACTACAAGCTGGGCGTGCCGACGGCCCCGCTGGCCAAGAACGAGGAGACCGACGAGCACGGTACGTCGGTGACGTTCTGGGCCGACGGCGACATCTTCGAGACGACCGAATACTCCTTCGAGACGCTGTCGCGGCGCTTCCAGGAGATGGCCTTCCTGAACAAGGGCCTGACCCTGTCGCTGACCGACGAGCGCGAGTCGGCGAAGGCCACCGTCGGTGCGGACGACCCCGACGCGGACACGGCAGAGCCCAGCGCGCGCACGGTCAAGTACTACTACGAGGGCGGCATCGTCGACTTCGTGAAGTACCTGAACTCGCGCAAGGGCGAGCTCATCCACCCGACCGTCATCGACGTCGAGGCCGAGGACAAGGAGCGCATGCTCTCGGTCGAGATCGCGATGCAGTGGAACTCGCAGTACACCGAGGGCGTGTACTCCTTCGCGAACACGATCCACACCCACGAGGGCGGTACGCACGAGGAGGGCTTCCGTGCGGCGCTGACGGGTCTGGTGAACCGTTACGCGCGCGACAAGAAGCTGCTCCGCGAGAAGGACGACAACCTCGCCGGCGAGGACATCCGCGAGGGTCTGACGGCGATCATCTCGGTCAAGCTGGGCGAGCCGCAGTTCGAGGGCCAGACGAAGACCAAGCTGGGCAACACGGAGGCCAAGACCTTCGTGCAGAAGGTCGTCCACGAGCACCTCAAC
Organism: Streptomyces sp. R33; assembly: GCF_041200175.1. Lineage (NCBI taxonomy): Bacteria > Bacillati > Actinomycetota > Actinomycetes > Kitasatosporales > Streptomycetaceae > Streptomyces > Streptomyces sp. R33. The sequence goes on along the minus strand of NZ_CP165727.1, from coordinate 4,498,771 downwards.
GACTGGTTCGACCGCAACCCGGTCGAGGCCGCGGACATCGTCCGCAAGTCGATCCAGGCGGCCACGGCGCGCGTCGCGGCCCGCAAGGCCCGTGACCTGACGCGCCGCAAGGGTCTGCTGGAGAGCGCCTCGCTGCCGGGCAAGCTGTCCGACTGCCAGTCGAACGACCCGACCAAGTGCGAGATCTTCATCGTCGAGGGTGACTCGGCCGGCGGCTCCGCGAAGTCCGGCCGCAACCCGATGTACCAGGCCATCCTGCCGATCCGCGGCAAGATCCTGAACGTCGAGAAGGCCCGTATCGACAAGATCCTCCAGAACACCGAAGTCCAGGCGCTGATCAGCGCGTTCGGTACCGGTGTGCACGAGGACTTCGACATCGAGAAGCTCCGCTATCACAAGATCATCCTGATGGCGGACGCCGACGTCGACGGCCAGCACATCAACACCCTGCTGCTGACCTTCCTGTTCCGCTTCATGCGGCCGCTGGTCGAGGCCGGTCACGTGTACCTGTCGCGCCCGCCGCTGTACAAGATCAAGTGGGGCCGGGACGACTTCGAGTACGCGTACTCGGACCGCGAGCGCGACGCGCTGGTGGAGCTCGGCAAGCAGAACGGCAAGCGGATCAAGGAAGACTCGATCCAGCGCTTCAAGGGTCTGGGCGAGATGAACGCCGAGGAGCTGCGCGTCACCACCATGGACGTCGACCACCGCGTGCTCGGCCAGGTCACCCTGGACGACGCGGCCCAGGCCGACGACCTGTTCTCGGTGCTGATGGGCGAGGACGTCGAGGCACGGCGCTCCTTCATCCAGCGCAACGCCAAGGACGTTCGGTTCCTCGACATCTGAGTCGGCCTCCGCTGACCGCCGCCTGAAAGGACTTCTGACCAGCAATGGCCGACGAAACCACCCCCACCGCCGAGAACCCCGCGGAGGAGCAGCCCGTGCTGCGCATCGAGCCCGTCGGGCTCGAGACGGAGATGCAGCGCTCCTACCTCGACTACGCGATGTCCGTCATCGTGTCCCGCGCGCTGCCCGACGTACGGGACGGCCTCAAGCCGGTCCACCGGCGTGTGCTGTACGCGATGTACGACGGCGGCTACCGGCCCGAGAAGGGCTTCTACAAGTGCGCCCGCGTCGTCGGTGACGTCATGGGTACGTACCACCCGCACGGTGACTCCTCGATCTACGACGCCCTGGTCCGCCTGGCCCAGCCGTGGTCGATGCGCATGCCGCTGGTGGACAGCAACGGCAACTTCGGCTCCCCGGGCAACGACCCGGCGGCCGCGATGCGCTACACCGAGTGCAAGCTGATGCCGCTGGCCATGGAGATGCTCCGGGACATCGACGAGGAGACCGTCGACTTCACGGACAACTACGACGGCCGCAACCAGGAGCCGACGGTCCTGCCGGCGCGCTTCCCGAACCTGCTGGTCAACGGCAGCGCCGGTATCGCGGTCGGTATGGCCACCAACATCCCGCCGCACAACCTGCGCGAGGTCGCGGCCGGCGCCCAGTGGGCGCTGGAGCACCCGGACGCCTCGCACGAGGAGCTGCTCGACGCGCTCCTGGAGCGGATCAAGGGCCCGGACTTCCCGTCGGGCGCCCTGGTCGTGGGCCGCAAGGGCATCGAGGAGGCGTACCGGACCGGGCGCGGCTCGATCACGATGCGCGCGGTGGTCGAGGTCGAGGAGATCCAGAACCGCCAGTGCCTGGTGGTCACGGAGCTTCCGTACCAGACCAACCCGGACAACCTGGCGCAGAAGATCGCCGACCTGGTCAAGGACGGCAAGATCGGCGGCATCGCCGACGTGCGCGACGAGACCTCGTCGCGGACGGGTCAGCGCCTGGTGATCGTGCTCAAGCGCGACGCGGTCGCGAAGGTCGTGCTGAACAACCTGTACAAGCACACCGACCTCCAGACGAACTTCGGCGCGAACATGCTGGCGCTGGTGGACGGCGTGCCGCGCACGCTGTCGATCGACGCGTTCATCCGCCACTGGGTCACGCACCAGATCGAGGTCATCGTCCGGCGGACGAAGTTCCGTCTGCGCAAGGCGGAGGAGCGGGCGCACATCCTGCGCGGCCTCCTCAAGGCGCTGGACGCGATCGACGAGGTCATCGCCCTCATCCGGCGCAGCAACACCGTCGAGATCGCGCGCGAGGGCCTGATGGGCCTGCTGGAGATCGACGAGATCCAGGCCAACGCGATCCTCGAGATGCAGCTGCGGCGCCTGGCGGCCCTGGAGCGGCAGAAGATCGTCGCCGAGCACGACGAGCTCCAGGCGAAGATCAACGAGTACAACGCGATCCTGGCCTCGCCGGAGAAGCAGCGCTCGATCGTCAGCGAGGAGCTGGGGGCGATCGTCGAGAAGTACGGCGACGACCGGCGCTCCAAGCTGGTGCCCTTCGACGGGGACATGTCCATCGAGGACCTGATCGCCGAAGAGGACATCGTCGTCACGATCACGCACGGCGGCTACGTCAAGCGCACCAAGACCGAGGACTACCGCTCGCAGAAGCGCGGCGGCAAGGGCGTGCGCGGCACGAAGCTGAAGCAGGACGACCTGGTCGACCACTTCTTCGTCTCCACCACGCACCACTGGCTGCTGTTCTTCACGAACAAGGGCCGGGTCTACCGCTCCAAGGCGTACGAGCTGCCGGACGCCGGCCGCGACGCCCGCGGGCAGCACGTGGCGAACCTGCTGGCCTTCCAGCCGGACGAGAAGATCGCCCAGATCCTCGCGATCCGCGACTACGAGGCCGCCCCGTACCTGATCCTGGCCACCAAGGGCGGCCTGGTGAAGAAGACGGCGCTCAAGGACTACGACTCTCCGCGCTCGGGTGGTGTCATCGCCATCAACCTCCGGGAGACCGAGGACGGCAGCGACGACGAGCTGATCGGCGCCGAGCTGGTGTCGGCCGAGGACGACCTGCTGCTGATCAGCAAGAAGGCGCAGTCGATCCGCTTCACGGCGACGGACGACGCGCTGCGCCCGATGGGCCGTGCGACGTCGGGCGTGAAGGGCATGAGTTTCCGCGAGGGTGACGAACTGCTCTCCATGAGCGTTGTCCGGCCGGGTACGTTCGTCTTCACCGCGACCGACGGCGGCTACGCCAAGCGGACGCCGGTCGACGAGTACCGCGTCCAGGGTCGTGGTGGTCTGGGTATCAAGGCCGCGAAGATCGTGGAGGACCGCGGGTCGCTCGTCGGGGCGCTGGTGGTGGACGAATCGGACGAGATTCTCGCCATCACGCTCAGCGGTGGTGTGATTCGTACGCGAGTCAACGAAGTCAGGGAGACCGGCCGTGACACCATGGGCGTCCAGCTGATCAACCTGGGCAAGCGCGATGCCGTGGTCGGTATCGCTCGTAACGCCGAGGCCGGTCAGGATGCTGACGAGGTCGAGGAGACCGAGGCGGCCGAAGGACCGGCCGCCGAGGCCGCCGAGGGCACGCAGCCCTCGGCCGGGGAGCACGAGGAGTAAGTCGTGAGTGGAGCCACGGGCGCCGGACCGGCCAAGACTGGGGACGACGGTGCCCGTGGCCCCGCCGCGGACTCCCCCGGTGGGGGCGCGGCCGCCGAGGGCAGGGGGAGAACCGTGACGGACACCCGCAAGCCGGAGCAGGAGAAGGCCGCGGCCGGCCAGCAGCCGGAGCAGCCGTACCACCCGCCGCAGGCCTACGCGGCGCCCCCGGGCCCGGGCGCGCCGCGGGGCGCCGGGGACGCCGGTGCGCAGCGCAAGCCGCGTACGGGGGCCCGTACGACGCCCAGGACGCGCAAGGCGCGGCTGAGGGTGGCCAAGGCCGACCCGTGGTCGGTCATGAAGGTCAGCTTCCTGCTGTCGATCGCGCTGGGAGTCTGCACGATCGTGGCGTCGGTGGTGCTGTGGATGGTCATGGACGCCATGGGCGTCTTCTCGACCGTCGGCGGCACCATCAGCGAGGCGACCGGATCGAACGAGAGCAACGGCTTCGACCTCCAGTCGTTCCTGTCGCTGCCGCGCGTTCTGATCTTCACGTCGGTCATCGCGGTGATCGACGTGGTGCTGGCGACGGCGCTGGCGACGCTGGGCGCGTTCATCTACAACCTGTCGGCGGGCTTCGTCGGCGGTGTGGAGCTCACGCTCGCCGAGGACGAATGACCGCCGGATGACCTGCGGGGACTGCCCCGCGGAACGGATTTTGGCGTGACCGTGTCTGTGCGCTAATCTTCAGGAGTCAGCGCGCAGCGCGGATGGGGCTATAGCTCAGTTGGTTAGAGCGCATCCCTGATAAGGATGAGGCCACAGGTTCAAATCCTGTTAGCCCCACAGTGTCGAAGACCCCCAGGCCCATGGCCTGGGGGTCTTCGTCGTAGGACCGGTTGAGGCCTTCCCAGGTCACCGAACGGTATCGGTGCGTGTGTATTGTTGGCCGTCAGAAGTCCCCAACGTCAACGAAAGACGAGGTCGCGCGGTGAAGAAGCTGCTCCTGGTCGCACTGGCCGCCATCGGCGGGCTCCTCGTGTACCGCCAGATCCAGGCGGACCGCGCCGAGCAGGACCTGTGGACGGAGGCAACCGACTCCGTGCCTTCCGGTTCCGGTGTGTGAGACCGAAAGCTGATCTCATGAAGCCCCGGCTGCCGCTGCGGCCGGGGCTTTGTGCTGTTCTGTGACGAAAAGTTGCGTTATGCAAAGATTTGGCTTGCGCTAGCAAAACCGGGGTGGGCGTGATGGCTGGGGTAGGGAAGACGGTGCTGGTGGGGGCGGCGGCCCTGGGGCTGTCCGTGGGCCTGCCGGGGGCGGTGCAGGCCGCCACGGCGCCCCCGCAGCCGCTGCCGGCGTACCAGGGCGCCCCGGGCGCCAAGAAGATCGAGGGCAAGGCCAGCAGCGCGGACGCCCCGCTCGTGGCGGCCGGGCAGGCCTACACGGACACCGTGGCCCCGGGCGAGCGCGTCTACCGGCTCAACCTCGACGACGCCTCCAGCGTGTACTTCTCCGCGGTGCTCCAGCCCCCGCGCGGGGCCAAGGTCGGATACGGCGACGGCCTCGAGGTCGCCCTCATGACCAAGGAGGGCGCGCGCTGCCCGGGCAACCCCGGCAAGGCCGGCTTCGGCTACGACCCCGTCCCGCTCGGCGCGGTCGCCGTACGGCGGCTCGAGGAGGACGCCGAATGCCAGGGCGCCGGGGTCTACTTTGCCAAGATCACCCGCACCGCGGCCAAGGACTCCGACCAGAGCGCGTGGCCGGTGGAACTCCTGCTCCGGCGCGAGCCCGGCCTCGCCACGGGCAGCGCCCCCACCACCGCGCCCAGCGTCTGGCCCTCGGCCTCGCCGACGCTGCCCGGCAGCGAGCCGGTGGCGCGGAGCGGCGGCACCGGCTTCAACGACGCCCGCGCCCTGGACAGCGGGGTCTGGCGCGACGACCTGCGGCCCGGACAGACCCGCTTCTACCGGGTACCGCTGGACTGGGGGCAGCAGTTGGGGCTCAGCGCCGAGCTCGCCGACGCCAGGATGACCAAGTCGTACGGGTCGGCCTCCAACGGGCTCACCGTCGCGCTCTACAGCCCGTACCGGAGCCTGGTCGCGGACAAGGACATCTCCTACAGCGGCAAGCAGGCGGGCGTCACCCTGCCGAAGACGGCCCCGGTGGCGTACGAGAACCGCTTCTCGGGCACCGACGAGGTGGCCGGGGCCCGGGTGGCCGGCTGGTACTACATCGCCGTGACCCTGGGCGGGAAGGTCGCCGAGTTCACCGAGGACGCGAGCCCCGTGCCGCTGACCCTGCGGATGGACGTCATCGGCAGCCCGGCCAAGGGGCCCGCGTACAAGGAGAGCCTGACCGCCGCCGGGTTCGGGGTGGGCGCCGACGAACGGGCCGCGGCCAAGGACGGGCTCACCGCCCCCGAGGCCTCGGCCGCGGCCGGCGACCGCTCGGTGATGCGGGTGGTGGCCGGCGCGGGCTTCGGCACCGGGACGGCGCTGCTGCTGGTGCTCGGCGGATGGATCCTGCTGGCCCGGCGGGGCCGGAGCGCATAGCCCGCCGGGGGCTTCAGACCCCGGTCAGTGCCCAGATGCCCACGGCGAAGCAGAGCAGCGCGGCGACCAGGATCCCGACGGTGGCCTTCGGTGGGGGCGGGGCGATGCCGCCGGCCCGTGCGGGAGGCGCGGCAGGGGCGGCCGACTGCGGGACGGCCGGCGGCGCCGGCGGAGCCAGGTGGAAGCTGCCGGTCCCGTCGGCGGGGGCCGCGTACGGGGAGGCGGGCGAGGCCGCGTACGGGGAGGCGGGCGAGGCCGCGTACGGGGAGGCGGGCGAGGCCGCGTACGGGGAGGCCTGGGCCGTCGCGACCGTGCCGCGGGGATCGGTACGGGCGGGCTCGGCGGCCACCGCCGCGGTCGTCGTCGCCGGCGGGGTACCGGACGGCTGCACCGGCACAGCGGCGGCCGTGGGCGCCTCGGGGGTCACCGCAGCCGTGCTCTGGGGCCCCTGGGGGCCGAAACCGGCGGGGAGCGGGCCGAGTTGGTCGAACACCTCCACCGGGTCCTCGTCCGGCGCGGGCGGCGGGAGCAGCTCCACGGCCCCGGCAAGGGCCTTGCGGACCCCCGTGGCGGTCCGGAACCGGCTCTGGGGGTCCGGCTGCAGGAGGTTCGCGACGACGTCCCAGAGCGGCGCGGGGACGCCCTCGGGGGCGCCGGGGGTGCCGTGGGCGAGGAAGTGTTCCACCAGGGCCTGGGAATCGGGCTTGCGGCCCTGGAGGAGGTACAGGGCGACCAGCCCGACGGCGAAGAGGTCCGCGGGGAAGTCGGGTTCGGATCCGAGCAGTTGCTCGGGGGCGAAATAACCGGGCGTGCCCACCACGTAGTTGGTCTCGGTGAGCCGGGGCTCGCCCTTGCGCATCGAGATGCCGAAATCGGAAAGCCGCAGGTGCGGCCGTCCGGTGCCCGTGGCCTCCATCAGGATGTTCGCCGGTTTGATGTCGCGGTGGACGACACCCTCCGCGTGCACCGCGGCCAGCCCCGACAGGAGCTGGTCGAGCAGCGTGCACACGAAGCGGGGCGGCAGCGGTCCGTAGTCCCCGATCACGTGGCCGAGGGAACCCCCGGCGACGAGGTCCATCGTGAACAGGACCTTGTCGTCGTCCGCCGCCCAGCTGGCCGGGGCCAGCACGTGCGGATGGTCGATGCGCAGCGCCTGCTCGCGTACGAAGCGCAGCAGGGTGTGGGCGTCGCTCTGCTGGAGGACCTTGGCGGCGACGTACCGGCGGCGCCGGTGGTCCCAGGCCCGCCATACGGCGCCCACGCCGCCACGGCCGATCGGGTCGATCAGCTCGTACCGGCCGGCGAAGATCTCACCCATCGCTGCGCCCGTCCCCCGTACCCGTCCGTCGTGTCAGTTCTGGTGCGACTCGTAGTGGGCGACCGCGTCGGCGGTGCGGCCCGCGCCGTAGACCCGGAGGAACTCTGCCAGTTCCGGATGGCTGGGGACGAGGGAGTCGGCGGCGTCGATGATGTCGCCGGCCGCGGAGACGGAGCGCAGCAGCGACTGGATCTCCCGGACGACGCGCTTGACGGTGGGCGCGCCGGAACTGGTCGTGGTCTGGCCGCTGTTGCTGAGGACGGAGCCCCCCTGGGTCTTCTTGATCTCGTCCATCCGGTCGGTGGCCTCGGCCGCGCTGACGCTTCCGTCCGCCACCTGGCCGGCGAGGTCCTGGAGCGCCTGGACGCGCTGGACCACGGCCGGGTTCCCGATCTTGGCCCGCTGGCCGCTCATCAGCTGGGAGAGCATGGGCGCGGACAGTCCGAGGACGGCAGCGAGGCGGGCCTGGTTCAGGCCGAGGTCATCTATGAGCCGGCGGAAGAGGGCACCGAGCGGCTCCCCGTACCAACTGCGCTGCAGTTCCCGGGCTCTGGCCGTGGCCTCTTGCTGTACAGCGTCCACTCTTACTACTCCCCTACTTCGCTGGTGCGAACCTCGCGAGCATCTTACGGAGAGTGGTCGCACGGCGGGAGTCCCTATCATTTTGCGAGATGCGGGGGTACACCCGGTACTCTGTTCTGCGGAACGGCCACTTCTTCGCGGGAGACGGTCGCGTCCACCGTTTCGGGGCTTTAGCTCAGTTGGTAGAGCGCTGCCTTTGCAAGGCAGATGTCAGGAGTTCGAATCTCCTAAGCTCCACAGCATCAGAGGCCCCCTGGCCAGCGGAAACGCCGGTCAGGGGGCCTCTTCGTGCACGGGGCGGGGACTGCGTGCGGCCGCCGCTAGAGGTCGATCCAGTAGCGGCGCTTGGGGCCTATGAGCGTCTCGCGGACGTCCTCGAGGACGCCGCCGCCGCGTTCGATCGTGCGCACGGATCCCGCGTTGTCCGGGTCGCACGTCAGCAGGACCCGGTCCATGCCCATGATCCGGGCCTCGTGCAGGACCTCGCGCAGGGCCCAGCCGGCCAGGCCGCGGCCGCGGGCGGAGGGCCGCACGCCGTAGCCGATGTGGCCGCCGGCGTCGAGGAGGAACCCGTTCAGGTAGTGGCGCAGGTCGATGGCGCCCAGATAGGTGTCGTCCTCGGCGATCCACCAGTACGTGGCGTGGACGCGGCCCTGCTCGACCGGGAGGGTGCGGTCCCCGTACCGGTGCAGCCGCTCGGTCCAGGCGGCGAAGCCCTCGGCGCTGTCGACGTCGTCGTCGGAGCCGAGACCGGCACCGTCCATGTGGGCGTCGGGACCCCATTCCCCGCGGGCGGCGAGCCAGGAGGCGTGCAGCCGGGGGGAGGGGAGGATGAGCTCGGGCATCCGGGGACAGTAACAGCCCGGCGGCAGCCCGGGCCGCCCGGCGAGCGGGTCCGGGGTCCCCCGGTTGGCGCCGTCACAGGGCCGGGCGGCCGCTCCTGTCCGACAGTGGGGGAAGGCACCGAGCCAGGGGGCGACACCACCGCCGGAGGCGTACAGACATGGGACTCTTCGACTTCCTGAAGTCCGACAAGAAGAAACACGAGGCCGCCGAGAAGGCAGCGGCGGCCTCGTCCGCCGACTACGCGTCGAAGTACAGCGACGCCGTCTCGGCCACCAAGGCCGCCGCCGAGCGGATGGCCGCCGCGGCTCCGCCGAAGGCCGCACCGGCTCCGCCGAAGCCCACCACGGCGCCCCACTCGCCCTACACGCCGACCCCGGCGTCCGCCGCGCACAAGGCGGTTCCGGCGGCGCCGGCCCCGGGGCCGGCGCCGACCGGCGCGCAGCTCGTGTACACCGTGCGGGCCGGCGACTCGCTCTCCTCGATCGCCCGCCGGGAGCTGGGCAACGAAGCGCGCTGGCGCGAGCTCTACGCCATGAACAGGGGCGTCATCGGCTCCAACCCCGAACTGCTCCGCCCGGGGCAGGTGCTCACCCTCCCCCGCTAGCCGGGCGCGAGGGCGGGAACGGCGGGAGGGCCCGGATCCACCGGATCCGGGCCCTCCCGCCTGCCGTCCGCGTCGGGTCGGCTGCCCGCCCGCTACATCGGGTTCTCGTCCGCCGGGCCCGACCCGTTTTCGCGCTCCTTCGCCGCCAGCTCGTCGTCGAAGCTGGCCTGGTCCCGCAGCTCCGTGGCCGCGGGCGGCTCGACGAGCCAGTCCGGGTTCGACTGCTGGTCCCACCAGCGCCACGCCATGTACGCGCCGACCGCCACGACGCCGACCACCGCCACCCACTTGACCGCCCGGCCGGTGCAGGCCCGCCGCTCGTTGCGCCTGACCAGCTTCTGCACTTCCTTGGCCGACACCTGGCCGCGCAGCGCCGCCAGGGCCGCCGTCGACCGCGACGCGGCTTCCTCGGCCACCGGCTGGGCCGCCGCCAGCGCGCTCTCGAGCCGCGGCTGGGTGTAGTCGGCCGCCTGGCGCGCCGCCCGGCGCGTGTGGTGGACCGCCATCGTCGCCGCCCGGTCGACGTTGGGCGGCACGTGCGCCCGCGCCGCCTTCATCCGCGGGTGGAGATGGCAGTCGTACGCCGTCCGGGCCTGCCGCGCCGCCTCGGCGGTCGCGTACGACACCTTCGGCGCCAGCCGCTCGTTCGCCTCGGTCGCATAGTGCACCGCGGCTTCCCTGGCGGTCGCTGCGTACGGCGCCACCGCTTCGGCGGCGTGCTTGACCGTGTCCCTGGCGCTTTCGGCGGCCAGGTGCACGCTGTCCTTGCGGGTCACGGGATCCTCCTCCTCGGTGGCGGACACAGTTCACCTTTCCACCCTTTGTCGGATCATGCCTGCCATACCGCCGGGCGGCATGCGTGACAGGGCATACGGGTGGAGGATTTCTGTGCCGTGCAGCCCTCCGTGGGAGGATCTGCAACCGACAGTGATGACTATGGAAGGCAGATCCGTGGCCGAGAAGCTCTACGCCACCCTGAAGACCAACCACGGCGACATCGAGATCGAGCTGCTGGCGAACTTCGCCCCGAAGACGGTCAAGAACTTCGTGGAGCTGGCAACGGGCGCCCGCGAATGGACCCGTCCCACCGACGGCCAGAAGACCACCGATCCGCTGTACGACGGCACCGTCTTCCACCGCGTCATCAGCGGCTTCATGATCCAGGGCGGCGACCCGCTCGGCAACGGCACCGGCGGCCCCGGCTACCAGTTCGCCGACGAGTTCCACCCCGACCTGGCCTTCACCAAGCCGTACCTGCTCGCCATGGCCAACGCCGGCCCGGGCACCAACGGGTCCCAGTTCTTCATCACCGTCGCGCCCACCGCCTGGCTGACCCGCAAGCACACCATCTTCGGCGAGGTCACCGACAAGGCCAGCCAGAAGATCGTGGACGACATCGCAGGCCTGCGGACGAACCCGCGCACCGAGCGGCCCCTCGACGACGTGATCATCCAGTCCGTCGTCGTCGAGAAGCGCTGAGCCCGCCGTCGCCCCGGGAACCTTTCCGCCCCGCCCGTCCGTCCTGGATGTGTACCGGACCGGCGGGGTGCACCCCCTGCCCCGCCGCTGATCGAGGGGACCGATGGACACCGACCGTCTGCCGGGCTGCTACCGCCACCCGGACCGCGACACGGGGATCCGCTGCACGCGCTGCGAGCGGCCGATCTGCCCCGAGTGCATGATCAGCGCCTCGGTCGGCTTCCAGTGCCCCGACTGCGTCCGTGACGGCTCGGGCACCGGCCACGGCCCGGCGGCGAATGCGCCGCGCACCGTGGCGGGCGGGGTGGTGGCAGCCGATCCCCACCTCGTCACCAAGGTCCTCATCGGGATCAACCTCGCCCTGTTCCTGGTGGGGCAGCTCGCGCCGGCGCTCGTCGTCCGGCTGGAGCTGCTCGGGCGGTACGTCGAGTACTTCGGCGGCCCCGTGGAAGGGGTTTCCACCGGCCAGTTCTACCGGCTGCTGAGCTCGGTGTTCCTGCATGTGGAGTGGTGGCACATCGGGGGCAACATGCTGGCCCTTTGGGTGATCGGCGGGCCGCTCGAAGCGGCTCTGGGCCGGGTCCGCTACCTCGCCGTGTTCGTGCTGTCGGGCCTCGGCGGAAGTGCCCTCGTCTATCTGCTGACCGCCCCGAACACACCGACCCTCGGCGCCTCCGGCGCCATCTTCGGCCTGCTCGGCGCGACCGTCGTCCTGGTGCGCCGGCTGCGCTACGAGATGCGGCCGGTGATCACCATGGTCGTGCTCATGCTGGTGCTGACCTTCGTGCCGTTCGGAGGCAGCCTGTCCGTGTCCTGGCAGGCCCACATCGGCGGCCTGGTGACCGGGCTGCTGGTCGGTCTGGGCATGGTGGGACCGGCCGCCGGCAGGACGCGCACGTTCGTCCAGTGGGGGACCTGCGCGGCGGCATTCCTGCTGGCAGCGGCGGTGGTCCTGATCCGTACGGCCGAACTCACCTGATCACACCGGCGTCAACACTCCACAGGGTTATCCACAGATCTTCTGTCTTTTCCTCAGGTGTGGATGACACTGTGGATAACTCATGGGGAGAGCTTGTCGGAGCCGGTGCGCCTGTGCTTGCCGGCGCTCGGACCGGGGCCGGCTACTTCCACTGGGTGGAGACGCCGAACCCCGCCGCGATGAAGCCGAAACCGACCACGATGTTCCAGTTGCCCAGTGCCTCGACCGGCAGCTGGGTCTCGGTCACGTAGAAGACGACGATCCACGCGAGACCGATCAGGAAGAACGCCAGCATGACCGGGGCGACCCAGCTGCGGTTGGTCAGCCTGATGGTCTGCGCCTGCTTCGCCGGCGGCGGCGTGTAGTCGTCCTTCTTGCGGATACGTGACTTCGGCACGAGGGGCTCTCCTGTCGATGCGCTGGGGACCTTGCCTGCCCCGGGCGTCCGTTAGCGTAGTGGACCTGTGGCGTTGAAGGAGAAGGGTACGTTGAGCAATTCCGACGACTCCTCCGCGGGTCCCCGTCGCCGGGCCAGACCGGTCCGGCTGCTGACGGCCGCCGTTTTCGCCCTGGCCGGCCTCATCTTCGTCACCAGTTTCAACACGTCCAAGGGTACGAACATCCGGACGGACGCATCGCTCCTGAAGCTCTCGGACCTCATCCACGAGCGCAGCCAGAACAATGCGCTGCTCGAGCAGAGCACCGCGGCCGTCCGCAGCCGGGTGGACGCCCTCGCCGATCGTGACGACGGCAGCACCAAGGCCGAGGACGCCAAACTGGCCGCCCTGCGCGTCGCCTCCGGCACCGAGCCGCTGTCCGGCAAGGGCCTCACGGTCACCCTGAACGACGCCCCGCCGAACGCCACGGCCCGCATCCCCAACGTGCCCGAGCCCCAGCCCAACGACCTGGTGATCCACCAGCAGGACCTCCAGGCCGTGGTGAACGCCCTGTGGCAGGGCGGCGCCCAGGGCATCCAGGTCATGGACCAGCGGCTGATCTCCACCAGCGCGGTGCGCTGCGTGGGCAACACGCTGATCCTCCAGGGCCGGGTCTACTCGCCCCCGTACAAGGTGACGGCGGTCGGCGACCCGGCCGCGCTGCGCAAGGCGCTCGCGTCCTCCCAGGCCCTGCAGAACTACCAGCTGTACGTGACGGCGTACGGGCTCGGCTGGAAAGTGGACGAGCACAAGGAGCTGACACTTCCCGGGTACTCCGGCACAGTGGACCTCCACTATGCGAAGCCGCTGGATGCCTCTTCCGCGACCAGTACGCCGTGACGTCGTACTGCGCCTGGTGGTGCGGACCTTCAGCGAGGTGTGCCTGACGGCGGGCACGCTGATCGTGCTCTTCGTCTCGTACGTCCTGCTGTGGACCGGGGTCAAGGCCGACCGGGCCATGGACGGGGAGATGGCCCGGATGCGCGACCGCTGGGCCTCGGCCGCCGCGCCCGCGGCCGCCCCGGCTGCGAGCCCTCTTGCAAGCCCTGCCGCGAGTCCGGCCGCCCCGCAGCCCGCACCCTCGCAGCCGGCGCAGGACCAGCCCGGTTACGCCCCCGGCCAGCCCTTCGCCGAGATGTACATCCCGCGCTTCGGCCCGGACTGGAACAAGCCGGTCCTCGAGGGCACCGGGACGGAACTGCTGAAGAAGGGCCTCGGCCACTACGCGGGCACGGCCCGCCTCGGCGGCACCGGGAACTTCTCCGTGGCGGGCCACCGGCGGACCTACGGCGACCCCTTCAAGGACTTCCCCGAGCTGCGGCCCGGCGACGCCGTGATCCTCAAGGACGCGACGGCCTGGTACACGTACACGGTCCGCAGCGAGCCGCTGCGCACGCTGCCCACCGACATCGGGGTGGTCGACCCGGTGCCGCGCAGGTCGCCGTTCACGGGCCCCGGGCGGTACCTGACGCTGACGACCTGCGATCCGGAATGGGGCCACAGCCACCGGCTGGTCGTGTGGGCGGAGCTGACCGGGACCCGTACGGCCGCCCAGGGCCGCCCGGAGGGTTTGCCGAGCTGACCCACCGGGCCGGGCCGCTGCCTTTAGTCTGTTCGCGTACCGCCCCCGCGGTGCGGTGGGTAGTTCGTGGACGGATAAGGAAACAGACGGCATGTACGGCTGGATCTGGCGGCATCTGCCGGGCAACGCGTGGATCCGCGCGCTGATCTCCCTCGTACTGGTCTTCGCGGTGGTCTTCGTGCTGTTCCAGTACGTCTTCCCGTGGGCCGAGCCGCTCCTGCCGTTCAACGACGTAACGGTGGACGAGGGATCGGGAGCCACTCCGTGAGCGCGCGCATTCTGGTTGTCGACAACTACGACAGCTTTGTCTTCAACCTGGTCCAGTACCTGTACCAGCTCGGCGCCGAGTGCGAGGTGCTGCGCAACGACGAGGTCGAGCTCGCCCACGCGCAGGACGGCTTCGACGGCGTGCTGCTGTCGCCCGGGCCGGGAACGCCCGAGCAGGCGGGCGTCTGCATCGACATGGTCCGCCACTGCGCCGACACCGGGGTCCCGGTCTTCGGCGTGTGCCTGGGCATGCAGTCCATGGCCGTCGCGTACGGCGGCGTCGTGGACCGGGCGCCCGAGCTGCTGCACGGGAAGACCTCGCCGGTGGTGCACGGGGGCCTCGGCGTCTTCGCGGGGCTGCCGTCGCCGTTCACCGCGACCCGCTACCACTCGCTCGCGGCCGAGCCGGCGACCCTGCCGGACGTGCTGGAGGTCACCGCGCGCACCGAGGACGGGATCATCATGGGGCTGCGGCACCGGGAGCACGACGTCGAGGGCGTGCAGTTCCACCCCGAGTCGGTGCTGACCGAATGGGGCCACCGGATGCTCGCGAACTGGCTGGTCCGCTGCGGGGACGCGGGGGCCGTCGAGCGCTCGGTGGGGCTGGCCCCGGTGGTGGGCAAGGCCGTCGCGTGACCGCGGTCGCGCCGTCCGCGCCCACGCAGGGCCGGGCCGCGCGGCGCAGGGCAGCTCAGGAGGCCGCGAAGCGCTCGCGGAGGCGGGGCGGCGGGCGGCGGCGCAGGCGGCCCGTGTCGGGCGGCCCGGTGGTCGTCGCGAGCCGGCTCGCCGGGGAGCTGTTCATCACGCTGGGCGTGGTGATGCTGCTGTTCGTCGCCTACCAGCTCTGGTACACGAACGTACTGGCGCAGCGGACGGCGAACGGGGCCGCGGGCTCGCTGCGGCAGACCTGGGAGCAGGACCCGGGCGGGGCCGCTGCGCCGGCCGTCTCGGCGTTCGAGCCGGGGCAGGGGTTCGCGATCCTGTACATCCCGAAGCTGGACGTGAAGGTGCCGGTGGCGGAGGGGATCAGCAAGCCGAAGGTGCTCGACAAGGGGATGGTCGGGCACTACGGGGACGGCGCGCTGAAGACCGCGATGCCGGCTGACGCGCAGGGGAATTTCGCGCTGGCGGGCCACCGCAACACCCATGGCGAACCGTTCCGCTTCATCAACCGGCTGGTGCCGGGCGACCCGGTCGTGGTCGAGACGCGGGACGCGTACTACACGTACGAGATCACCTCGTCGCTGGCGCAGACTCCGCCGACGAACGTGTCGGTGATCAAACCGGTGCCGGAGGGTTCGGGTTTCACCTCTCCGGGCCGGTACATCACGCTGACGACCTGTACCCCGGAGTTCACGAGCACCTACCGGATGATCGTATGGGGCAGGATGACCGGTGAACGCCCCCGCAGCCAGGGTGCTCCGCCCGCGCTGACCAGCCCGTAAGGACGAACAAGCAGTGTCACGTGCCGCACCGCCGCCCCACCAGAGCCGCAGCGTGCTCGCCGGGTTCCTGAGCCTGCTGGGCGAGTTCCTGATCACCGTGGGCCTGGTGCTGGGCCTGTTCGTCGCGTACTCGCTGTGGTGGACCAACGTCCTCGCGGACCGGCAGGCCTCGGCGCGCGGCGACGACGTCCGCCGGCAGTGGCAGAGCGCCCCGGGGGCGAACGCGCCCGCGGCGCCGGGGGCACTGGACACCCAGGACGGCATCGGCTTCCTGCACGTGCCGGCGATGAAGAACGGCGAGGTCCTGGTCAAGCGGGGCACGGCGCCGGACGTCCTCAACGACGGCGTGGCCGGGTACTACACCGACCCGGTCAAGGCGGCCCTGCCGTGGGAGCCGTCGGGGAACTTCTCGCTGGCGGCGCACCGGGACGGGCACGGGGCGAAGTTCCACAACATCGACAAGGTGAAGAACGGCGACGCGGTCGTCTTCGAGACGCGGGACACCTGGTACGTGTACAAGGTCTTCGCGGAGCTGCGCCAGACGTCGAAGTACGACGTGGACGTGATCTCGGCGGTCCCGAAGGAGTCGGGGCGCACGGCCCCGGGGCGCTTCATCACCCTGACGACCTGCACCCCGGTGTACACCTCGAAGTTCCGGTACGTCGTGTGGGGCGAGCTGGTGCGCACGGAGAAGGTGGACGCGAAGCGCACGCTGCCGGCGGAGCTGCGCTGACACGGGAAAGCCCCTGTGAGCGGCTCTGAGGCCGCCCACAGGGGCTTTTCCGTGTCTCCGTGCGGTTCGGCCGCCGGTTAGCGCCGACCGCCCGTCAGGCCGCCGAAGAGCGTCCCGCCGTCGTTGCCGCCGTTCTGCTGGCCGGGCATGGTCTGGACGTTGATGACCCTGCCCGCCTCGACGGGGGTACCCGCCGGGGGATCCGTCTGCAGGATGATCGCCTTGTCGTCCGTCGCGCCCGCGATGACCTGGAGGCTCAGGCCCCGGCTCGCGAGGTCCGCCTTGGCCTGGGCGACGGTCTTGCCGGCCAGCTGCGGGACCTGGGTGGTCTGGCCGGCCTTGGCGATCTGCACGTTGACCGTCGTGCCCACCGCGAGCTGCTCGCCCGGCTGGAACTGCTGCTGGACGATCGTCTTCGGCGGGGCACCGGGAGAGTCGACCTCCGTCACGCTGCCCAGCTTGAGCTTGGCGTCGTTCAGCGCCTTGACCGCTGCCTCCCGGGTCTTCCCGAGGAGGTCCGGCATCTCGGACTTCGACTGCTCCTTGGCGACGGTCAGCGTGACGGTCGAGCCCTTCGCGGCCTTGCCGCCGCTCTTCGGGGTCTGGTCCAGGACGGTGCCGACGGTCCGGTCGGACTCCTGGGTCTTCTTCTCGACCGCGAAGCCCTTGTCCTTGAGCGCCTTCTCGGCGTCCTCGAACTTCACGTTGAGGACGTCGGGCACGGCCACCTCCGGCGCGCCCGAGGAGACCTTGACCTTGACCGTCGAGCCCTTGTCGACCTTGGTGTCGGGCGCCGGGTTCTGCGAACAGATGTTGCCCTTGGGCTGGTTGTCGCAGGGCTCGTCGGCTTCCTTCTCGACCTTGAGGCCGACGTTGTCGCCGGTCTTCTGCGCCTGCTCGAGGGTCGCGCCGATGAGCTTGGGCACGCTGGGCCGGTTGTCGGCGCCGCCGCTGAAGAGGGAGCGGCCGATGAGGATGGCGCCGACCAGGACGAGGATGCCGGCCGTGACCAGCAGGATCGTCGAGGCCTTGCTCTTCTTCTGCTGGCGTCGGCCGTGGCCGCCCTGGTCGTAGCCGCCCTGGCCCTGGTCCCCGTAGCCGTATCCGCCGTCGCCCGGCGCCATCGGCGGGAGCATGGAGGTCTGGCCGGCGTCGGCGGCGCGCAGGGCGGTGGTGGGCTGGTCGTAGCCCTGGTGTCCGTAGCCGTGGCCCTGGTCGGGGTAGCCGTAGCCGGGGGCGCCCATGGCGGCGGCAGCGGCCACGGGCTGGCCCTCGAGGCAGGCCTCGATGTCGGCGCGCATCTCGTCGGCGGACTGGTAGCGGTAGTCAGGGTCCTTGACGAGGGCCTTCAACACGATCGCGTCCATCTCGGGCGTGATCTCGGGGTCGAAGTTCGACGGCGGCTGGGGTTCTTCCCGTACGTGCTGGTACGCGACGGCGACAGGGGAGTCACCGATGAACGGCGGCCGGACGCTGAGGAGTTCGTACAGCAGGCAGCCCGCGGAGTAGAGGTCGGAGCGTGCGTCGACCTGCTCGCCCTTGGCCTGCTCAGGGGAGAGGTACTGGGCGGTGCCGATGACGGCCGCGGTCTGCGTCATGGTCATGCCGGAGTCGCCCATGGCGCGGGCGATGCCGAAGTCCATGACCTTGACCTGGCCGGTGCGGGTGAGCATGACGTTGGCGGGCTTGATGTCGCGGTGGACGATGCCGGCGCGGTGCGAGTACTCGAGGGCCTGGAGGATGCCGATGGTCATTTCCAGGGTGCGCTCGGGCAGCAGCTTGCGGCCGGAGTGCAGGAGCTCGCGCAGGGTGGAACCGTCGACGTACTCCATCACGATGTACGGGATGGAGATGTTGTCGACGTAGTCCTCGCCGGTGTCGTAGACGGCGACGATCGCCGGGTGGTTCAGCGACGCGGCCGACTGGGCCTCGCGCCGGAACCGGGCCTGGAAGGACGGGTCGCGGGCGAGGTCGGCGCGCAGGGTCTTGACGGCGACGGTACGGCCGAGCCGGGTGTCGTGGGCGAGGTAGACCTCGGCCATGCCACCGCGGCCGAGCACGTGGCTCAGCTCGTACCGGCCGCCGAGGCGACGCGGCTCTTCCATAACGTTGCAGCCCTCTCCGTCAGTCCCGACCGCACCCGTGTGTGGTCCGGCGGTGTGCTGTTCGCGCAAAGGCTACCGGCCGATCGTCGGTGATCGGTTCGTGACCACAGGCTGATACCGGACCGGTACCGTACGCTCGGATCCGGGCGGGAACAGTGATGTGGATCACTCCAGTTCGGCCTTTTGTGCCCCTTCGGCCGTTGCGCTCCTCCGTCAGCCCTGGTTCTTCAGGACGGCTTCCATGACGGCCTTCGCGACCGGAGCCGCGAGGCCGCCACCGCTGATGTCCTCGCGGTCGGCGTCGCTGTCCTCGATGACGACGGCGACGGCGACCGGGGAGCCCTTGTCGGTCTTGGCGTAGGAGATGAACCAGGCGTAGGGGCGCTTGGCGTTCTTCTCGCCGTGCTGGGCGGTGCCCGTCTTGCCGCCGACGGTGACGTCCTTGATCTTGGCCTTGCCGCCGGTGCCGTTCTCGTTCTCGACGACGTTGACCATCATCTGCTGGAGCTTCTGCGCGTTGGCGGGCGAGAGCGGGCGGCTCATCTCCTGCGGCTCGTGCTTCTCGATGACGTCGAGGTTCGGGGCGGTCAGCTGGTCGACCATGTACGGCTTCATCAGCTTGCCGTCGTTGGCGACGGCCGCGGCGACCATCGCCATCTGCAGCGGCGTGGCGGCGGTGTTGTACTGGCCGATCGCGGAGAGCGAGTTGCTCGGCCGGTCCATGTTCTTGTCGTAGACGCTGGCGAACGCCCGGACCGGGGTGTCGATCTTGTCGTTGTTGAAGCCGAACTTCTGCGCGGTCTCCAGCATCTTGTCCTTGGTCACCTTGTCGGCGACGTTGGCGAAGACGGAGTTGCAGGAGACCTGCAGCGCGAAGTTGAGGCTCGCCTTCTCGCAGCCCTTGGCGTGGTTGACCATCGGGGTCTTGGTCGTCGGCAGCAGGAACGGCTCGGGGGTGTCCGTCGGCACGTTGATGTCGGTGACGACGCCGTGCTCCAGCGCGGCCGCGGCGGTGACGACCTTGAAGGTCGAGCCGGGCGGGTAGGTCTCGCGCAGGGCGCGGTTGACGAGCTTCTTCTCCGGGCCGTCCTTCAGCTCGACCCAGGCCTTCTCGTCGGCCTTGGAGTTGCCGGCGAAGCTGGACGGGTCGTACGAGGGGGTGCTGACCAGGGCCAGGATGGCGCCGGTGCGGGGGTCGATCGCGGCGACGGCCCCCGTCTTGTCGCCGAGCTTCTCGAAGGCGGCCTGCTGGGCCTCGGGCATCAGCGTGGTGACGACGTTGCCGCCGGCCTTCTTCTCGCCGGTGAACATGCCGATGGTGCGGTCGAAGAACAGCCGGTCGTCGTTGCCGGTGAGGATCTTGTCCTCGAGGGACTCGAGCTGCGTGGAGCCGAAGGCCTGGGAGGCGTACCCGGTCACCGGTGCCCAGAGCGCTCCGTTGGAGTAGGTCCGCTTGTACTTGTAGTCGCTGCCGTCCGTGGTGGCGGAGCCGGTGATGGCCTGGCCGCCCGCGACGATGATGTTGCCGCGCTGGGTGGCGTACTGGGCGATCTGGACCCGGCGGTTCTCCTTGCGGGTGCTGAGTTCCTCGGCCTGGACGTACTGGAGCCAGTTGGTCCGGATCAGCAGCGCGAGGACGAGCAGCCCGCAGAAGATCGAGATGCGGCGCAGGGGCTTGTTCATGACGGGCGGACCACCTGGGTCATCTCGGAGTCGGGGGACGGTGCCGGGGCCGGGGCGGGGCGGCGTGCGGTGTCGCTGATCCGGATGAGGATCCCGATGAGGGCCCAGTTCGCGAGGACGGACGAACCGCCGGACGCGAGGAACGGCATGGTCATGCCGGTCAGGGGGATGAGGCCCATGACGCCGCCGGCGACCACGAAGATCTGCAGGGCGAAGGCGCCGGAGAGGCCGATGGCGAAGAGCTTGCCGAAGGGGTCGCGGGCGGCGAGCGCGGTGCGCACGCCGCGCTCGATGATCAGGCCGTAGAGCAGGAGGAAGGCCATGACGCCCGCGAGGCCGAGCTCCTCGCCGACCGTGGAGAAGATGAAGTCCGAGTTGGCGGCGAATCCGATGAGGTCGGAGTTGCCCTGGCCCCAGCCGGTGCCGAGGACCCCGCCGGAGCCGAAGCTCATGATCGACTGGCCGACCTGCTCGCAGGCACCCGACTTGGAGTAGCAGGCGAAGGGGTCGAGCCAGGCGGTGACACGGGCCTTGACGTGGCTGGCGGTCGCGCCGACGACGGCGGCGCCGGCCACGCTCATGACCAGGCCGATGACGATCCAGCTGGTGCGCTCGGTGGCCACGTACAGCATGATCACGAACATGCCGAAGAAGAGCAGCGAGGTGCCGAGGTCGTTCTCGAAGACGAGGACGAGCAGGCTCATCGCCCAGATCATCAGGATGGGGCCGAGGTCGCGGCCGCGCGGCAGGTAGAGGCCCATGAAGCGGCGGCTGGCCAGGGCGAGCGCGTCGCGCTTCACCATCAGGTAGCCGGCGAAGAAGATCGCGATGACGATCTTCGCGAACTCACCGGGCTGGATGGAGAAGCCGCCGACGCTGATCCAGATCTTCGCACCGAAGACGTCGGCACCGAGGCCCGGCACGACCGGCAGGATCAGCAGGACCAGCGACGCGGCCATGGAGATGTACGTGAACCGCTGCAGGGTGCGGTGGTCCTTGAGCAGCAGCAGCACGCCGGCGAACAGGGCGATGGCGAGCGCCGTGTACATCATCTGCCGGGGGGCCGACTCGGAGAAGTGGCCGAAGCTGCGCTTGGCCAGGTTCTGCAGCCGCTCCGACTGGTCGAGCCGCCAGATCAGGACGCAGCCGAGCCCGTTGAGCAGTGTCGCGATCGGCAGCAGCAGCGGGTCCGCGTACTTCGCGTAGCGGCGCACCACGAGGTGGGCGATGCCGGCGAGAACGGCGAGGCCGCCCCCGTACGCGACCATGCCGGGAGGCAGCTTGCCGTGGATCGACAGGCCCACGTTGGCGTAGGCGAAGATCGGGATGACCACGGCGAAAACGAGCAGCAGGAGCTCGGTGTTCCGCCGGCTCGGCAGCTCGATGGCGCCGATGGTGGTCGTGTTGGTGACAACGCTCATGGTGTGGCAGGCCCCCTGTGCCCGCGGGTGTCTACTACTGCTTGCCGCAGAGGCCGACCAGCGACTGCTCCGTGGGAGTCAGGCTGGGGCCGGGTGCTGGTGGGTTCTGCGCTTCCGCGGCGCGGCGCTCCTCGTCCTTCTTGCAGGCGGTGACCTGGGCGCCGAGTTCGTCGATCTTCTGGCGGGCGCCGTCGAGGCTGGTCTCGGTGATGGTGGCCTCGACCAGCTTGCGCTTGAAGGGCGGCAGGTACTTCAGTTCGATGTCGGTGCGGTCGGTCTCCACCTTGGAGAGCTCCAGCGGGCCGAGGTTCTGGCTGATGCCGCGGAACAGTGCGACGTGCTCGCCCTTGACGCCGATGTAGAACTGCGTCTGGGTCCAGCGGTGTGCGGCGTAGAGGCCGCCTCCGACGACACCGGCGACGATCAGCAGGATCAAGGTGCGGGTGGTCCACTTGCGCCCTTTGCTGCGGCGCCGGCGGGGGTGGTCGTACGTGTCGTCGTAGCGGGAGTCGTCGTACGGGTCGGGTTCGCCGAAGCTGCCGTACGCGCCGCCGCCCTGGCTCTGGTCGGGGTATCCGTAGCCGGGCGCCTCGCCGCTGCCGGGGGGCCCGAAGGCACCGGCCGGCGGGGGGACCTGGCGGCCGAGGCCGGAGGCGCGGCCCGCCGGGGTCTGCATGGCGTTGCCGCCGTCGAAGAGCTGGTGCTGGTTCTCGGCGACCGCGCCGACGACGACCGGGGTGTCGTTCAGCTGGGCGGCGAGGGTGTCGCCGCTGTCGGTGTCGAGGACGTCCGCGACGATGCAGGTGATGTTGTCCGGTCCGCCGCCGCGCAGGGCGAGCTGGATCAGGGCCTGCACGGTCTCGTGGGGGCCGTGGTAGTCGGCGAGCGTCTCTTCCAGGGTCTGGTGCGAGACGACGCCGGACAGGCCGTCGGAGCAGATCAGGTAGCGGTCGCCGGTGCGGACCTCGCGGATCGAGAGGTCGGGCTCGACGGTGTCACCGCTGCCGAGCGCCCGCATGAGGAGCGAGCGCTGCGGGTGGGTGGTGGCTTCCTCTTCGGTGATGCGGCCCTCGTCGACGAGGCGCTGCACCCAGGTGTGGTCCTGGGTGATCTGCGTGAGGACGCCGTCGCGCAGCAGGTAGGCGCGCGAGTCGCCGACATGGACGAGGCCCAGGCGCTGGCCGGTCCACAGGAGCGCGGTCAGGGTGGTGCCCATGCCCTCGAGCTGGGCGTCCTCCTCGACCATCACGCGCAGCTGGTCGTTCGCGCGCTGCACGGCAGTGGCGAGCGAGGTGAGGATGTCGGAGCCCGGGACGTCGTCGTCGAGCTGCACGAGCGAGGAGATCACCTCGGAGCTCGCGACCTCGCCGGCGGCCTGGCCGCCCATGCCGTCGGCCACGGCGAGGAGACGGGGCCCGGCATAGCCGGAGTCCTCGTTGCCCTCGCGGATCATGCCCTTGTGGGATCCGGCGGCGAACCGCAGGGACAGACTCATGCGCACCTGCCCAGTCGACGCTTCCTCCGGGTACAACCGGTCTCGAGCCACACTGCCCACCCTCCGGTCGGGAGCGCGCTCGGGTCCGTGTCCTGGGTGGGCCGGACTGCCGCGGCTCGCTCGCTCCGCTCGCTCATTCTCGTACTACTTCCGCAGCTCGATGACGGTCTTGCCGATGCGGATCGGGGCGCCCGGCGGAATGGGCGTCGGGGTGGTCAGCCGGGTCCGGTCGAGATACGTGCCGTTGGTGGACCCGAGATCCTCGACGATCCACTGGCCGTCACGGTCGGGGTAGATCCTGGCATGGCGGCTGGAGGCGTAGTCGTCGTCCAGCACGATCGTGGAGTCATGTGCCCGGCCGAGCGTGATCGTCTGGCCCGCGAGGGCGACGGTGGTGCCCGTGAGGGTGCCCTCCGAGACGACCAGCTTGGTCGGCGCTCCGCGGCGCTGGCGCTGCTGCGGCGGCGCGGCGGTCTGCCGGCCCCCGCCCGGCGCCGGCGCTCCGGCGGCGGCGCTGCCGCGGCGCGAGCCGCGCTGCGTGACGCGCGTACCGAAGAGGTCGCTGCGGATGACCTGGACGGCCACGATGACGAACAGCCACAGAACGGCCAGGAAACCCAACCGCATGACCGTCAGGGTCAGCTCTGACATTGCCCCCGCTTCACCCTTCGGCTTGCCGGTAAATGATGGTGGTGCTGCCCACGACGATCCGCGAGCCGTCGCGGAGCGTAGCGCGGGTGGTGTGCTGCCCGTCCACCACGATGCCGTTGGTGGACCCGAGATCCTGGATCGTCGAGGGCGTTCCGGTCCGGATCTCACAGTGCCGGCGCGAGACGCCGGGGTCGTCGATCCGCACGTCGGCTTCCGTGCTTCGGCCGAGTACGAGCGTGGGGCGCGAGATCTGGTGGCGGGTGCCGTTGATCTCGATCCAGTGGCGCCGGGTGGCACCTGCGGTCGGTACGGGGGCCGGCCCGCCCGCGCCCGGCCGGCGCGCGGCCGCGCCCGGGGGCGGTCCGGCCGGCATCGGCGGTGCGGCGACCGGCGGGTAGCCGTAGCCGCCCTGCTGGTTCTGGGGGGCCGACGGCTGCGCCTGGGAGGTGCTGGAGGCGAGCGTACGGCTGCGGACCCGGTAGAGCCCGGTGTCGAGGTCGTCGGCCTTCTCCAGGTGGACCTTGATCGGGCCCATGAAGCTGTAGCGCTGCTGCTTGGCGTAGTCGCGGACGAGGCCCGCGAGCTCGTCGCCGAGCTGCCCGGAGTAGGGGCTCAGGCGTTCGTAGTCGCCGGCGCTGAGCTCGACGATGAAGTCGTTGGGGACAACGGTCCGCTCGCGGTTCCAGATCGTCGCGTTGTTGTCGCACTCGCGCTGGAGCGCGCCGGCGATCTCGACGGGCTGGACCTCGGACTTGAACACCTTGGCGAAGGTGCCGTTCACCAGACCTTCGAGTCGCTGCTCGAACCGCTTCAGGACTCCCATGGGGCACCTCCTCCGTCGTTGTCGCCCTGTACTGCTTACTGATCGTATCCACGCGTGGCGGATTCGGCTGGTTCCCCCTGGGTCCCATGCGCAGGAGTGTTGGTCCTCACAAGGGATCGTAGGGGCGCTCAGGGGACAGTGTCCCGCACCGGACGTGCGGTGCGGGAGGGGCAATCGGAGCCGGGTCGACCGGTGCGGGGAAAGCGATGTGAATCCACCCCGTCCGACGTGCTAATGTTTCGACGTCGCCAGGGGAACGGACCGAAAGGGAAGATCCACTGGGGCGCTGCTCGGGCGAGTGGCGGAACGGCAGACGCGCTGGCTTCAGGTGCCAGTGTCCTTCGGGACGTGGGGGTTCAAATCCCCCCTCGCCCACATCGACGAAACGGTCGTCATCGCGAAAGCGATGGCGGCCGTTTCGCTTTTCCCGTGCCCTGGTGGGGTGTTGACCGTGAGGGGGGTCACCCCGGCGGACCACCGGAGAGCCGATTCCGTTCCGTGCACCGGGAGTTGGGGTCGCAGCCGGAACGGCCGCTGGGTCGGTCGTACGACTTTCGTCACGCAGCGCGCGACGAAAGAGGGCGGCCGGGCGGCAGCGCGGATGTCTAGGGTCGGTCGCGTGGATGCGACGGCGAGGATGCGGGCGGGCTGGGACTGGTTGACGGGCCCCGAGCCGTGGACCCGGCGGATGCTGGCGGGGGACCTGGTGATCGCCGGGCTGCTCGCACTGCTCGGCCTGGGCGTCGAGGAACTCGACAACGGCAGCGTGCAGCGGATGATCGGCAGCGCCGCGGCTGTGGTGCTGCTCACGCTGCTGCGGCGGCGCCTGCCTGCGGCGACCCTGGTCGTGGCGTCGGCGGTGTCCCCGTTCCTGCCCGGCTCGTTCCTGGTCATGATCCTGCTCGGCTGGTCGGCGGGGCGCCGGATCGTCGGGGTGGGCCGGGCGCTGACCGCGTTCACCCTCGCGTTCCTCGCCTCGGTCGGCTTCGGTGTGCTGCAGGCGTGGTCCGACAAGCGGCCCGTGCTGGTGATCGTCTTCTCCACGCTGATGTTCCTCGCGATGACGGTCATGCCGGGTCTGGCCAGCCGCTACTGGTCCCAGCGCCGGACCCTGCTGCAGGCGCTCCAGGAGCGCAACGGGCAGCTGATGCGGGAGCGGGCGATGGTCGCCGGGCAGGCCCGGCTGCGCGAGCGGCAGCGGATCGCCCAGGACATGCACGACAGCCTGGGCCACCGGCTGGCGCTGATCTCCGTGCACACCGGCGCCCTGGAGGTGGACCCGGAGCTCACCGACCGCCAGCGCGAGACCGTGGGGGTGCTGCGGCAGGCCTCGGTCGCGGCGATGCACGAGCTGCGCGAGGTCGTCGGGATCATGCGGGACGGCGTCGAGGCGCCGGTGCCCGTCGAGGAGGCGCAGCCCGCGGCGCGCGGGGTGGCGGGGATCGCCGGGATCGTCCAGGCGGCGCGGAGCGCGGGGACCGACGTACGGATGACGTCGGCGGGGCGGCCGAGGCCGCTGGTCGCGGCGTGCGACCACGCGGCGTACCGGATCGTGCAGGAGGCGCTGACCAACGCGTACAAGCACGCTCCGGGGGCGCCGATCGCGGTGGAACTGCGGTACGAGGACGACTCGCTGGTGGTGGAGATCGCCAACGGGCCTGCGGCCGGTCCGGGAACGGGCGAGGTGGTGTCGGGCGGGCAGGGGCTGACGGGGCTGCGCGAACGGGCCCGGCTGGTCGGCGGGATGGTGCACGCGGGCACGACCGAGGACGGCGGGTTCCGGGTGGCCGGGGTGCTGCCGTACGGGACGGAGCCGGCGGGGGTGGACCACATCGCCGACGACTTCGGGCAGCAGGCGCAGGCCCAGGCCCTGGGGCTGGCAGGTGCGCCGCCGATGGACTGGGCGGCGGTGGACCGGGAGCTGGCCGTACGGAGCCGCAGCCGGACCGGGGGCATAGCGATGGGCTGCGGGATCGCCTTCGCGGCGGTGGTGCTGCTGGTGATCGTGATCGGGGCCGGGGTGGTGCTGCTGCTGGGCACCGCGGGCAACGCGATGATCAGCCGGGCCGACTACGACGACGTGCGGGTGGGCGAGCCGGAGGAGGCGGTCCGCAGGCGGCTGCCCGACGGCGAGAGCTTCCTCACCGAGGGCCTGGACCGGAAGGGGCCGGAGCGGCCGGAGGGCACGCAGTGTCTGGCACTGCTGTCGTCGGACGACTCGGGGCTGTCCACCGATACCGTTTTCCGGTTCTGCTTCAAGGACGGCAAGCTCGTCGACAAGCAGGCGTACGAGGTCGAGCAGTAGGAGCGCGGGTGACAGTCAAGGTGATCCGAGTGGTGATCGCTGACGATGAGCCGCTGATCCGGGCCGGGATCAGGATGATCCTGACCTCGGCTCCGGACATCGAGGTCGTCGCGGAGGCGGCGAACGGCCGTGAGGCCCTGGACCTGGCCCGCGCGCACACGCCGGACGTGATGCTGCTGGACATCCAGATGCCGGTGATGGACGGCCTGACCGCGCTCGGTGAGCTGGGACGGGCGGCGCCGGAGGTCCGGGCGCTGATCCTGACCACCTTCGGGGAGAAGGAGAACGTGCTGCGGGCCCTCGGCTCGGGCGGCGCGGGGTTCCTCCTGAAGGATTCGGCGCCGGGCGAGCTGATCGGCGCGGTGCGGGCGGCCGCGGCCGGGGACGCGTACCTCTCGCCGGGGGCGACCCGGCACGTGGTCGACCAGCTGGCCTCGGGGCGGGCCGCGGGGCGCGGCGAGGAGGCCCGGCGGCGGGTGGCGGAGCTGAGCGAGCGCGAGCGCGGGGTGCTGTCGCTGCTGGGCGAGGGGCTGTCCAACGCGGACGCGGGCCGGCGGCTGCACATGAGCGAGGCGACGGTGAAGACGTACGTGAGCCGGATCCTGGCGAAGCTGGGCTGCGAGAACCGGGTTCAGGCCGCCCTGCTGGCCAGGGACGCCGGGCTGTAGGTACGGTCGGGCCGAATTGATGATGTTGGCCGGTGATGGCCGGGACAGTACGACGGGTACGGGCGGGGGCGGCACGGATGGTGGCGGTACCGGAACAGCGGCTTGCGGAGCCGGTCGGGGCAGTGGGCGGCGGGCGGATACCCGGGGTCGAGGGGTTCGCCCCGCGGGCCGTGGCGGGCTCGCCCAAGGAGGCGGGCAAGGCGCTGCGCACGCGGGTGCCGCGCTCGGCGCACGCGCACTTCGAGGCGCCGGCCGGGCGGCCGGACGCGGTGCAGGCGGTCGAGGAGTCCAACGTCGGGCGGGTCGCCGAGCTGGCGCCGATCCGGGTGGGCCGGATGGCCGCGAACCCCTTCGCGTTCCTGCGCGGAGCGGCCGGACTGATGGCGCACGACCTGTCGGGCGGCCCGGTGACCGGAGTCGGCGCGCAGATCTGCGGCGACGCCCATGCGGCGAATTTCGGCCTGTACGGGGATGCGCGCGGCCGGCTCGTCATCGACCTGAACGACTTCGACGAGACCGTGTTCGGCCCGTGGGAGTGGGACCTGAAGCGGCTGGCGACCTCGCTGGTCCTGGCCGGGCGGGTGGCCGGCGCGGACGAGGACACCTGCCGGGCCGCGGCGCACGACACGGTGGGCGCGTACCGCCGGACCATGCGGCTGCTGGCCAAGCTGCCGGCGCTGGACGCCTGGAACGCCATCGCGGACGAGGAGCTCGTCTCCCACACCGATGCCCGGGACCTGCTGGGCACGCTGGAGCGGGTCTCGGAGAAGGCCCGCAACAACACCTCGGCGCGGTTCGCCGCCAAGTCCACCGAGGCCTGCCCCGACGGCGGGCGGCGCTTCGTGGACGCCCTGCCGGTGCTGCGCCGGGTCGGCGACGCGGAGGCGGCGGCCGTGGCCGCCTCGCTGGGCCCGTACCTGAAGACCCTGCAGGGTGACCGGCTGCCGCTGCTGGCCCGCTACGCGATCCACGACGTGGCCTTCCGGGTGGTCGGCACCGGGAGCGTCGGCACCCGCTCGTACGTGGTGCTGCTGCTGGACCACCGGGGCGAGCCGCTGGTGCTCCAGGTCAAGGAGGCGCGGCCGTCCGTGCTGCTGCCGCACCTGCCCGCGCTGGGCTTCGAGTCCGCGGTAGAGGAGCACGAGGGCCGCCGGGTGGTGGCCGGGCAGAAGCGGATGCAGGTGGTCTCCGACATCCTGCTGGGCTGGACGACGGTGGAGGGGCGGCCGTACCAGGTGCGGCAGTTCCGCAACCGCAAGGGCAGCGTGGACCCGGCGGCGCTGGCCGCCGACCAGATCGACGACTACGGGCGCATGACCGGCGCCCTGCTGGCCCGCGCGCACGCGCACAGCGCCGATCCGCGGCTGCTGGCCGGGTACTGCGGCAAGAACGACGAGCTGGACGAGGCGATGGCCACCTTCGCGGTGGCGTACGCCGACCGGAGCGAGGCCGACCACGCGCACCTGGTGGCGGCGGTGCGGTCCGGGCGGATCGCGGCGGAGGCCGGGGTCTGAGCGGGTCATCGGGTCCCGTTGCGGGTCACGGTCCCGGGTCGATGTTTCACGTGAAACATCGACCCGGCCCGACCGGCCTTAGGGTGGCCGGGTGAGCGAGCAGCAGACTGAAGACACCGGCGACGAGCGTCCCGAGGCGCGCCTGGAACGGGCCGTGCGGGCCGCCGAGCAGGCGCTGATCGAGTTCGAGATCGCCGTGGAGACCTTCCGGGTGGAGGTGGAGAACTTCTCCCGCCTGCACCACCAGAAGCTCGGCCCGATGTACTCGAGGCTGGACGAGCTGGATGCGCTGATCGCCGAGGCGAAGGCGGCCCGGAGCGGAGATGCCGAGGATCTGCGACGGGCCCGGGACGCCCGCTCGCTGGTGATGCCGATGCCGGGCGTGGACGAGCTGTTCCACGACTGGATGGGTTCGGAGGGCATCTCCGACGACGCGTCCGCGATGCTCACCGACCGCCCGGTGCGGCCCCCGGAGCGGGTCCGGCCGACGGAGGAGGTACGCCGGCTGTACCGCGAGCTGGTCCGCCAGGCGCACCCGGACCTCGCCCGGGACGACGCCGAGCGGGAGCGGCGCGATGCGTTCATCGTGCGCGTCAATGCGGCGTACGCGCGGGGCGAGGAGCAGGTGCTGCGCGAGCTGGCCGAGGAGTGGGCGGCGGGTCCCGTACCGGAGGCCGTGCGACTGCTGAACGAGAGCGAGGAGCTCTACGCCCGGCTGGAGTGGCTGGCGCAGCGCAAGGAAATGCTGGCGGCGGTGGCGCGCGAGCTGGAGGACAGCGCGATCGGCTCGATGCTGCGGATGGCGCCGGAGGACCCGGACCGGCTGCTGGAGGAGATCGCGGAGCAGCTGCTGGCGCAGGTCTCCGAGCGGGAGTCGGAGCTCGCCGAGTTTGGATAGGTTGGGAGTCAGACCTGCGATGAGAGAAGGCGACGTATGAACTTCGGACCGCTTCCCTCGGTGGACGCCGCCGCGGTGCCCTCCGAAGGCTTTGTCCTCGACGTCCGTGAGGACGACGAATGGGCTGCCGGACACGTGGAAGGCGCCCTGCACATCCCTATGAGCGACTTCGTGGCCCGCTTCGGTGAGCTGACGGAGGCCGTGGAGGACGGCCGCCGCGTGCACGTGATGTGCCGGGTCGGCGGGCGCTCCGCACAGGTCACCCAGTACCTGGTGCGCCAGGGCATCGACGCCGTGAACATCGACGGCGGCATGCAGGCCTGGGACGGCGCCGGGCGCCCGATGGTGACCGACCACGGGAACCCGGCCTTCGTGCTCTAGAACGCCAGAAGGCGGCGGGCACCGGCCGTCAGGCGAGGGCGTGGGCGGCCAGCAGGTCGCCGAGCGCTTCCTCGTGCGCGGCGGCCGGGCCCAGCTGGAGCTCCAGCTGCTTGGCCCACGCGTGGTAGCGGTGCAGCGGGTAGTCGGTGTCGGCGCCGAAGCCGCCGTGCAGGTGCTGGGCCGTCTGCACGACCCGGCGTACCCCCTCCGAGGCCCAGATCTTGGCGACGGCGACGTCTCCGGCGCTCGGCAGCGGCCCGCCGGCTCCGCCCGTCGCCGCGTCGAGCCGCCAGGCGGCCTGCCACAGGGTGACCTCCATGGCGCGCAGGTCGATGTAGCGGTCGGCGGCCTGGACGGCGACGGCCTGGAAGGTGGCCACCGGGAAGCCGAACTGCTCGCGCTTGCTGGTGTATTGGCTGGTCATGGCGAGGACGCCCTCGCCGAGCCCGAGCGCCAGGGCGCACGTTCCGGTGGCGAGGAGCTGGCGGAGCCGCTCCCAGGCGCCCGGGGTGTCGATGAGGTGCGTCGCGGGCACCCGTACGCCGTCCAGGGCGAGTTCGGCGAGCCGTTCCCCGCTGGTGGAGACCTGCCCGGCCAGGGTGAGGCCCTCGGCGGTGCGCGGGACGAACGCGAGGACGGCCTCGCCCTCGCCCGTGTGGGCCGGTACGGCGATCCAGTCGGCGCCGTACGCCCACAGGACGGCCGTCTGGACCCCGTCGAGGGTCCACTGCGCGCCCTCGCGGCGGGCGGTGACGGCGAGTTCCGCGGGATCGTGGCCGCTGCGCCCATGGGCGGCGGCGGTGAGGACGAGCGTGCCCCGACCGGCGTCGGGCAGCAGGGCGGCGGCCAGTTCGGGGCTGCCGTGGGCCTGGATGGCCATGGCGGTGGCGCAGTGCTCCAGCAGCGGAACCCGCGCCAGCACCTTCGCGGCCTCGCGCAGCACCAGGCACAGGGCGATCGCGTCGAGGCCCGCCCCGCCGTGCTCCTCGGCGAGGACCAGGCTCAGCAGGTCGGACGCGGCGAGCTTGGCCCACAGCGGCCGGTCGAAGTCCTCGGCGACGGCCCCCGGGGTCAGCGCGGGGCTGGGCACGCCGTCCGGGGCGACGTCCGCGAAGACGGCCTTCGCCGCCTCGACGGCGGCCTGCTGCTCCTTGGTGAAGGTGAAGTCCACTGCCTGTCCTCCCGCGCGCACCGGATCCCGGTCAGGCCCGGTCCGGACCTGACGGTGCGTCAAGATAGAGCACGCGGTGGAAAATGCACAGTGAAGGAAACGGCCGGTCTCAGCGGTCGAAGTCGATCTCCACTTCCTCGGTCACCGCGTGCGACTGGCAGGCCAGCACGAACCCGGCCTCCGTCTCCTCCGCCTCCAGCGCGAAGTTCCGGTCCATCCGGACCTCGCCCGTGACCAGGAACGCCCGGCACGTGCCGCAGACCCCGCCCTTGCAGGCGTACGGGGCGTCCGCGCGGTTGCGCAGCACGGCGTCGAGCAGGGACTCCCCGTCGCGGACCGGCCAGGTCCCGGAACGTCCGTCGAGGCGGGCCGTGACCCGTACGTGGGCCGGAACCGCGGCCGGGGCCGGCGGAGCCGTGTCCTCGACGTGGAAGATCTCCTCGTGGATCCGGGTCCGGAGGACGCCGAGCGTGCCCAGCGCCCGCTCCGCGCCCACGACCAGCCCGTACGGGCCGCACAGGAACCAGCCCGTCACGTCCCCGACCGGCAGCAGCGCGGGCAGCAGGGCCTTCAGCCGCTCCTCGTCGAGGCGGCCGGACGGCAGCCCGGCCTCCTGCTCCTCCCGGGACAGGACCGTCACCAGCTGGAAGCGGTCCGGGAAGCGGTCCTTGAGGTCGGCGACCTCGTCCAGGAACATCGTCGACGCCGCCGTACGGTCGCTGCGGACCAGGCAGAACCGGGCGTCGGGCCGCGCCGCCAGCAGCGAGGCGGCGATCGACAGCACCGGGGTGATCCCGCTGCCGCCGACGATCGCCGCGTAGTGCCCGGCGGCGGGCGCGGCGGCCGGCTCCAGGACGAACCGCCCGGCCGGGACCATCACGTCCAGGACGTCGCCGGCGGCGATCTCCTTGTGCGCGAAGGTGGAGAACTCGCCGCCCTCCACCAGCCGCACGCCCACCCGCAGCGATGCCGGGCCGGGACCCGCGGGGGCCGGGGCGGGCGAGCAGATCGAGTATGTACGGCGGATCTCTACGCCCTCGGGGGTGCTGCGGCGCAGCGTGAGGTGCTGGCCGGGGGCGTGCAGGTACTCGCCGCGCAGCTCCTCGGGGACGCGCAGGGTCAGCGCCACGGAGTCGTCGGTGAGCCGGTCGACGGCCGCCACCGTCAGCGGGTGGAAGGCGCCGTGGCGCGCGGGGCGCCCGGAGCCCGACGTGGGCGACGGCGTGGACGCGGCCATCTACAGCTCCTTGAAGTGGTCGAACGGTTCACGGCAGGCGGTGCAGCGGCGCAGCGCCTTGCATGCGGTGGAGGAGAACCGGCTGAGCAGTTCGGTGTCGGTCGATCCGCAGTTCGGGCAGCGGACCGAGAGGGCGACCGGGACCGGCCCGCCGGCCGCGTGCGGCCGCGGCGGGGCGATGCCGAACTCGGCGAGCTTGCGCCGGCCCTCGGCGCTGATGTCGTCGGTCGACCAGGCAGGGGCCAGGACGGTGCGCACCTGCACGTCCGCGATGCCGTGGCCGGTCAGGACCCGCTCGATGTCGGCGGACATGGCCTCGATGGCGGGGCAGCCGGTGTAGGTCGGGGTGAGGGTGACCTCGACGTGGCCGTCCTCGTGCATCCGCACGCCGCGCATCACGCCCAGCTCGGCGAGCGTGAGGACGGGCAGCTCGGGGTCGGGCACGGAGCCGGCGAGCTCGGCCAGCTCCGCCTCCAGGCGGGTCATGGCCTCGGGGGCCTCGGGCCCGCCCGTGGGGGCCGGGGCGCGGGGCGTGTCCGTCACCATGACGCCCCCGGATGGCTGCGGTGCAGGTGCTGCATCTCGGCGAGCAGCCTGCCGAAGGACTCTGTGTGCAGTCCCTGGCGGCCCGCCCCGGCGGCCCAGGCGCCGGTGCGCGGACCTTCGGGGAGCGCGAGTCCGGCCCGCTCGAGCACGCCGCCCACGGCGGCCAGCCAGCGGCCTTCCAGGGCGGCCCAGTCCACGCCGTCGATGCCGTCCACCGGCTGGAACATCTCGCCGGTGAACTTCCACAGCGCGTCCAGGGCGGCCTGCATGCGGGCGTTGCTCTCCTGCGTGCCGTCGCCGAGCCGCAGGGTCCACTGCTCGGCGTGGTCGCGGTGGTACGCGGTCTCCTTGACGGCCTTGGCGGCCAGAGGAGCGAACGGACCGTCACCGACGGCCAGTTCCGCGTACAGCTCGTGCTGGTGGAAGGAGAAGAACAGCTGGCGCGCGATGGTGTGGGCGAAGTCCCCGTTCGGCTGCTCGACCAGCTGGAGGTTGCGGAAGGACCGCTCCTCGCGCAGGAAGGCCAGCTCGTCCTCGTCGCCGGCCATGGACAGCAGGACGCGGGCCTGGCCGAGCAGGTCGAGCGCGATGTTCGCGAGGGCGACCTCCTCCTCCAGGACGGGGGCGTGACCCGCCCACTCGCCGAGGCGGTGGGAGAGGATCAGGGCGTCGTCCCCCAGCGCGAGGGCTGCGGACCGAACGAGATCGGGCTGAACGGCATCGGTGCTGGTCACAGGTGGTGCACCCCCTCGGGGATCTCGTAGAAGGTGGGGTGCCGGTACGGCTTGTCGGCCGACGGGGCGAAGAACGGGTCCCGCTCGTCCGGCGAGGACGCGGTGATCTCGGTGGAGGGCACCACCCAGATCGAGATGCCCTCGCCGCGCCGCGTGTAGAGGTCGCGGGCATTGCGCAGGGCCATCTCCGCGTCGGGCGCGTGCAGACTGCCCGCGTGCGTGTGCGAGAGGCCGCGGCGCGAGCGCACGAACACCTCCCACAGTGGCCAGTTCTGCGTCATACCCCTGCCTCCTCGTTCGTTGCCGTGCTCTGTACTGCGGTGTGCTCGGTCCGGGCGGTGTGCTTCTCCGCGTACGCCGCGGCCGCCTCGCGGACCCAGGCGCCTTCCTCGTGGGCCCGGCGTCGCTGGCCGATCCGCTGCTCGTTGCACGGGCCGTTGCCCTTGAGCACGTCCCAGAACTCGGCCCAGTCGATCGCGCCGAAGTCGTGGTGGCCGCGCTCCTCGTTCCACTTCAGGTCCGGGTCGGGCAGGGTCAGGCCCAACGCCTCGGCCTGCGGAACGGCGATGTCCACGAAGCGCTGGCGCAGCTCGTCGTTGGAGTGCCGCTTGATCCGCCACGCCATGGACTGCGCGGAGTGCGCCGACTCGTCGTCCGGAGGGCCGAACATCATCAGCGAGGGCCACCACCACCGGTCCACGGCGTCCTGCGCCATGGCGTGCTGCGCCTCCGTGCCCTTGGAGAGGGCCATGAGGAGCTCGAAGCCCTGGCGCTGGTGGAAGGACTCCTCCTTGCAGATCCGGACCATCGCGCGGGCGTACGGCCCGTACGAGCAGCGGCAGATCGGCACCTGGTTGGTGATCGCCGCGCCGTCCACGAGCCAGCCGATCGCGCCGACATCGGCCCAGGTCAGGGTGGGGTAGTTGAAGATCGAGGAGTACTTCTGCTTGCCGGAGTGCAGCTTGTCGAGCAGCTCGTCGCGGCTCGTGCCGAGGGTTTCGGCGGCGCTGTACAGGTAGAGGCCGTGCCCGGCCTCGTCCTGGACCTTGGCCATCAGGATCGCCTTGCGGCGCAGCGAGGGCGCGCGGGTGATCCAGTTGGCCTCGGGCTGCATGCCGATGATCTCGGAGTGGGCGTGCTGGGCCATCTGGCGGACGAGCGAGGCGCGGTACGCCTCGGGCATCCAGTCGCGCGGCTCGACGCGCTCGTCGGCCGCCACGGCGGCGTCGAAGGCCGCCGCGAGCTGTGCCCCGAGGTCAGCCCCGAGGCCTGAGTCCTGCCCCGTTTCCGGGGTCACTGCCACCATCCCGGCCCCCTGCCAGAGATTGTTGACCGCCCGACCGACCGATCGTTCGGTTCGTACTCTTCAATGGTGGGTCGGCGGCCCGTAGGGTGTCAACCTCTGAGGTCAACCCTGTGGACGCCGGACGATCGGGGCGGGATGGATTCGAACGAGCGCGAGCCCGCGGAAGAGGCTGTTCCGCCGGTCGATCCGCCGGTCGATCATCCGGCTGTTCCGTCGGCGCGCCCGCCCGTGGATCCGCCGGTCGATCCGCCGGTCGAACCGGCGGCCGAACCGCGTCCGGAGGGCCCGGTGGCGCCGCGGGCGCCCGGGATCGCCGGCCTGTCCACCCCGTACCGGGTCGTCACGGCCCTGGCGCTGGCGGCCGTGGGCCTCGCCGCCTGCGGGCACCTGGCGCTCGTCTTCCTGCACGTCGCCCCGTCCAACACGGTGAGCAAGCAGCACGCGCAGACGGTCGACGACTGGATCTACCCCGAGTTCGAGCAGAACTGGAAGCTCTTCGCCCCCAACCCGCTCCAGCAGAACATCGCGGTGGAGGTACGGGCCGAGGTCCGCCCCGGCCTCGGCGGCGAGCTGGTCTCCGTCGGCTGGCGCGACCTGTCGGCCGAGGACGGCGCAGCCATCCGGCACAGCCTGCTGCCGAGCCACACCCGGCAGAACGAGCTGCGCCGGGCCTGGGACTTCTTCACCGGCTCGCACGACGAGGACAACAAGCCGATCGGCGAACGCGGGGAGCTGTCCGAGCAGTACCTGCGCCGGATCGCACTGAGCCGGCTCGCGGACGACGGGACCGGCCTGCGGGGCGAGATCGTACGGATCCAGCTGCGCTCGGCGACGCGGGCGGTGGCGGCGCCGCCGTGGAGCGACGAGAAGACCGACACCGAGACCTACTACCGGGAGCTGCCGTGGTGGACGGTGTGAGGCGGGCGCGCGCCGCCGCCGGCCGCGCGGTCGCGCAGGTCACCGGAAGGGCGCTGGGCCCGTACCAGAGCGCCGTCGTCCGCATCGGTTTCTCCGCGACCTGGCTGTTCTTCCTGCTGAGGGAGTTCCCGAACCGGCACGAGCTGTACGGGCCGGACGGGCCCTGGAGCTTCGGGCTGGCGGAGCGGCTGGTCGACTCGAACCACGCCTTCACGGTGCTGATGTGGTCGGACTCGGCGC
Source organism: Streptomyces sp. R33 (assembly GCF_041200175.1). Taxonomy (NCBI): domain Bacteria; kingdom Bacillati; phylum Actinomycetota; class Actinomycetes; order Kitasatosporales; family Streptomycetaceae; genus Streptomyces; species Streptomyces sp. R33. Next base: position 4,462,386 of record NZ_CP165727.1, on the reverse strand, counting down.
TGTGGTTCGAGACCGTGTACGCGGTGTCGGTGCTGTCGAGCGTGCTGCTGATGCTGGGCTGGCGGACGCGGGCGATGTCCGTGGTGTTCATGGTCGGGGTGCTGTCGCTGCAGAACCGCAGCGTGTTCATGGGCGACGGCGGGGACAACGTCATCCACCTGATGGCGATGTACCTGGTGCTGACGCGGTGCGCGCAGGTGTGGTCGCTGGACGCGCGGCGCGCGCGGCGGCGGGGGTCGGCCTCGGCGGGGGTGGCCGGGCCGGTGCTGTGGGGTGTGCTCGGCGCGGTGTTCGCGTACGGGGCGGTGGCCGCGCGGTTCAGCTACGGCTGGCTGGCGGCCTTCGCGGCGTTGTGGGTGGTCTGCGCGGTGTGGTGGATGGTGGACCGGTACGAGCCGCAGGGCGAGGGGCGGGCGGTCCTCGACGTCCTGGCGAACCTGGTGCACAACGCGGGGCTGCTGGTGATCATGGCGGAGGTCTGCCTGATCTACGCGACGGCCGGCTGGTACAAGATCCAGGGGTCGCGGTGGCAGGACGGGACCGCGCTGTACTACCCGCTCGGGCTGGACTACTTCACACCGTGGCCGGGGCTGTCGTCGGTGGTGGCCGGGAGCGGGACGCTCGTGATGCTGCTGTCGTACGGGACGGTGGCGGTGCAGGTCGCGTTTCCGTTCACGGTGTTCAACCGGCGGATCAAGAACGTGCTGCTGGGCGTGATGATGCTCGAGCACGCCGGGATCGCGGTGCTGTTGGGGTTGCCGTTCTTTTCTCTGGCGATGATCGCCGCCGATGCGGTGTTTCTGCCGACGGGGTTCTTGGTCTGGCTCGGGGTGAGGGCCTCCGGCCTGGTGGCGGCGGCGGGGGCTGCGGCGGTTCCGGCGGGGGCCGGGGCGGCCGTCGCGCCGGCGGAGCCGAGTCCCGGCCTGCGCTGAGCGGTCGGCGCGTGCGGCGCCGTTGCGGGGGCGAAAGGCGGGTAGGGGACGGAGCTCCCAGGCCATGGCCCGTACGCTCGGCGGTATGACTGAGCAGCACGGAAGCCCGGACCAGACCGCACGGCAGTGGCGGGAGGCCGCCGAGCGGGGGGACCTCGTACTCCTCGACGGGTTTCATGCGCTGAAGCACGCCCTGCGGTTCGGGGCCGATGTGCGGGCCGTCGTCGCCGACGATCCGGATGCCGTACGGGCGCTCGCCGGCGAGCTGGCTGCGGATGTGGCGGGCGAGGTCGGGCGGCTGGTGCGCAGGGCCGAGCTGCGCACGCTGCTGCCGCGCGTCCATCCCACCGGGGTCGCGGCGCTGGCGGTGCGGCCCGACCCGGCCGAAGGGCGGGCCCGGCTGGAGCGGCAGCCCCGGACCGCGCCCGTCGTCGTGCTCGACAATCCCCGCAACCTCGGCAACGTCGGCGCCGTGGTCCGGCTCGCCGCAGGCTTCGGCGCCACCGGCGTGGTGACCCGCGGCGACCTCGACCCCTGGCACCCGAACGTGGTCCGGGCCGGGGCCGGGCTGCACTACGCCACCACCGTCGACCGGGTCGAGATCGACACCCTGCCCGCCGGGCCGCTGTACGCGCTCGACCCGGAGGGTGAGGACATCCGTGCCCTCACCCTCCCGGACGACGCCCTGCTCGCCTTCGGCTCGGAGCGGCACGGCATCTCACCCGAGCTGCGTGACCGCGCCGACCACCTGGTCTCCCTGCCGATGCGGCCGCAGGTGTCCAGCTACAACCTGGCCACCAGCGTGGCCATGACCCTCTTCCACTGGGGCGGGCCCCGCGACACCCCCTAGGCCTGGCGGCGGATCTCCACCATGCGGAAGCGGTTCGAGACGAAGGCCCCGTCGCACAGGGCCGCGTTCGCCGCCGGGTTGCCGCCCGAGCCGTGGAAGTCCGAGAAGGCCGCGGTCTGGTTGACGTAGACCCCGCCCGTCAGGTTCAGCGACAGCTGCGCCGACTCCTCGAGGCAGACCTCCTCGATGGCCCGCTCGGTGTCCGCGGACGTCGTGTACGCGCCGACGGTCATCGCGCCCTTCTCCCGCACCGTGCGCCGCAGGAGGTCCAGGGCGTCCGCCGTGGAGTCCACGGCGACCGCGAAGGAGACCGGGCCGAAGCACTCCGAGAGGTACGGGGCCGAGTCGTCCGGCTTGGCCGCGTCCAGCTTGACCATCACCGGCGTGCGGACGACGGCGTCCGGGAACTCGGGGTTGACCACCTCGCGCGAGGCCAGTGCCACCTCGCCGAGGCCGGTCGCGGCCTCGAGGCGGGCCTTGACGTCCGGGTTGACCAGGGCGCCGAGCAGCGCGTTGGCCCGGGCGTCGTCGCCCAGCAGGCCGCCGACCGAGGCCGCGAGGTCGGCGACGACCTCGTCGTACGACTTGTGGCCGGCGTCCGTCTCGATGCCGTCCCGCGGGATCAGCAGGTTCTGCGGGGTGGTGCACATCTGGCCGCTGTAGAGCGAAAGGGAGAACGCCAGGTTGGACAGCATCCCCTTGTAGTTGCTCGTCGAGTCGACCACGACCGTGTTGACGCCGGCCTTCTCCGTGTAGACCTGCGCCTGGCGGGCGTTGGTCTCCAGCCAGTCGCCGAACTCGGTCGAGCCGGTGTAGTCGATCAGCTTGATCTCGGGGCGGACGGCCAGGGTCTTGGCGATGCCTTCGCCCGGGCGCTCGACGGCCAGCGCCACCAGGTTCGGGTCGAAGCCCGCCTCGGCGAGGACCTCGCGGGCCACCTTCACGGTCAGCGCCAGCGGGAGCACGGCACGCGGGTGCGGCTTGACCAGCACCGCGTTGCCCGTGGCCAGGGAGGCGAACAGGCCCGGGTAGCCGTTCCACGTCGGGAACGTGTTGCAGCCGATCATCAGGGAGATGCCGCGCGGGACGGCCGTGAAGGTCTTGCCGAGCTCCAGCGGGTCCTTCTTGCCCTGCGGCTTCGACCAGTCGGCCTGGCCCGGGACGCGGGTCTGCTCCTCGTACGCGTAGGCCACCGCCTCCAGGCCGCGGTCCTGTGCGTGCGGGCCGCCCGCCTGGAACGCCATCATGAAGGCCTGGCCGCTGGTGTGCATGACCGCGTGCGCGAACTCGTGCGTGCGCGCGCCGATCCGGGCCAGGATCTCGATGCAGACCAGGGCGCGCACCTCGGGACCGGCGTCCCGCCAGGCGCCCATGCCGGCCTTCATCGCGGGCAGCAGCACGTCGGGGTCGACGTGCGGGTACTCGACGCCCAGCTCGGGGCCGAACGGGGACACCTCGGCGCCCGCCCAGCCGTCCGTGCCGGGCTGGCCCAGGTCGAAGCGGGTGCCGCGGACGGCCTCGAAGGCGGCCAGCCCGTCGGCCGGTGCGGTCTCCCCGTAGGCCTTGGGGTGCTCCGGATGCGGGGACCAGTAGGCGCGGCTGCGGATGGCCGCCAGGGCCTGGTCCAGGGTGGACCGGTGCTTGTCGGACAGCTGGGGGACGGTGAGCTCGGCGGCCATCAGGGACCAACTCCTCGTTGAGCCGGGCAAGATCAGGCTGGGTCGCAGACTGAGATCAGGCAGGGGCGGGTGAAGAAGAGCAGACTGGAGTTAGAGTAACCGAACGATCGGTCGGGACAAGAGGGCCCGGCAGGCCTGTGGATAACCCGGTGCGGGAGGATCAGGACATGACAGCAATCGAGCGGTCCCGCACTGTGGCGGTCGTCGGCGCCGGCACCATGGGGCAGGGCATCGCCCAGGTCGCCCTTCTCGCAGGTCACCGGGTGCTGATCTACGACATCAACGCCGAGCTCGCCGCCGGCGGCGTCGGCATCGTCCAGGACCGCGTCGACCGCATGGCCGCGAAGGGCCGCCTCGACCCCGCCGAGGCCGAGGACGCGATCGGCCGGATCGATGCGGCCACCGCCCTCACCGACCTCGCCGGCGCCGCGCTCGTCATCGAGGCCGTCGTCGAGGACACCGCCGTCAAGCGCGCGCTCTTCGAAGCACTCGAAGAGGTGGTCGCGCCGGACGCGCTGCTGGCCACGAACACCTCCTCCCTCTCCGTCACCGAGCTCGCCGCCGGCCTCGCGCACCCCGGCCGCTTCCTCGGCCTGCACTTCTTCAACCCGGCCCCGCTGCTCCCGCTCGTCGAGGTGGTCAGCGGTTTCGCGACCGACCCGGCCGCCGCCGAGCGCGCGTACCGCACCGTCCTGGGCTGGGGGAAGACGCCGGTCCGCTGCGCCGACACCCCCGGCTTCATCGTCAACCGGATCGCCCGCCCCTTCTACGCCGAGGCCTTCGCGGTGTACGAGGAGCAGGGCGCCGACCCGGCGACCATCGACGCCGTGCTCCGCGAGTGCGGCGGCTTCAAGATGGGCCCGTTCCAGCTGACCGACCTCATCGGACAGGACGTCAACGAGGCCGTCACCCGCTCCGTCTGGGAGTCCTTCTTCCGGAGCCCCAAGTTCACCCCGTCCCTCGCGCAGCGCCGGCTGGTCCAGTCGGGCCGCCTGGGCCGCAAGTCCGGGCACGGCTGGTTCCCGTACGGCCCGGACGCCCAGGCTCCGGCCCCGCACACCGCCGGTCCCGAGGAGGCTCCCGAGAAGGTCACCGTGGTCGGCGACCTCGGTCCCGCCGCCGGGCTCGTCGAGCTGCTGGAAGAGGCCGGGATCGCGGTCACGTCCACCGAGCACGGGGGCCCGTACATCCAGCTGCCCGGCGAGGGCCAGCTGGTGCTCGCGGACGGCAAGACCTCGATCGAGTTCGCCGACGTCGTCTACTTCGACCTCGCCCTCGACTACCGCGGCGCCACCCGGATCGCGCTGTCCGCCGGCGCGGACACCACCGAGCGGACCCTGGCCGAGGCGGTCGGCCTGTTCCAGAAGCTCGGCAAGAAGGTCTCCGTCATCGGCGACGTGCCCGGCATGATCGTGGCGCGCACGGTCGCGATGCTGATCGACCTGACCGCCGACGCCGTCGCGCGCGGCGCGGCCACCGCCGAGGACATCGACACGGCGATGCGGCTCGGCGTGAACTACCCGCTGGGCCCGTCCGAGTGGCACGGCCGGCTGGGCCGCGACTGGGCGTACGACCTGCTGCACCACCTCGACGAGCGCTGTCCCGGAGGCCGCTACGCGCCCTCGCTGGCGCTGTTCAAGCTCGGCTACGCGGAGGATGCCGAATGACCACCGCCAGGCGGGACACGTACACCCCCGAGACCCTCCTGTCGGTCGCCGTCCAGGTCTTCAACGAGCGGGGCTACGACGGCACCTCCATGGAGCACCTCTCCAAGGCGGCGGGCATCTCGAAGTCCTCGATCTACCACCACGTGGCGGGCAAGGAGGAGCTCCTGCGCCGGGCCGTCAGCCGCGCGCTCGACGGGCTCTTCGCCGTCCTGGAGGAGCCGGGTGCCGTACGCGGCCGGGCGGTCGAGCGGGTGGAGTACGTCACACGGCGCACGGTCGAGGTCCTGGTCGCCGAACTCCCGTACGTGACGCTGCTGCTGCGGGTGCGGGGCAACACCCGGACCGAGCGCTGGGCCCTGGAGCGCCGCCGTGAGTTCGACCACCAGGTCGCGGAGCTCCTCAAGGCCGCCGCGGCCGACGGGGACCTGCGCGCGGACGTGGACATCCGGCTGGCGACCCGCCTGCTGTTCGGCATGGTGAACTCCCTGGTGGAGTGGTACCGGCCGCACCCCGGCACCACCGCGGACCAATTGGCCGACGCGGTCGTCCACATGGCGCTGGACGGACTGCGGACCGTACGCGGTCGGTGACCGGCCATGATCCGTTCGATCTGGCCGCAAATTCCAGCTGCATCGCCGCGCGGGGTCTGTACGATGATCAGGCTTTCGAACATGTTCAAGCAGTAATAGAAAATGGGGGGGCCGGTGCGCAGTCGCCGTCTCGTAGTTTCCGCTGCCGTCGTCGTGGCGGCCAGCGTTGGTTTCATCCCGGGCATGGCCCAGGCGGCCGGTCCGGCCGCGGGTCCGTCCGCACCGGTGGCCAAGGGGGTGTCCGCTCCCGGAGCGGACCTGGGCAAGCTCGGTGCATCCGAAGTCAAGAAGTTCCACAGCCCCGCGGAGCACTCCGTCCGCAAGGCCCTGCCCGCGGCCAAGGGCAAGGCCGGCGCGACCGTCACCGCCCAGGGCGCGGAGACCGCCGCCGCCGGCAACCCGGACCTGGGCCTCGTCCTCGACGCGCAGAGCACGTCCGCGCACGGCATCGAACTGCGGGCCCAGGTCCTCAGCTCCCCGGGCGCCACGCTCCGCGTCACCTACAGCTGGGGCGACGGCACGACCGACGGCGTCGACGCCTTCCCCGGCCAGGAAGTGTCGCTCAAGCACAGCTACGCCGAGCTCGGCGAGTACAACGTCAAGGTCACCGTCACGGACTCCGTGAACCAGGCCGAGGTCGTCAACGAGCTCCCGCTGTCGACGGTCGGCTCGGACTTCACCCCGTACGCCCCGACCCGTCTCCTGGACACCCGGACCGGCACCGGAGCCCCGAAGGGCATGGTCCAGGCGTACTCCTCGGCCAAGGTGAAGATCGCCGGCAACGGCAAGATCCCGGCGGGCGTCACGGCCGTGGCCCTGAACGTCACCGTCACCAACGCCGCCAACCCCGGGCACGTCACGGCCTTCCCGGGCGGCGGCACGCGTCCGACCACCTCGAACCTCAACTTCGAGGCCGGCCAGACCGTCCCGAACCTGGTGGTCGTGCCGGTCGGCAAGGACGGCACCGTCGAGCTGTACAACGGCAGCTGGACGGCGGTCGACCTGATCGCCGACATCACCGGCTACTTCACCCGCACCGCGGCCAGCGGCTACACGCCGATGGCCCCGGTCCGCGCCGTGGACACCCGCTCCGGCCAGGGTGCGCCCCAGGGACAGGTCGCGGGCCGCGGCACGATCGGCGTGCAGCTCGGCGGCTGGTACGTGCCCTCCAACGCCACCGCCGTGGCGCTGAACGTGACCGCCACCGGCCCGCGCGAGGACGGCCACCTGACGGCCTACCCGAGCGGCCAGCAGGCCCCGAACACCTCGAACGTGAACTTCAGGGCCGGGCAGACCGTCGCCAACTCGGTGGTCGTCCCGGTCGGTCCCGACGGGAAGGTCAACGTCTTCAACGGCGCCTGGGCGGGGACCGACGTCATCGTCGACGTCGTCGGCTACTACAGCCCCGACAGCGCGGGTGCCTTCATGCCGGTCACCCCGGGCCGCATGCTCGACACCCGCGCTTGGGGCCAGGGGCCGATGTACCCCCGCGGCTACATCTGGATGCCCATCTCCCACGGCGAGCAGGGCATCGCGGGCTACGTCCTGAACACCACGGTGACCAACACCAAGGACGCGGGCTTCCTCTCGGTCGCCCCGGACACGAACACGCCGGACCAGTACGACAGCGGCACCGAGTCTCAGCTGACGCGTCCCACCGCGTCCACGCTGAACTGGACGGCCGGCAAGACCGTCCCGAACCTGGTCCAGGCCAGCTCCGGCGGCGTCAACGGGGTCGTCGACTTCTGGAACCAGAGCTGGGACACGACCGACCTGATCGTCGACATCTTCGGCTACTACGAGACCAAGTGATCAACCCGTAGGCGCCTCGCACAGCGCCCCGGGAACGGCCCTCCAGGCCGTTCCCGGGGCGCTGTCGCGTTCCGCAGCCCCCTGCTTCTCAGGGGACCGCCTACTCCTCGGAGATCGCCGGTCCGCCGTTCGGGCCCGTGTCGAGGAGGTCGGTCTCCTCGAAGACCAGCAGCGTGCGCGTCGAGAGGACCTCCGGGATGGACTGGAGGCGGGTCAGCACCAGCTCGCGCAGGGTGCGGTTGTCCGGCGTGTGGACCAGGAGCAGGACGTCGAAATCGCCGCTGACCAGCGCGATGTGGGCGGCGCCCGGGAGCTCGCGCAGCTTCTCGCGGACCGTGCGCCAGGAGTTCTGGACGATCTTCAGGGTGATGTACGCGGACGCGCCCTGGCCTGCCCTTTCGTGGTTGACGCGGGCCGTGAACCCGCGGATCACCCCGTCGTCGATCAGCCGGTTGATCCGGGCGTAGGCGTTCGCGCGCGACACGTGGACCTGCTCGGCCACCGACCGTATGGACGCCCGGCCGTCCGCCTGGAGCAGGCGCATGATCGAACGGTCGATGGGATCCAGGGCGCGGGGCGGGGCCTGTGGGGCGGAAGGTGCACCACCCGGTGGGACCGGTGCGGAACCCGCTGCGGCCATTTGTTCATCCGGCATTGCCCACTGCCTCCCTCTCCTGGACGTCCTGCACCCATCCCAGGGCCCCGGCGCCACTTTGTCCACAGCCTGGAGCCGCCTGTAGCCAAATTGCGCCATCGACCGAACAATCGGTTGGTGAGGCGCCTCACATGCCCCCGGTCACCGCCGGGGGTGCCCCCAGGGGTGCCCAGACGACTTCCCACGAGGAGGTGTACGCCGCCATGACGGTCCAAGAGCTGCCCGGTGCCGGTGCGTCCTACCGATCCACCCCGCCGCCCGCCTGGAGGCCCCGTACGGATGCCGCCCCGCTGCTCCCGGACCCCGAGCCGTACCGGGTACTGGGCACGCCGGCCGCCGAGAAGCTCGACCCCGAGCTGATGCGGCGCTGCTACGCCGAGCTGGTGCGCGGCCGCCGCTACAACGCCCAGGCCACCGCCCTCACCCGGCAGGGCCGGCTCGCGGTGTACCCCTCCACGGTCGGCCAGGAGGCCTGCGAGATCGCGGCCGCGCTGGTCCTCGAGGAGCAGGACTGGCTCTTCCCGAGCTACCGCGACACCCTCGCGGCCGTGGCGCGCGGCCTCGACCCCGTCCAGGCGCTGACCCTGCTGCGCGGCGACTGGCACACGGGCTACGACCCGCGCGAGCACCGGATCGCCCCGCTGAGCACCCCGCTCGCCACCCAGCTGCCGCACGCGGTCGGCCTGGCGCACGCGGCCCGGCTGCGCGGCGACGACGTGGTCGCCCTCGCCCTGGTGGGCGACGGCGGCACCAGCGAGGGCGATTTCCACGAGGCGCTGAACTTCGCGGCCGTCTGGCAGGCCCCGGTGGTCTTCCTCGTCCAGAACAACGGCTTCGCCATATCCGTCCCCCTCGCCAAGCAGACCGCCGCCCCCACCCTGGCCCACAAGGCCGTCGGGTACGGGATGCCGGGCCGCCTCGTCGACGGCAACGACATCGCCGCCGTGCACGAGGTGCTGTCCGAGGCGGTCCGGCGGGCCCGGGCCGGCGGCGGACCGACGCTGATCGAGGCGATCACGTACCGCATCGAGGCCCACACGAACGCCGACGACGCCACCCGCTACCGCGGTGACGCCGAGGTCGAGGCATGGAAGGCGCACGACCCGGTGGAGCTGCTGGAGCGCGAGCTGACCGCGCGCGGGCTGCTGGACGCGGCGGGCATCCAGGAGGCCAAGGACGCCGCCGAGGCGATGGCCGCGACGCTGCGCGAGCGGATGAACGCCGAGCCCGTGCTCGACCCGATGGACCTGTTCGAAAACGTCTACGCGGAGCAGACCGGCCGGCTCCGCGAGCAGGCGGAGATGCTGCGCGCCGAGCTCGACGCGGAGGAGCAGTCGTGACCACGGTGGCCGTGAAGCCGGCGACGATGGCGCAGGCCCTGGGACGGGCCATGCGCGACGCCATGGCGGAGGACCCCACGGTCCACGTCATGGGCGAGGACGTCGGGACGCTGGGCGGGGTCTTCCGGATCACGGACGGCCTCGCGAAGGAGTTCGGCGAGGACCGCTGTACGGACACCCCGCTCGCGGAGGCCGGGATCCTGGGCGCCGCGGTGGGCATGGCCATGTACGGGCTGCGGCCGGTCGTGGAGATGCAGTTCGACGCGTTCGCCTACCCGGCGTTCGAGCAGCTCATCTCGCACGTGGCGAAGATGCGCAACCGCACGCGCGGCGCGATGCCGCTGCCGATCACCATCCGGGTGCCGTACGGCGGCGGGATCGGCGGGGTGGAGCACCACAGCGACTCCTCCGAGGCGTACTACGTGGCCACCCCCGGGCTGCACGTGGTGACCCCGGCGACCGTCGAGGACGCGTACGGGCTGCTGCGCGCGTCGATCGCGAGCGACGACCCGGTGGTCTTCCTGGAGCCGAAGCGGCTGTACTGGTCGAAGGCCCAGTGGAACCCCGAGACGCCGGCGGCCGTGCCGGGGATCGGGAAGGCACTCGTCCGGCGTACGGGCACGAGCGCCACGCTGATCACGTACGGCCCCTCGCTGCCGGTGTGCCTGGAGGCGGCCGAGGCGGCGCGCGAGGAGGGCTGGGACCTGGAGGTCGTGGACCTGCGCTCGCTCGTCCCGTTCGACGAGGACACGGTCGTGGCGTCCGTACGCCGCACCGGGCGCGCGGTGGTGGTCCACGAGGCCAACGGCTTCGCAGGACCGGGCGCGGAGCTCGTCGCCCGCATCCAGGAGAAGTGCTTCCACCACCTGGAGGCGCCGGTGCTGCGCGTGACGGGCTTCGACATCCCGTACCCGCCGCCGATGCTCGAGAAGCACCATCTGCCCGGTGTGGACCGGATCCTGGACACCGTGGCCCGCCTGCAGTGGGAGAACTGATGGCGCAGGTAATGGAGTTCAAGCTCCCCGATCTCGGGGAGGGACTGACCGAGGCCGAGATCGTCCGCTGGCTGGTGGCGGTGGGCGACGTCGTCGCCGTCGACCAGCCGGTGGTCGAGGTCGAGACGGCCAAGGCGATGGTGGAGGTGCCGTGCCCGTACGGCGGTGTGGTCACCGCCAGGTTCGGGGAGGAGGGCACGGAACTCCCCGTCGGAGCACCGCTGATCACGGTGGCGGTGGGTGCGGGCGCGGACGAGGCGGTGGAGCCCGAGGACTCCGGCTCGGGCAACGTCCTGGTCGGCTACGGGACGGACCACTCGCGTACGGCGCGTCGGAGGCGGGTGCGACCTGGCTCCGCAACGCCGGCTGTCGCCGCTGCTCCCGCACCCGCTCCCATCGCGCCCGCTGCCGCTCAGGCTCCTGCTCCCGTTTCGGCCGGGCCCGTCGCCGTGATCTCGCCGCTGGTGCGCAAGCTGGCGCGGGACCACGGGATCGACCTGCGCGCGCTGCACGGATCCGGGCCCGAGGGCCTGATCCTGCGTGCGGACGTCGAGGCGGCGCTCCGCGCGCCGGAGCCGGTGGCCGTTCCCGTTTCCGCCCCCGTGGCGGCCGCGGTGAGCGGTGAGCGGATTCCGCTGAAGGGCCTGCGGGGCGCGGTGGCCGAGAAGCTGTCGCGCAGCCGCCGGGAGATCCCGGACGCCACGTGCTGGGTCGACGCCGATGCGACCGAGCTGATGGCGGCGCGGGCCGCGATGAACGCCGTGGGCGGGCCGAAGATCTCGGTGCTCGCGCTGCTGGCCCGGATCTGCACGGCCGCGCTGGCGAAGTACCCGGAGCTCAACTCGACCGTGGACCTCGCGGCGAACGAGATCGTACGGCTGCCGTCCGTGCACCTGGGCTTCGCGGCGCAGACGGAGCGCGGGCTGGTGGTCCCGGTGGTCCGGGACGCGCAGGCGCGCGGCGCCGAGTCCCTGTCGGCGGAGTTCGCCCGCCTCACCGAGGTCGCCCGCGCCGGGAAGCTGGCGCCGGCGGATCTCACGGGCGGGACGTTCACCCTGAACAACTACGGGGTGTTCGGTGTGGACGGCTCCACGCCGATCATCAACCACCCGGAGGCGGCGATGCTCGGCGTCGGCCGGATCGTGGCGAAGCCGTGGGTCCACCAGGGCGAACTGGCGGTCCGCCAGGTCGTCCAGCTGTCGCTGACGTTCGACCACCGGGTGTGCGACGGCGGCACGGCGGGTGGGTTCCTGCGGTACGTCGCGGACTGCGTGGAGTCGCCTGCGGTGCTGCTGCGTTCGCTGTAACGGCATGGCCCGCCGGGCCCTCTCCCCGCCCGGGGAGAGGGCCCGGCGGCGCAGCCGTCAGGTGGTGAGCAGGAGCTTGCCCACGTGCGTGCTCGATTCCATCGTGCGGTGGGCCTCGGTGGCGTCCGCCATCGAGTACGTCGCGTGCACCACCGGGCGGACCCGGCCCGCGGCCACCAGGGGCCACACGTGCTCCCGTACGGCGGCGACGATGGCCGCCTTCTCCGCCGGCGGGCGCGCCCGCAAGGAGGTGGCGGTGATCGCCGCCCGCTTCGCCAGCAGCGCGCCCAGGTTGAGCTCGGCCTTCACCCCGCCCTGGAGCCCGATCACCGCGAGCCGGCCGTTCACGGCCAGGGCGTCCAGGTTCCGCGCCAGATACTTCGCGCCCATGATGTCCAGGATGACGTCCGCGCCGGCGCCGCCCGTCGCGGCCCGCAGCTCCGCCACGAAGTCCTGCTCGCGGTAGTCGATCAGGATGTCCGCGCCGAGCTCCTTGCAGCGGGCCAGCTTCTCCGGGCCTCCGGCCGTCACCGCCACCGTCGCGCCGACCGCCTTCGCCAGCTGGATCGCCATCGTGCCGATGCCGCTGGAGCCGCCGTGCACCAGCACCGTCTCGCCGGGGCGCAGGTGCGCCACCATGAACACGTTCGACCACACGGTGCAGACCACCTCGGGCAGCGCCGCCGCCGTCACGAGGTCCACGCCCGCCGGGACCGGCAGCAGCTGGCCGGCCGGGACGGCGACCCGCTCCGCGTACCCGCCGCCGCCGAGCAGCGCGCACACCTCGTCGCCCACCGCCCAGCCGGACACCCCCGGTCCGAGGGCGGCGATACGCCCCGAGCACTCCAGGCCGGGGTAGCGGGAGGCGCCGGGCGGGGGGTCGTAGAACCCCTGGCGCTGGAGGATGTCGGCGCGGTTCACGGCGCTCGCCGCGACGTCGACGAGGACCTCGCCCTCGCCGGCCACCGGATCGGGTACCTCGGCCCAGACGAGGGCCTCGGGGCCGCCGGGCTGTTCGATGGTGATCGCATGCATGGCCCGGAGGGTACGCCACCCCGGCGGCACGTCGGCTAGTCGGCGGGTCCCCTCGTCATCGGCGACGAGGCGAGCGGCGCCGCGCGCACGATGGTGATGAGACGGTCCGTCAGCTGGAGCGGGCTCGCGTGCGGGTCGTCGTACGCGAGCAGCCGGTGGCCGCGCAGCACGCTCACCACCAGGTCCTCCGTCTCCCGTACGCCCTTGCCCACCTCGGCCTTCCTGACGGGGCGTTCGATCAGGTCCAGCCCGCTGCCCTGCTGGATCAGGTCCTCCATCACCGTGCCCGCACTCGGGCTCAGCACCGAGAGCCCCAGCAGCCGGCCGGCCGCGCTCGCGCTCGTGATGACCGCGTCCGCACCCGACTGGCGCAGCAGCGGCGCGTTCTCCTCCTCGCGGACCGCCGCGACGATCTTCGCGCCGCGGTTCATCTGCCGAGCCGTCAGCGTGACCAGGACGGCGGTGTCGTCCCGCTGCGTGGCGATGACGATCTGACGGGCCTTCTGCAGCTCGGCGCGCAGCAGCACATCGGAGCGGGTTGCGTCGCCGACGACCCCGGTGAACCCCTCCGCGTTGGCCGTGTCGATCACCTTGGCGCTGGGGTCCACGATGACGACCTGCTCCTTGCGCAGGCCGGTGGCCAGCAGCGTCTGCAGCGCAGAGCGCCCCTTGGTGCCGAAGCCGACGACGACCGTGTGCTCACGCAAGTTCTTCCTCCAGCGGCTCAGTCGCCACTCTTCGCGGGTCTTCTCGGTCAGGACCTCCAGGGTGGTGCCGACCAGGATGATCAGGAAGAGCACGCGCAAGGGCGTGATCAGCAGGATGTTGGTCAGCCGCGCGCTGTCGCTGTACGGGACGATGTCGCCGTAGCCGGTCGTCGACAGGGTCACCGTGGCGTAGTAGACGCAGTCGAGGAAGTCGACCTGCTCGTTGGCGTTGTCGTGGTACCCGTCGCGGTCGAGCCACACGATCAGGACCGTCAGGAACAGCACGAACAGGGCCATCAACAGGCGTTTGCCGACCTGTCGGAGCGGCTTCTCCACGACGCGCTTGGGCAGTTTGATGCGCCGCGAGACGAGCTTCTCGTCGGCGCCACGGGCCATCGCGTCCTGGCCGTGGAGTTTCACGTGAAACATCCTCCCGAGACCCACGGCAGATCCAGGATCTCGAGGTCCTGCCCGTCGTGCGCCCCGTGCGGCGGTACGACGGCCAGCCCGTCGGCGGCGGCCACGCCGCGCAGCATGGCGGGGCCGTTGTAGCGCAGCGGCACGGCGTGCTCGTCGGTCAGCAGGACGGGCACGAGCCGGGTGTCGTACGGGTGGCCGGGTACGTCGCCCTGCACCGGGACCGTGTACCGGGGGCGCTGGCGGCGGCCGGCCAAGGCGCGCAGCAGCGGTTCGGCGAGGGTCAGCAGTCCGGATACGGCGGCGAGCGGGTTGCCGGGCAGGCCGACCAGGTGGCGCACCGCGTCCTGGCCGGAGGCCCTGTCGCCGAGCCTGGCCAGCAGCATGGGGTGCCCGGGGCGTACGGCGACCCCGTCGACCAGCAGTTCGGCGCCGGCCTCCTGCAGGACGGGGTGGACGTGGTCGACGGGGCCGGAGGCGGTCCCGCCGGTGGTGAGGACCAGGTCGGCGTCGGAGCAGGTGATGGCGTCCAGCAGGGCCTTGGCGCCCTCGGGGTCGTCGCCGAGCCGGCGGGTGGCGGTGACCTCGGCGCCGAGCCGGGTGAGCCAGGGGCCGAGCATGGGGCTGAGGGCGTCCCGGATCAGGCCGTCGTGCGGGCGGCCCTCGGTGAGCAGCTCGTCCCCGAGCACCAGGATCTCGACGCGGGGCCGGGGCCGGGTGGCGAGTTCGTCGTACCCGGCGGCCGCGGCGAGGCCCAGGACGGCCGGGGTGACCAGGGAGCCGGCGGGCAGCAGCAGATCGCCGGAGCGGCACTCCTGGCCCCGGGGGCGGATGTCCTGGCCGGTGAGGACGGTCCGGTCGGCGTGCAGCTGGGTGCCGGACTCGCGCGAGTGCTCGCTGCGGATCACGGCGGTGGTGTCGGCGGGGATCCGGGCGCCGGTGGCGATCCGTACCGCCTCGCCGTCGGCCAGCGGCTCGGGGCGGTCGGAGCCGGCCAGCACCCCGCCGCCGGGGCGGACGGTCCAGGGGCCCGGCCCGGCGACGGCCCAGCCGTCCATGGCGGAGGTGTCGAAGGACGGCAGATCGGTGAGGGCCTCCAGGGACTGGGCCAGCACCTCCCCGAGCGCGTCGGCGAGGGGGACCCGGTGGGTGCGGGGCCGGACGGCGGAGCCGGCGCGGGCGGCGGCCTCCCGGGCCTGCGGCCAGGCGGCGGCGCGGTGGGTGCCGGCTGCGCCGGGCCGGGGATCGCGGCTGACCAGGGCCAGGGCCTCGTCGAGGGCCTGGAGGGTGTGGTCGGCGTCGGTGGGGGTCATCCTGAGCCGTTCTGTTCGGCCTCGGCCTCGGCTTCGGCGGCCCAGCGCAAGGCCAGGTCGGCTGCCTTGCGGGAGGCCTCGGCGACGGCGGTGGCGGGGTCGGTGCCGGTGGCTTCGGCCTGGGCGGCCGCGTAGCCGACCAGGAAGGTGGTCAGGGGGGCGGCGGGCCGGGCGACACCGTGCGCGGCGTCGCGGGCGAGGTCGAGCAGGGTCTTGGTGTCGACGGCGAGGTCGATGCCCAGCTCGGTCTTGACGGCGTTGATCCATTGGTCCAGCACGCTTCCATGCTCCCTGATCCTGGCGCGGGCGGCTGCGAGATCGTCCCAGGTGTCGCAGTCGAAGGAGGCGAGTGGCGCAGTGTCCGTCACCTTGGCCAGGTCCAGCTCGGCGGTGAGGGCGCGCAGGGGGAGCCCGGAGAGGCCGCCGTGCTCGGTAGCCAGGAGGGCGATCTCGCGGCGCAGGGGTTCGGCGCGGTAGGCCGCGACGAGCGGCTGGTCGCGGCCGGTGGGGTCGCGCAGAAGGGCGCCCTCGCCTCCGGCGGAATCCAGGAGCGCGCGGACCGTGGCCCGGTCGAGGAACGGGAGGTCGGCGGAGAGTACGAGGACCAGCTCGGCGGTGGTCTGGCGCAGACCGGCGTCGAGGGCGGCGACGGGGCCGGCCCCGGGCGGGTCCTCCCGGGTCCAGCGGACCGGGCGGGAGGTGGGGCGGCGGCCGCCGACGACCACGGTGGTGCCGGCGTCCGTGCAGGCGTCCAGGACGCGGTCGAGGAGGGCGCGTCCGCCTACGTGGAGGGCGGGTTTGTCCGCGCCGCCGAGTCGTCTTGCGGCGCCGCCGGCCAGGACGATCGCGTCGTAGGTCATACCCATGAGTATGCGCGGGCCATGTCCCCTGTGGGGAGCTGCACTTCCCCGGGGGGCACTGCGCCCGGACCCCGCGCCTCGCACGCCGGCGGGGCCGGATGGTGCGGCGGGGCCGGGAACGACAGGGGCGGGGCCGGAAACGACAGTGGCGGGGCTCGCAAGCCCCGCCACCACCGTCGTCTACAGGTACGGGCCCGAGCGGATGGCGCCGTGGGCGTCTTCGTCGTCCGTCGGGGCGCCCGGGGGGAGGGCGCGGCGCATCTGTTCCAGCTGGGCCCGCGCCGCCATCTGCTGCGCGAACAGGGCCGTCTGGATGCCGTGGAACAGGCCTTCCAGCCAGCCCACCAACTGGGCCTGCGCGATGCGCAGTTCCGCCTCGGAGGGGATCGCCTCCTCCGTGAACGGGAGCGACAGGCGCTCCAGTTCCTCCACGAGCTCGGGAGCCAGACCGTCCTCCAGCTCCTTCACGGACGCTGCATGGATGTCCTTGAGACGGACCCGGCTGGCCTCGTCCAGAGGTGCGGCGCGGACCTCTTCCAGAAGTTGCTTGATCATGCTGCCGATCCGCATGACCTTGGCGGGCTGTTCGACCATCTCCGTCACCGGGACCTCGCGCGACTCGTCATCGGCGCCGCCGACCGGCATCCCGTCCTGTCCCACGATCAGGCCGTGCGGGGGGCTGTCCTGCGACCGTTCACTCCTCGGCATCTCCATGCCGTCATTCTCTCGTACACCGTCTTACTCACACGGTGTGCCCCCGTACGGGCGTGATCCACCCTGTACGGGGGCGTGAACGCACAGTGACCGTCAGCCCGCCGCGCGCCGGGCCATGGCGCCGCTGGACTTGGTGACCAGGGCGGCCAGCAGGGCCGCGCCGAGCGGGACCACGACGAGCAGCCCGCCGAGGGTCTCCCACGGCACCGCGATCGGCACGAACAGCTTGTCGTTCGCGTCGCCGGCCATCTCCATGAGGTGTTCCGTCTCCCGCCGCTGGACGAGCCGCAGGCCGACCGCCGGCAGGATGCCCGCCGCCGAGCCCAGGACCACGCCCATCAGGGCCACCACCCCGCACTGGAAACCGCTGAGCGTGCGCCGCACGCGTGGCGGTGCGCCGACCGCCGCCAGGGTCTTCAGATCGGCCTCGGCATCGGCCTGTGCGAGTCCGGTGGCGATGCCGGCCGCGCCGATGGTGACCAGGCCCGCGAAGACGGTGAGGGCCAGCATCGTGATGTCGGCATCGGCCTGGTAGCCGGCCTCGATGGTGACGGGGGCCTCCACGCCGATCTGGTCGATCCGCGCGGCCACCCGCTGCTTCTGCCGGCTGGTGGCGGTGCCGTCCAGGGTGAAGTACGAGGCGAACGGCAGGGTGGTCAGCCCGGCGCTCTTGGCCGCGGCGGGCGGCAGGACGAGCTCCAGGCCGTACCCCTCGGCGGTGTCGGGCGCCTGGTGGACGGCGAAGACCTTGTCCTCCCCCTTCGGATCGACCCCCGGCTCGAAGACGTCGTTGTTGTTGTCGATCAGCCGGACGGTGACCTTGCCGTCCTTGACGTTGCGCTTGTCGAAGGAGACGGCCCTGCCCTCCTTCAGGGCGGAGACCGCGCCCGGATCGGTGACCGCGAGCGCCGTCAGCAGCTTCTCGTCGGCGACGACCACGACGAACTGCGCGGAGTGGCGCTTGTACGTGCAGCGCGGGTCCTTGCGCAGCGCCTTCCTCTCCGCCGGGCCGAACGAGTCGGGCCCGTCCTTGGCCTCGTAGAGCGGGCAGCGCTGCTCCTTGGGCCGCATGATCTCGGCCCGTCCGCAGCTTTCGCGGCCGGTGAACTTCTCGCAGCCGGGCTTGCCGTACGCGATGTAGTCCACGTCCGCCCGTACGGCCAGCGGGAGTTCCTGCGTCACCGCCTCGCGGACGGCGCCCATGTCCTTGCTGCGGCCGTGCTCGCGGACGGCCACGATCCCCGAGTTGTCCGGGAGTTCGGCGACGTACTCGTGGCGGGCCTGCAGCTCCATGCTGTGCTGGTACGTGGCCACCGCGACGGTGCCGGCGACGGCGGCCAGGACGGCGGCCACGGCAGGCGCCGTACGGCCCCGGTTGCGGACGGCGTCGCGCAGCGCGAGCCGCGGCGACAGCGGAAGCCAGCGCCCGAGCCGCCCGAACAGGCCGACCAGCACCGGGGTGAGGGCGACGATGCCGAGCTCGGCGATGGCGCTGCCGCCCGCGACGACGGTGGCGCCCATCCGGGAGGCGGTGCCGTACAGGGCGATCGCGGCGCCGGTGCCGAGGGCGATCAGGCCGAGGACGGGCAGCACCCGGTTGGCCCGGCGGACCCCGCGACGGCCGGTCAGCGAGGCCAGCACGGTCTGCCGGGAGGCGGTGACGGCCGGGGCGATCGCGGCCAGCAGGCCGGTCACGACGGCGAGCAGGGCGATGCCGAGGATCTCCAGCGGGCGCAGCGTGAACCCGCCGAAGCGGGCGCCGAGGTACTCCTCCAGCACCGGCCGCAGCCCCAGGGTGAGGGCGATGCCGAGGACCGTGCCGCAGACCGCGGCCGCGGCTCCGATGACGAGACCGCCGGAGAGCACGATGGCCCGGATGTGGCGCCGGTCGCCGCCGTTGGCGCCGACCAGGCCCAGCTGGCGGCGCGAGCGACGGGCGCCGACCGCGAAGGCGGGTCCGGCCAGCAGGCAGATCTCCAGCATCGCGAGGCCGACGACGGTGGCCAGGACGGCCAGTTCGGTGACCGGGAGCTCGCCGTCCGGGTGGTAGTAGCCCAGCTCCTTCTGCTGGGCGATGTACGGCACCTCGGACTCGGCCGGCGGGTCGAGGTGCACGGCGCGGGAGACGACCTGCACGCTCTTCGTGTTGAGCGCCTTGACCATGTTCCACGTGAAACCATCGCCGCCGACCTTGACCAGGTAGCTGTCGGTGGCGACCACCCCGGGGACCCCGGCGGCCTGGAAGGCCTTGTCGAGCGGGGTCAGCAGGGTGCCGGGCGGGGCGAGGATCTCGGTCTTCCCGAGCTCGGACGGGAGCTCGTAGGCGCCCACGATCCGGAACCACGTCTCCGAGCCGCGTGCGCGGAACTCGGAGCCCACGAAGAAGCCGGACTCCTTCAGGAAGGCGGTCGTGGCGACGACCTCGCCCGCTTCCTGCGGCAGCCGCCCGCGGTTCATCTCGATCATGCCCTTGACCAGCGGGCTTGCCGCGTCGATCTCCCGCAGATCGGTCTCCAGCAGGCCGTACCGGGTGCGGATCTTGGTGTGCGCGGTGCTGTCCTTGAGGGACTGGGCACCTGCCGGGATCACCGAGGTCAGCAGGTTCGGATTCGACTCCGCGCCGGGGACGTACTTGTCGTAGCCGCCGACGGGCATGGAGTTCCTGCCCTCGACGTCCTGGTAGACGGGCCCGCTCAGGTTCGAATCGCTCAGCCGGGCGTCCGCCGCGCCGATCTGACGGGACACCTTCTGCTCGGGCGAGAGCTCGGCGCTGCGCACGGTGAGATCGGCGGCGCTCACGCCGACGATCGGCAGGGCGATCATCGCGAGGACGAGGGCGCTGCGGCCCTTCGCGCGCCAGGCGTCGCGGCGGGCGATCCGGATGGCCGCGATCCAGGCGTGGTACGAGGACTTCACCGGCCGGCCGCCTGCCCCGAGAGCAGCGAGTCGGCCTGGCTGCGCAGGGTCTCGTCGACCACGCTGCCGTCGCGCAGGAAGACCACGCGGTCCGCCCAGGCGGCGAACCGCGGTTCGTGGGTGACGAGGATTCCGGCGGCGCCCGCATCGCAGCGCGAACGCAGCAGGGCGAGGACTGATTCGCCGGTCTCGGAGTCGAGGGCGCCGGTGGGCTCGTCCGCGAGGACCAGGCGGCGGTCGCCGACGAGGGCGCGGGCGATGGCCACGCGCTGCTGCTGGCCGCCGGACATCTCGTCGGGGAAGCGGTCGGCGAGCTGCCCGAGGCCCATCTCCTCCAGGGCGGCCAGGGCCGAGACGCGGGCCTTGCGGGCGGAGGTCCCGTCGAGTTCACGCGGCAGGGCCACGTTCTCGGCGGCGGTGAGGGCCGGGATCAGGTTGTAGTCCTGGAAGACGTACCCGATGCTGCGGCGGCGCAGTGCGGCCAGCTGCTTGCGGCTCGCGGTGGTGATGTCGGTTCCCTCGACGATCACATGGCCGCTGGTGGGCGTGTCGAGGCCGCCGGCCAGGGTGAGCAGCGTGGACTTGCCGGAGCCGGAGGGGCCCATGACGGCGACGAGTTCGCCGGGGTAGACGGCCAGGTCGATGCCGCGCAGGGCGTGCACCTCGGTGGCGCCGCTGCCGTGCGTGCGGGTGAGCTTGTCCAGCTGCAGCACGGGCTGGGCGGACCGTGCGGGCTGTATGTGGGGCGCGGACTGCTGGTCAGGCATGGGAGGTCCCCCCTGGGACGGTGGTGGCGTCAGCTCCGCGGCGTGCGGGAGGCGCGGGGCTGGGGTGCGGTGACGGCGATGCCGTCGGTTTCGGCGGCCTGCGGCGGGTCGGGCTCGGCTCTCCGGTCGGCCGGCAGGGAGAGCCGTACGAGCCGTGATTCCGAGTGGTCGAGCCAGCGGGCTTCGGCCTCGGTCTGGAAGATCAGCTGTTCCAGGACCAGCAGCCAGGCCACGTCGTCGCGTTCGCGGGACTTCCCGGTCTCGATCGCGGCGAGCGCCTGCGCCTTGAGCCGGGTGTAGTCCTGCATCGCCTTGATCGTGGCGTGCCGCTGGGCCTGGATGACGGCGCGGATGTCCACGCCGGGGGCGCCCACGGCCATGGCGAGCTTGATGGACAGCTCGTCGCGGGGCGGGTTGGTGCGGTCGACGGGACGCTCGTACCACTGGTGCAGTTCGGCGCGTCCGGAGTCGGTGATGGCGTAGAGGGTGTGCCCGGCGGAGTCCTCGCCGCCGGGTGCGACGAGGCCGTCGCGTTCCAGCCGGGCGAGCGTGGTGTACACCTGCCCGACGTTGAGTGGCCAGGTGGAGCCGGTGCGGGATTCGAACTCGGTACGCAGCTGAGAGCCGTACCGAGGACCCCTTTCCAGCAGGGCGAGAAGGCCGTGGCGGATCGACATACTCAGTATGTATACCGAGTATGCCGATCGCCGCAACCGTCCTGAGGAGTAGGCCGGAAGGGGGAGGAGGGGCCTCGCGTCCCACGGAGAGGGGACCTGGCGGCCCACCCCGGCCGGGGTCAGAGGCCCTTGCGCAGCCGCATCCCGAGGTAGCCCAGACCCAGCCCCATCAGGGCGAATCCGGTGCCGAGCGGCAGTATGTGCGCGGCCAGATCGGCGGCGCGCTCGTTCGGCCCGGTGCCGAGCGCGGTGACTGCGGACGGCGGGCTCGGCGGGCTGGGCGGAACCGGCGGAACCGGCGGAACCGGCTTCTGTCCGGCCGGCCGGTGGTGCGGGCGCACCGGGAGGGGGCGGGCGGCCAGCACGGTGTCCGGGTTCGCGGGTTCGGCCGCCGGACGCCCGGGGTGCTCCCGCCCGACCCCGGCGGCGCTGCCGGCGAGCTCCTCGTACGCCTCGTGGGGTACGTCGGCCACCGGGTCGGTGCCGGCGGTGTCGGAGCTGTCGCCGGTGTCTGCGGTGTCGTCGGGATCGGCCTTCGGTGCCCTGCGGGAGGCCGATCCCGAGGTGTGCGGGGCGGCCGGCGCGAGCGGGCGTACGGCCGCGGTGAGGCCGGCGGGGGACGAGGCGGCGGCGGACGAGGCGGACGCGGTGGGGGCGGCGGGGGACAGCGCGGCGGCGGCCACTGCGGCCCCGGCCAGCCAGCGCTGTGTGCGGAGGCGTTGAGTCACGGGGAGCCCCTCCCGTCCCGAGCGCCGAGATGTTGTGCTCAGGTTGACACGGTGGGGCAAAACGGGCATCCCGGGCGCCCCGTCAGGGTCGCCCGGGATGCCGTCCCGTTACCCCGTATTGCCCCGGCTACTCCGGATTGCCGGTCGACACGGTCAGCGTGTACTCCGTGCCTTCCTTGTCGATCTTTTCGCCGGGCCGCGGGGTCTGGTCGAGCACGGTGTCCTTGCCGTACACGGCCTCGTCCTTCTCGACGATCTTGTACTTGCCGCCGGAGGCCTGGATGCACTCCTTGACCGAGAGCAGGTTCTTGTAGCGCAGGTCGGGCGCCGTGTACTTGGTGGCGTCGCTGTAGTGCTTGCTCGGCTCCTTGCACTTGGACGACTCGATCGTGCGCGAGACGTCCGGTCCCTTGAAGCCGGTCTTGGCCGAGGCGGACGTGGAGGCACTGGGCGAGGCGGCATTGTCGCTGCCCTTGTCCTTGTCCCCGTCGCCGTTCATCGAGATCGCCGCGATCAGACCGCCGACGGCCAGCAGAGCCACCGCGATCGCGCCGACGATCACCGGCATGTTCCGCTTGTCGCCGCTCCCGGAGCCCCCGCCGGCCGGGGCCGCGTTGGCCGCCGGCGAGATGGTGAACGGGGGCGGGGTCGGCGGCGCGTACTGCTGCTGCTGGTGCGAGACCGGCTGCTGCTGGGGCGGGTACGCGTACCCGCCCTGCCCGTGCGGCTGCGCCACCGGCGGCGGGGTCTGCGGTGCGTACGGGGACGGCGTCGGGGTCGGCGCGTACGGCTGCTGCACCGACTGGGCCGGCGCCTGGAACCCGGAGTCCACCGGCGGGAACACGGCCGAGCCCACGCCCGCCCCGCTGGTGCCCGGGTGCGCGCCCGGGACGATGACCGGGGCACCGGTCTGGCCCGCCGACAGCACCCGCGCGACCTCGTCGCGCATGGCGGCGGCCGTGGGGAAGCGCTCGTTCGGGTTCTTCTTCAGGGCGCGCGCCACCAGCGCGTCCATCGCCGGGGTGACCGAGCGGTTGATGGAGGACGGGGCGACCGGCTCCTCCTGCACGTGCGCGTAGGCGATGGCCAGCGGCGAGTCCGCGTCGAACGGGATCCGTCCCGTCAGCAGCTGGAAGAGCATGATGCCGACCGAGTACAGGTCGGAGCGGGCGTCCACACCGCGTCCCAGCGCCTGCTCGGGCGAGAGGTACTGCGGGGTGCCGACGACCATGCCGGTCTGCGTCATCGAGGTGACCCCCGACTGCATGGCCCGGGCGATGCCGAAGTCCATGACCTTGACGATGCCGCGCTTGGTCATCATCACGTTGCCGGGCTTGATGTCGCGGTGGACCAGGCCCATCTCGTGGCTGACCTCCAGCGCGGCCAGTACGTCGGCCGTCACCTTCAGCGCCTTGTCCGCAGGCATCGCCCCGTACTGGCGGATGTCCGTCTCGAGCACCGAGCCGAGCGGCTGGCCCTCCACGTACTCCATCACGATGTACGGCATCACCGCGGCGTCGCCGGCCCCGCGGTTGCTGAACGTCACTTCGCCTTCGCCCGTATCGAAGACCGAGACGATGTTCGTGTGCGACAGTTTCGCAACAGCCTGTGCCTCACGGCGGAAGCGCTCGCGGAACGACTGCTCGCGGCCGAGATCGCTGTGCAGGGTCTTGATGGCGACCTGCCGGTCGAGCGCCGAGTCGTACGCCAAGTACACGGACGCCATGCCGCCCGCACCCAGCAAGTCCCTTAGCTGGTAACGGCCACCGGCCAGAGAGCCGCCCGCGTACTGGCCCTGAGTGCCGTCCTGGCTCATGACTGTTGCTTCCCCTCGGGATGTGTCCCTACGCCTCTGGCTGAGCGCATGTCGGGCCCAGTCTGCCGGAGGGCAAGCACACGTCAAGCCGGGTGCCCGTTCCGTGACCACGGGGCCACGGCGCGCCATTGTCCGAACGGCGACCTGTTGCGAGGCTGTAGCGTTCATCGGAGCACCCGAAAAGGACCTACCGCTGAGCGGCGGCCGAGAGAGACGACGGCGAGGACTGATGGCACCCGAACCCGAGGGAAACGGCGCCGGGATGGCCGAGGGTCCTGAGCATTGGGGCGCCGGCGGCCTGGTCGGCGACGGCCGGTACCGGCTCACCCACCGCCTGGGCCGTGGCGGCATGGCGGAGGTGTTCGCCGCCGAGGACGTCCGGCTCGGCCGGACCGTCGCCGTGAAGCTGCTGCGCGCCGACCTCGCCGAGGACCCGGTCTCCAAGGCCCGCTTCACGCGTGAGGCGCAGTCGGTCGCCGGGCTCAACCACCACGCCGTCGTCGCCGTGTACGACTCCGGCGAGGACAAGGTCGGCCCGAACACCGTCCCGTACATCGTCATGGAGCTGGTCGAGGGCCGCACCATCCGCGACCTGCTGATCAGCGCCGAGGCCCCGGGCCCCGAGCAGGCGCTGATCATCGTCTCGGGCGTGCTCGAGGCGCTCGCGTACTCGCACCAGCACGGCATCGTGCACCGCGACATCAAGCCCGCCAACGTCATCATCACGGATGCCGGCGCGGTGAAGGTGATGGACTTCGGCATCGCCCGAGCCCTGCACGGCGCCCAGTCGACGATGACGCAGACCGGCATGGTCATGGGCACCCCGCAGTACCTGTCGCCCGAGCAGGCGCTCGGCAAGGCGGTGGACCACCGCTCCGACCTGTACGCGACCGGCTGCCTGCTGTACGAACTGCTCGCGCTGCGGCCCCCGTTCACCGGCGAGACCCCGCTCTCGGTGGTCTACCAGCACGTGCAGGACGCGCCGGTCCCGCCCTCGCAGCTGCCGGAGGGCCACCACATCCCGCAGGAGCTCGACGGGCTCGTCATGCGCTCCCTCGCCAAGGACCCGGACGACCGGTTCCAGAGCGCCGAGGAGATGCGCGGGCTGGTCCAGTACGCGCTGCAGATGCTGCACGAGCAGGGTCCGAACACGGGCACCTGGAACACCGGCCCGGTCACCATGGCCCTGCCGCACGGACGCGGTGGCGCGGCGCAGACCACGGCGATGCCGCTGGGCCAGAACGGCGGCCAGCAGAACTACCCGGCACACGCCACGACCTCGGCGTTCCAGCAGCCGATGGTGCCGCCGCTGAACCCGGACGACGGCTCGGCCTTCCCCGGCGGGGGCGGGTACGACAACCACGGCCACGGCGGTGGGCAGGGCGGCCAGGGCGGCTACGACGGCTACGACGACCGCGGCAGCAGCCGGTGGAAGCTGTGGCTGTTCGCGGTGCTGGCGATCATCGCGATCGCGGGCGGCGTGGCGTACGCCGTCAACTCCGTGTCGGACAAGAACAAGGACGACAGCAGTCCGCCCGCCGTCCAGAGTTCCTCGAGCGGCCAGCAGACGCCCCCGTCCGCCTCGCAGAGCACGCCGTCGCACGACACGCAGCCCTCGCGCTCGTCGGAGGAGTCCTCGCCGCTGCCGAGCCGCAGCAGCAAGTTCACGCCGAGCACGAGCCCGTCCGCGTCGCCTTCGACCAGCCCGTCGACGTCGGCGTCGAGCAGTCCGTCGAAGTCGCCGTCGAAGTCGCCGCCGCCGTCGAAGAGCGTGAGTCCGCCGGTGGACCCGCCGAATCCGGTTGACGAGCTTTAGGCGCTACGGGTGAACGGGCCCGGTGGAATTCGATTCCGCCGGGCCCGTCCGCGTTGTTCGGTGAATGCGCAGCTCAGAGGACGTGCTGGAACTCCCGGTCCGGATTCCCGGCCAGCGAGTGCACGGTGACGAACTGGGGCTCGATGCGCATGTAGACGGGGTCGAAGACCGCGCCGTCCACGAAATGCGGGACCGGTCCGAACAACTCGAGTTCACGGGTGGTCGGCTCGACGATCCGGGCCGTTCCGGTGAACTGCACGGACCACAGCCGGGGGTCCGCGGAATTGAAGTTGTCGGCGCCGTAGGCCACCACGCTGCCGTTGCACGCCTGGTGGTGGCCGAAGCCGGCGTGCATTCTCAGGACGACCTCGCCGTCCACCACGACGTGGCGGGCGAGGGCGAGGAAGGGGAGCGCGCGCATGCTGGTGGCCACCCTGCCGTACGGCACCCGGCGCAGCAGTTCGATGGCGTGGAGTTCCTCCGGTGACATGCGTCCACTGTCCGGTACGGATGCTCCGCCGGAAAAGAGGAAGCGGCCCCGACGATCGGGGACGTTGGTCCCGAATGAACCGGTCGGCCGGTCAGGCCCGGTCGGTCAGGCACCGGCCGGTCAGGCGCGCCTCTCGGCCTGCAGCCGGGCCACGTACGCGGCGGCCTGGGAGCGGCGCTCCATGCCCAGCTTGGACAGCAGGCTGGAGACGTAGTTCTTGATGGTCTTCTCGGCCAGGTGCAGGCGCTCGCCGATGACGCGGTTGGTCAGGCCCTCGCCGATCAGGTCGAGGATCTTGCGCTCCTGCTCGGTGAGGTTGGCCAGGCGGTCGTCGCCCTTGCCGTTCTTGCCGTCGCGCAGCCGCTCCAGCACGCGCGCGGTGGCGACCGGGTCCAGCAGCGACCTGCCGGCCGCTACGTCCCGTACGGCGCTCAGCAGCTCGTTGCCGCGGATCGCCTTGAGCACGTAGCCCGAGGCCCCGGCCATGATCGCGTCGAACAGTGCCTCGTCGTCGGCGAACGAGGTCAGCATCAGGCACTTGATGTCCTCGTTCTGGGACCGGACCTCGCGGCAGACCTCCACCCCGCTGCCGTCCGGCAGGCGCACGTCGAGGACGGCCACGTCGGGCCGGGTGGCGGGAATACGGACCAGGGCGTCTGCGGCGGTACCGGCCTCGCCGACGATCTCGATGTCCTCTTCGACCGAAAGGAGCTCATGGACACCCCGACGTACCACTTCGTGGTCGTCCAGGAGGAATACCTTGATTTTTCCGTCTTCGCGCACGAACTCAGTTTCACACACTCACCCCTTCCCAGCCGTCGTTACCCGGGATAACGTGCCGTTGTTCCGGCCCCCTGCAAGGCTGTGACCAGTGGTTGTTCCCCGCGCTGCCGATTTACTTGGAAATCCAAGCAAAAACGCAGGTCAAGTGGGGTTTCGCAGTTATGCGGCGCACTGGGTAACGTGCATTGCGCAGGGCACTTGCCGGGGCACCTGTCACGCTCGCATCCGCACACGAAGCGCACCCACCCCGTGCGCTGGTACGGATCGGGTGAGCCGCACTGGACCCCGGAGAACCCGGGAGCCGGACCGACGGAGGAGCAACACGTGACCGTGGAGAGCACTGCCGCGCGCAAGCCGCGACGCAGCAGCGGCACCAAGCGGGCGGCAGGCGCGGCGAGCGCCGCCAAGGCCCCCGCTGCCAAGGCTGCCGCCACCGCGCAGAACGCCGAGCCCCAGCTCGTACAGCTGCTGACGCCCGAAGGGGAACGGGTCAGCGCCGCAGACAATCCCGATGCTGCGGAGTTCCTGTCCTTCGTCGAGGACATCACCACCGAGGACCTGCGCGGGCTCTACCGCGACATGGTCCTGACCCGCCGTTTCGACGGCGAGGCGACGGCCCTGCAGCGTCAGGGCGAGCTGGGTCTGTGGGCCTCGCTGCTCGGCCAGGAGGCCGCGCAGATCGGCTCCGGCCGCGCGCTGCGCGACGACGACTACGTGTTCCCGACGTACCGCGAGCACGGTGTGGCCTGGTGCCGGGGCGTCGACCCGACGAACCTGCTCGGCATGTTCCGCGGCGTGAACCACGGCGGCTGGGACCCGAACACCAACAACTTCCACCTGTACACGATCGTCATCGGCTCGCAGACGCTGCACGCGACCGGTTACGCGATGGGTGTGGCCAAGGACGGCGCGGACTCCGCGGTCATCGCCTACTTCGGCGACGGCGCGTCCAGCCAGGGCGACGTCGCCGAGGCGTTCACCTTCTCGGCCGTCTACAACTCCCCCGTGGTGTTCTTCTGCCAGAACAACCAGTGGGCGATCTCCGAGCCGACCGAGCGCCAGATGCGCGTGCCGCTGTACCAGCGCGCCCAGGGCTTCGGCTTCCCGGGCGTCCGCGTCGACGGCAACGACGTCCTGGCCTGCCTGGCGGTCACCCGCTGGGCGCTGGAGCGCGCGCGCCGCGGCGAGGGCCCGACCCTGGTCGAGGCGTTCACCTACCGCATGGGTGCGCACACCACCTCCGACGACCCGACGAAGTACCGGCGGGACGAGGAGACGCAGGCCTGGGAGGCGAAGGACCCGATCCTGCGCCTGAAGACGTACCTGCTGGCGAGCGGCGGGGCGGACGAGGCCTTCTTCGAGTCCCTCGAGGCCGAGAGCGAGGCGCTGGGCAAGCGGGTGCGCGAGGTCGTGCGCGCCATGCCCGACCCGGACACCATGGCGATCTTCGAGAACGTCTACGCGGACGGGCACGCGCTCGTCGACGAGGAGCGCGCCCAGTTCGCCGCCTACCTCGCGTCCTTCGAGGAGGGTCACTGATGGCTGTCGAGAAGATGTCGATCGCGAAGGCGCTCAACGAGTCCCTGCGCAAGGCCCTGGAGACGGACCCCAAGGTCCTGATCATGGGCGAGGACGTCGGCAAGCTGGGTGGTGTCTTCCGCATCACCGACGGACTGCAGAAGGACTTCGGCGAGGAGCGGGTCATCGACACCCCGCTCGCCGAGTCCGGCATCGTCGGCACGGCGATCGGCCTGGCGCTGCGCGGCTACCGCCCCGTGGTGGAGATCCAGTTCGACGGGTTCGTCTTCCCCGCGTACGACCAGATCGTCACGCAGCTCGCGAAGATGCACGCGCGGGCGCTGGGCAAGGTCAAGATGCCCGTCGTCGTCCGCATCCCGTACGCGGGCGGCATCGGCGCGGTGGAGCACCACTCGGAGTCCCCCGAGGCGCTGTTCGCGCACGTCCCGGGCCTGAAGGTGGTCTCCCCGTCGAACGCGAGCGACGCGTACTGGATGCTCCAGCAGGCGATCCTCAGCGACGACCCGGTGATCTTCTTCGAGCCGAAGCGGCGCTACTGGGACAAGGGCGAGGTCGACACCGACGCCATCCCCGGCGAGCTGCACAAGGCGCGCGTGGCGCGCGAGGGTTCCGACCTCACCCTGGCGGCCTACGGCCCGATGGTGAAGGTCTGCCTGGAGGCGGCGGCCGCGGCGGCCGAGGAGGGCAAGTCGGTGGAGGTCGTGGACCTGCGCTCGATGTCCCCGATCGACTTCGACGGGCTGCAGGCCTCCGTGGAGAAGACCCGCCGGCTCGTGGTCGTCCACGAGGCCCCGGTGTTCCTGGGCACGGGCGCGGAGATCGCCGCCCGCATCACGGAGCGGTGCTTCTACCACCTGGAGGCTCCGGTGCTGCGCGTGGGCGGTTTCCACGCTCCGTACCCGCCGGCCCGCCTGGAGGACGAGTACCTGCCGGGCCTGGACAGGGTGCTCGACGCCGTCGACCGCTCGCTGGCGTACTGAGGAGCCACGTTCATGACCATCCGCGAATTCAAGATGCCCGACGTGGGCGAAGGCCTCACCGAGGCCGAGATCCTCAAGTGGTACGTCCAGCCGGGTGACACGGTCACCGACGGCCAGGTCGTGTGCGAGGTCGAGACGGCGAAGGCGGCCGTGGAGCTGCCGATCCCGTTCGACGGGACCGTGCACGCGCTCCTCTTCGAGGAGGGCACCACGGTCGACGTCGGCCAGGTGATCATCTCGGTGCAGACGGGTCCGGCCGAGGCTGCGGCTGCGGCTCCGGCCGCCGAGGCTGTCGCGCCGGCTGCGGCCGAGGCTCCTGCCGCGGCGCCGGCCGCCGCGGCCCGTCAGCCCGTCCTGGTGGGCTACGGCGTCTCCGAGGCCTCCACGAAGCGCCGCCCGCGCAAGGCGGCGCCGGGCGCCTCCGTCGCGGCAGCTGCGCCCGTCGAGGCAGCCGCGCCCGCCGCCGCGCAGAACGGCACCGCCGCTGCGGCCGCCGGGCTGAACGGCAACGGCCACGCCGCCGGGGAGCGCCCGCTGGCGAAGCCGCCGGTGCGCAAGCTCGCCAAGGACCTCGGGATCGACCTGGCCTCCGTGGTGCCCACCGGCGAGGGCGGCGTCGTGACCCGCGAGGACGTGCACGCCGCCGCCGCGGCTGCGATCGCCCCGCAGGCCGCGGCCGCACAGGCTCCTGCCGCCGTGCCCGCCCAGGCCCAGGTCCAGGCCGCGGCTCCCGCGGCGGTTTCCGGTGAGGCCTCGGCCCGCGAGACCCGGATCCCGGTCAAGGGCGTCCGCAAGGTCACCGCGCAGGCCATGGTCGGCTCCGCGTTCACCGCTCCGCACGTCACCGAGTTCATCACCTTCGACGTGACCCGGACGATGAAGCTGGTCCAGGAGCTCAAGGACGACCCGGACCTCGCCGGTCTGCGGATCAACCCGCTGCTCCTGATCGCCAAGGCGGTCCTCGTGGCCGTCCGCCGCAACCCGGACGTCAACGCGTCCTGGGACGAGGCGGCTCAGGAGATCGTGCTCAAGCACTACGTCAACCTGGGCATCGCGGCGGCCACCCCGCGCGGCCTGATCGTCCCGAACATCAAGGACGCGCACGCCAAGACGCTGCCCGAGCTGTCGACGGCCCTGTCCGAGCTGGTCACCACGGCCCGCGACGGCAAGACCTCCCCGGCCGACATGCAGAACGGCACCATCACCATCACCAACGTCGGCGTCTTCGGCGTCGACACCGGTACGCCCATCCTGAACCCCGGCGAGTCCGCGATCCTCGCGGTCGGCGCGATCAAGCTCCAGCCGTGGGTCCACAAGGGCAAGGTGAAGCCGCGCCACGTCACCACGCTGGCGCTGTCGTTCGACCACCGGCTCATCGACGGTGAGCTCGGCTCCCGCTTCCTGGCGGACATCGCGGCCGTCCTGGAGCACCCGCGCCGCCTCGTCACCTGGTCGTAGTCCGATCCCGATCCGGTACCCGAAGCCCCCCTCGCCACCGCACCGCGAGGGGGGCTTCGGCGTGGAAAAGGCCTGGTCGGACGGCAGATCCCGGGCGATGATCACCGGTATGAGATTCCGCGCCGCCCTCACAGACCCCACCGACATCGACCGCGCCGTCGCCTACCCGGCCGACGGGCCCGTCGAAGCCCTCTCCGCCGACAAGATCCGCGAGGAGCTCGCCGAGAACCGGTTCCGCCCCGAGTGGATCTGGTGCGCCGAGGACGAGAACGGCGAGATCCTGGCCCGCGCGCTGTGGTGGGGTCGCGCCGACAGCGAGCGGCCCATCGCGCTCGACTGCCTCCAGGTACGGGAATCGGTCGCCGACCCGGCGGGCGTCGCCGCAGCGCTGCTGGCCGCCGGGCACGAGGCCTTCGGGAACCTCCCGCTCTACAACGTCTCGCTGCCCGGCGACTGGCGTACCCGCCCCGACCTGGTCGAGGCCGTCGCCTGGCGCCAGGAGGCCGCGTACAGGGCGGGTCTGACCCGGGAGATCGAGCGGCTGCGCTACGAGTGGACCCTCCCCCAGCTACCGCCGGGGGTACCCCCAGCCGACGGGACCGCGGAGCCCACCGGGCGGCTGGTGTTCCGGGAGGGCACGGACGAGGAGTTCCTCGAGGCCTTCGTCCGGCTGTCCGCCGGCAGCCTCGACCTCGCCACGCAGCACGAGCTGCGCTCGATGGACGCGGAGCAACTGGCCCGCGAGGACATGGAGTTCTACCTCGACTGTCCCGGCGAGCGCTCCTGGTGGCGCCTGGCCGACCTCCCGGACGGCACCCTCGCGGGCATGGCCATCCCCTCCGCGACCCCGTACCACCGCAACGTCGGGTACCTGGGCGTCGTACCGGAGCAGCGCGGCCGGGGCCTGATCGACGAGATCCTGGCGGAGATCACCCGCTTCCACGCGGCCGCGGGCGCCGAGCGCATCACCGCGACCACGGACACCGTCAATGTGCCCATGGCCGCGGCGTTCGACCGCGCCGGCTACGAGGTCACGGAGATCCGCCTGGTCCTGGAGGCTCAGGAGGTGTAGTACCCCTGCACGTCGACGACCAGGTCGGTGCGGCCGTGCGGGTTGTACAGCTCGATGTAGCCGTCCGCGCTGACCGGGACGATCGTCATCGAGGCGACGTCCGTGCGGGTCCGGTAGTTCAGGTTGGACGTGTTCGGCACCGGGGTGCCGGCGGCGTGGGCCGTGATGTGGCCGTCCTCGGTGGCGTTGGTCGAGGTCAGGTTGACGACCACGGCCGCGACGTTCGCGGGGACGCCGTTCGGCCCGGTCACCTTGACGCGGGTGGTGGAGCCCGGTCCGGCCTTGCCGGCGGGGGCGCCCTGGCCGATGCGGGTGTCGAGGACGCGGGTCGGGCTGGCGGGGACGAACAGGCCGCTGGTGCCGACGTCGCCGTCGTACCGGTTGTGCTTGAACCGGCCGACGTAGTCGACGATCAGATCGACCTGGCCGGCGTTGTTGTACAGGCCGAGGCCGCTGCGGCCCACGTCCATGTACGAGATGTTGGTGACGGTCTGGCCGCGCCCGAAGTTGAGGTCGGAGGTGTTCCAGACCCGCTGCCCGGCCGGGTAGACGGTGACATGGCTGGCCTCGGTCGGCTCGGTGGCCGTGACCTGGAGGGCGAGCTCGGTGTCGGGCTGGGCCGGGTCCATCACCGAGGAGACGTCCGCGGCGAGCGCGTTCTGCTCGCCGGCGCCCACGCGGCCCTGGCGGTCGCCGATGGTGGTGCGGGTGTCGAGCAGGCGCTTGGGCGTGCCGATCGTGAACGTGGAGCCCGCATAGCCGCTGTTGGCGCCCTTGGCGGTGTAGAAGCCCTGGAGGTCGACGACCACGTGGGCGCTGCCGACGTGGTTGTAGAGGTCGACGATGCCGTTCGCACCGACCTGCACGGTCACGCGGTTGGTGGTGACGGTCCGGCCCGCCGTGACGTTGAGGCTGGAGACCACGGGCCTGGCCTGCCCGTCCGGGTAGGCGGTGATGTAGCTGTCGATGGTCGGATCGACGACGGTCACGTTCATGACGGCGGCGGTGGGGACGGCGCCGCTCGTCAGGCGGAGCGCATTGGATATGTCGATCTTGGTGACGCTGTCCGGGCCCACCTTGCCGGACGGGGCTCCGTTGCCGACCCGGGTGTCGACCAGGCGGTAGTTCGACACGGAGAAGTAGGTGCTGGCCGCACCCACCTGCGGACCGTCGGCGGCAGCGGCGGTACCGATGGGCAGCAGGGTGCTGCCGGCCAGGACGATGGCGGCCAAGGCCGCGGCGCGAGATGCGCGCATGGTTTTCCCCCCAGGAAAATGGCGATCAAGTATGCGCCAGCCATCTCATCACACGACTCGTTTCCACGGTGTCCGTCTTCACGGCGCGAGGCCGGGCCGGCGGGCGGTAGCCTCCCGCCCGGGGAAGGGGGTCGCAGTGGCCATCGCCGAGTTGCAGGTGTACTCCGTCGAGGAGGCCGACGTCACGGGCGGCGTGTGCGTGGTCCGCTGCCTCGGCGGGGTCGCGCGCGCCGGACAGGTCTACGCCGCCGGGGAACTGCGGCTCGGGCTGCGGCGGATCGAGCGGTACGGGCGCTCCGTGGCCTTCTTCGACGCGGGGCACACGGCCAAGGTCCACCTCACGGGCGCCTTGGTCGCGCTGCTCACCCGGGGGCAGGTGCTGACCGCGGTGCCGCCCGGCGGGCATGCGCTCGAGGACATCGAGGCCTGGCTGGCCACCGATCCGCCGCTGCAGGACGAGCCGCATCCGCTGACGCTGCGGACGCTGGCCGTGGGCCGGATGCAGGGGGACTGGCTGCCCGGGGAGACCCGGCTGCGCTGGGGCCGCGTGGCGCTGGCCGCGACGCGCCGCAAGGCGGAGTGGGCGGGGTCGCACGAGCTGGACCGTGCGGTCGAGGTGGCCGCCGTACGGGGCTACCTGCTCCGGCAGTTCGGCCCGGGCCGTGGCGGCGACCCGGCGGCCCTGTGCCGGGACGCGCTGGCCGTGATCGACCTGACCCCGGCGGAGGCGGCCGCGGAGGCCCGCACCTGGCGGGACCTGCCGCGACCGCGCATCCGGCACCTGCGGCGCATCAAGCTCCTGCTGCCCTGGCTCGAACTCGCCCGCCCCCACCTCCCGGCCGGCGACCCCCTCGCGGAGGCGGTGGACGCCTGGTCGGAGGTCCGGCCGCTGCTGCCCTAGCCGGCCTTGGCGGCGTTACCGAGCACCTTGGTCGGGGTGATGCGGACGACGACGCGGACGCTCTCGGAGAGGGACTCGGTGAACTCCTTGCCGCCGTCCGGCCCCAGGTACTCCTCGGCGATGCGGCCGGCCACCGCGCGACCCGCGTCCTCGGCGAGGGTGGCCGTGCCGCGGATCTCGACGTAGAGGAACGGGTTGGCCGTGTCGAACACGGTCAGCCCGACGCGCCCGTCCCGCGCGATGTTCCGCTCCTTGCGGCGGCCCTGCTCGGTGGAGACCAGCAGATCGGACCCGTCCCGGGCCACCCAGACCACGGAACTCTGGGGACTGCCATCGGGGTTGAGGGTGGAGAGCACCGCGGGGTGCGGGGAGTCCAGCAGGCCGCGTACGGTCTCGTTCAACTCAATCGTCATGCGGCCGAGGCTAGTTGGGAGCCCGCCCGTCAGTACAGGAACGCGTTCCGACTGGGCGAAGTCGTTGCTGGCGCGCCCCCGTCACTTGATGGGTTCGCCGTTGTACTTGCCGTCGATGCAGGTCCACAAGCCGGTCGCGGATTCGTACTCCGATGTTCCTCCCCCCTTCGTGCACGTCTCCACGTCGACATCGGACACGGCAGCTTGAGCGGCAGGGCCCATGACGCCGAGAACGGCCAGTACGGCGGCGGCGATGAACCCGAGAAGTCGTCTGCGCATGGGGGACCTCCTGTGAGGGCGGGCCATGGGATATTCATGACGTTACTCCGATCGGGTGCGGGCGCATTCCAGGAGCGTTCATCGGCGTACGGCGGCAGACTGGTGCCATGGCGAACACACCCGTGGTAGCCGTAAGCGGACCGGATGACCTTGGCTGGCGGCACGTCACCATCAACGACCAGCGCGCAGGCCAGGTCCGCTCGATGGGGGAGCTGCGAAGGCTCATCCGCGGAGCCGGTCTGGAATCCGGGTACGAAATCCGTTGGATCGGCGCGGACTGCACCGACTGGCCGGACAACCCGTGCTATCGACGCATCGTCGGCACTCTGATGGTGGCCGGCCTCCTGGCGACCGCATGCATGCTCTTCGTGATCGGGATGAAGGACACGTTCGGCGCCCTCACCTACTCCGGGCGCGTCACGGGGATCATCTTCCTTCTTGCGGCCGCACTGGAAATCATTGCCGCACTGGCTGCCTTCGATTATTGGCACGTGCGGAAATCATCCTATTCCGGGATGATTGTCCTGCTCGGCGCCTCGGTATCCGTTGGCGTGGGCTTGCTTATGCTCCTCATGCAGCTGATCGACGGTGGGGCGTACACACACTACGTGCTACTTTGGGTGGGTTTCACACTGTTGTCGGTGGGGGCTTTGTGCGTACTTGTCCGGCACCGGGTGTGGAAGCTGGTACCCAATCCCAAGCGAATCGTGGCCGGGGCCGTCATCTCCAGCCTTCTCGCCATCCCCAATGTGACGTATACGCAGATATATGTTCCCTATGCGACCTCTCCGATCGTGAACAGTGCAGCCTCCTTCGGGAAGCCAAGCCTGAACGAGGACCGGTCAAAGATGTACCTGCCGGTCCATCTGTCCGTGAAGAACTCCGGCCAGATTCCCGTCTACGTCCTCGGCAGCATCTACTGGGTCCACGGCTACCCTGCCCCGGAGAAGCGGGCCTTCCAATTGATCAAGGATGGCGAGTTCGTCAGGCCGCCGGGGTGGCTGCTGAATCCGGGCGAGGAATTCTCGGAGGACGAGGTCATCGAGATCGCGGAGCCTGACGACTTCGAGTACGAGCAAGTCAGGGTCCAGGCAGAGATGTATGCCGTCAGGAAAGACAGAATGACCATAGTCGGCGACTATGAGCGCTCCGGGAAGAGCCTGGAAGCCCTCAAAAGGGAAGGCAAGGATCAAGATCCTCGAGGGCCGGAGGGGAAGAACCAGGCATACATGAGATACCAGGCCGATATCTCGAACAGCAATGAGATCCTCAATGCGACTCGAGGTCGCCAGCGGATAACTCTGTGGTACGTAAAAAAGAAGGAACGGCCGTACATTTATGCAGTTGTGGAGCCGCCGGGCGAGAAGGTGGGTTTTGACAGCAGTGATCCCAATCGAAACAAGAAGGCCATTGATCGGTACGGCTTGGAACACGTGCGCAGTTCGATGCAGCAGAAGCCCTTCGAGGAGCTCAGAGCAATGGCCGAGGCGAAGCCCTCCACCGGCGAATCGCCCACACCGCCCGGTGCTGAAACACCCTAGCTCCAGGGGATGTTGAGCCAGGGGCTCGACGGCTCGGTGGTCAGGGTCAGGTGGGTGGCGAGGGAGCTCGCGTACCACTCCCCGAACTCCTCCTCGTCGAAGTGCAGGCAGCGGCCGAGCAGGTAACCGGCGGAGAACTCCGCCCAGGAGCGGTACGTGTCGGCGGCCGCCTCCCCCGCGCGGAGCACCGCGCGCTCCGCCTCCTCCAGCGTGCCGTAGCGCGTGCCGAGGCCCCAGCGGGCCATCTGGGAGGCCCGGCCGATGTCCCAGCCCTCGACGGAGCGTACGTATCCCCCCTCGGGGAGCAGTCCGTCGGCCCGGAAGCGCTGCTCGTACCGGGCGATGCGTCCGATGAGGCGCTGTACGCCGGCGATCTCGCCCTCGACCTCCGCGGTGGGGCGCGGCTGCGCGACCGTGACGCCGTCGGGGGTGAGCTGCGGTTCGGCGGCCCGTTCGGCATTGCGGCGCAGGCTGGCCTCGGCGGCGTGCCGCCAGTGTTCGACGTCGACGGGCCCGGCGAAGTCGGAGGCGAGGATCCGGCGGATGCGCAGGACGAACTCCCAGACGGGGCTGACGATCTCGGCGTTCAGCATGCGGTGCAGGACGTCGAGCCACTCCTCGCGGGTGGTGATGCCCCAGGACTTGCGGAGGCGTTCGCGCTCGCGGGTGTAACCGCTGCCGTGGTAGGCGAGCGCGTTCCAGAACTCCCCGTTGCTGACGGCCAGATGGGCTCCCACGGCCAGTCCGCGCGCAACGGGCCCGTGCAGCGGCCCGCCGGTGTGCAGGGCGTGTACGGCGCCGGGCGCCAGGCCCCAGGTGGTCGCGGCGTCCCAGTGGGCGCGCCAGCGGGCGAGGTCGGCCGGGCCGGTGGTGAGGTAGGCCTCGGCGGGGCTGCCGGGGTTCACGGCGAGGTACGGGGGGTCGCGGTGGTCCCAGGCGTTGGCGAACCAGGCCAGGCTCTGGCGTACGAAGACGGTCTCGGCAGTGGGGACGGGCAGCATTCCGCGCGTGTAGACGGGGAGGGTGTGGCCGACCGGGTGGAAGCGGGCCTGTGCGGGCTCGGCGTCGATCTGGCTGCGGGACTGGGGGAGGAACAGCTCGGAGCGGGCGAGTACGTCGAGGTACCGGCCCCACTCGCCGGAGGCCTTGGCCTCGTACAGCTCTCTCTCGATGGCGCTCGGCGCGATCCAGGTCCCCATACGGGCCAACCCTAACGGGGCCCTCCGGCGCCCAGCTCGGCCCATACCGTCTTGCCGATGACCCTCGCGGAGTCCCCCCACCGCTCCGCGACGGCGCCCACGATCTGCAGCCCCCGGCCGTACTGCTCATCGTGGGCAGCCGCTCGCGGTTCGGGCCGCCGTTCGCCTTTCGGATCGGTGACCGCGATACGGAGCACTGCTCCCGTGAGCTGTACCTCGACCCGTAGGTACCGGTCCCGCAGCGAGCCGTGCAGCAGCGCGTTGGTGGTGAGCTCGCTGGTCAGCAGCGCCGCGTCCGAAGCCAGCTGGGGCAGCCCCCACGCCACCGCGAGCCAGGCGGCTCGCCGCCGGGCCGCGGGCACCGAGTCCTGCCGGGGCGGGTAGTTCCGTACGTCGCATCGCGTCGGCTCGTCCATGTGTACGTGCACCTTCCGATGGGCGGTGGCTCCGCCGTGCGGGCAGCACGGTGCACTTCCGCCAACTGGGCTTGAGCAGTGAGCAGTTCGTCACCGACGGTAGGAGCGATGAAATACCGGGGCAAGTGATTCGGGGAATATGTTCCCCGAAGGGGTGACGTGTCGACTTCAGCCGGGAGGGGACGCGAGACTGGGCCGGTGAACCAGGGGATGCGAGAAGGCCAGGGCAACCGGGTGTCGACGGTGCTGGGGCGCAGGCTGGGTGGCGAACTGAACAGGCTGCGCACGGCGGCGGGCAAGACCCAGCTGCAGGCGGCCCGAGAGATCAGCGCCACGGCGACGAAGATCGTGAAGATGGAGAGCGGCTGGGTTCCGATGCGGGACCCGGACATCCGTGTGCTGTGCGAGTTCTACGGCGTGACGGACTCGCAGGCGGTGAGCGGGCTGTTGGACCTGGCGCGCCTGGACCGTGAGCGCCGCAAGGCCAAGGGCTGGTGGCGACACATCCCCACGATGGGAAATCTGGCCGAGTACGTGGCGATGGAGGACGTCGCCGTCCGTATCCGCACGTGGCAGCTCGCTCTGATCCCCGGTTTGCTCCAGACCGCCGACTACATCCGCGCGTTGGGCGTCAGTTCCGACTCGTGGACGCATCCGGACGAGATCGAGGTCTTGGTGACCTCACGGATCAAGCGGCAGTCGCGGCTCTGGGACGAGAGGCCGCTGGAGTTCCACGCGGTGCTCTGGGAGGCCGCTCTGCGTCAGCAGATCGGCGGCCCCGATGTGATGAGGGGGCAGCTGAACCACCTGCTGGAAATGGCCAAGCAGCCCCATATCCACGTGCAGGTGCTGCCGTTCAGGGTGGGTGCGCACCATGCCGTCGCAGGGGCGTTCAACATCGTGTCGTTCGCTGACCCCGGAGCACTGGACGTCGGCTACTCCGAGGGCATCGCGACTACATTGTGGGTGGAGGGTGCGGACGGCAACGAGGCATACGCCCGGGCGTTCGACCGCGTGTCACGGATGAGCCTCTCACCGCACGACTCCCTGAACCTGATCGACGCCATCAGCAAGGGGTATGCAGGCTCATGACCCGCTTTGAATTCGTGAAGTCCAGCTACAGCAGTGTCACGACTGACTCGGACTGCGTCGAGGTGGCCACGAACGTGGCCGGGACCGTCGCCGTCCGGGACAGCAAGCGGGCCGACGGGGCGGTCGTCGAAGTCGGCGACCTGGCGTGGGCGGTGTTCGCGCGCACGGTGTGACCCCCGGCTGAGCTGCGTCGTGGTGGGCCGGCCACCATGCGCGGGGCCTGGCGTGGTGGGGCGGGCACCCTTGGGGGCGTATGCCCGGGGCGTGGGGCGGGTGGGGTGGGTGGTCCACCTCGGGTCCAGCGGTCCTCGAGGACGCTGCGAATCGTTGCTGCCCTGGCCAAAGGGTTGTGGTGCGCCCCATCAGAGGGTGATTTGGGTTCGCCTGGTTCTTTCGGGCTGATGGTCCGCTGCGCACGGCGGGCCGAATGTGTGTGACGGGTTCACCTGGTTCTTCCGGCTCCTCCGACCGCAGGGTTGAGGGGCTGGAGAGAACGTCGGGGGAAGGGATGGATCCGTCATGAGCGCACCCAGTCTCGAACGCCTGGAGACCCTGAGCAGCCGGTTCGTACCGGACCTGGTCGTCGCCGAACTCTGCGCCGAGCTGTTCGCCTCGCTGCCGCGCAGCGATCAGCGGCGCAAGGGGGAGGTGTACCTGCGCGGTCTCCTGAAGGCCGAAGGACGCAAGTCGATACGCAACATCGCGGCGCACGTCGGCGACCGCGCGGCCGAGCAGAGCCTGCACCACTTCGTGGTCTCGTCCACCTGGGACTGGGGTCCCGTACGGGCCGCCCTCGCCCGGTATCTCGAGCGGGCGCTGCGCCCCCGCGCCTGGGTCGTGCAGCCCGTGGTCATCTCCAAGGCCGGCACGGAGTCGGTCGGGGTGGCCCGCCGCTTCGTGCCCGAGCGGGGGCAGATGGTCAACAGCCAGGTGGCGTTCGGGGTCTGGTCCGTCGGCGAGGACCACAGCTGCCCGGTGAACTGGCGGCTCGCGCTCACCCAGAAGTGGCGCGACAGCGTCGGCCCCCTCTCCCCCAACGTCCACGAGTCGGAACTGGCGACCAGCCCGCTCGAATGCGCCGCCGGAGCCGTCGAGGAGCTGCGCGACTGGGTCGGCCAGAACCGCCGCCCGGTGGTGTTCGACCTGCCCGACGTCGATCCGGCCGCGGTGGCCCGACGGTTCGGCCCGGCCGGGACGCATTTCGTGGCCTCGGCCCGCGGTTCGATGCGGGTCCGCTGCGTGGACCCGGTCCTGCCGAGCAGCGGCAACCGGGAACTGGCCGCGCATCAGCTGCTGTTGATGGCCGGGACCTTACGCCGTCCGGTGACCTGGCTGGACCCGCTGACCCTCCAGCAGCGCACCACGCTGGTGGTCGGCGTACGGGTGGAGCTGCCGCAGGCGCCCCGGCCGCTGCTGCTGTTCGGCGAGTGGAGCGATCCGCGCGGCTGGCCCGAGCAGTGCTGGGTCACCGACATGACGCAGGCGCCTCCCGGCGGGCTGCTGCGGCTCGCGAAGCGGGCGCAGCACGTCGAGGCCGACTTCAGGGACGTCTCCCAGAAGGTCGGGCTCACCGACTTCGGCGGCCGTTCCTTCGGCGGCTGGCACCGGCACACCACCCTGGCCTCCGCCGCGCACGCGGTGCGGGTGCTCACCCAGGGGGCCGTCGACCGGTAGGCGCCCGCAGGCGCACGCCGGCCGTCAGCCGATGGTCTGCCGGGGCTGGTCCCCGCGGGGGCCCTTGTTCAGCGCCTGCCGGGTCCGCTGGAGCTGGAGGGCCAGCTGTACCTGGAGGGCCTGGGTGGGCTTCTGCCAGTCCTCGCCCAGGATCTCGGTGATCCGCTCCAGCCTGCGCGAGACCGTGTTCGGGTGGACGTGCAGGGACTCGGCGGCCCTGGAGGGGCTGTTGGCCGAGGCGAAGTACGCCTCCATGGTGCGGATCAGCTCGGTGTACTGCTGGTCGTCGTAGTCGAGGACGGGGCCGATGGTGTCGTTGATGAACCCGGCGATGTTCGGCTTCTCGGAGAGGAGGACACCGAGGAAGCCCAGCTCCTCGGGGGACGCCGTGCTGCCGGGGCCGGTGAGCGCCGCGACCGCGTCCAGGACCCGGCGGGCCTCCTGGTACAGGTGGACGATCCCGGCCGGATCGTCGACGGGACCGGCGGAGCCGGCCGTGACGGGCTTGCCGAGCACCTCGGAGAGCTCTTTGGAGGCCGTACGGGCGATGGCTCCGGCCTGGGTGCCGGGCAGCAGCAGCACCACGATGTCGCCGTCCACGCTCTTGAGGCCGTGGTGGCGGTTGGCGTACGAGGCGGCCCAGGCGAGCACGCGGCCCTGGACCCCGCCCTCGGGCCGGGCGATCACGATGACGTGGGGTTCGTCGAGGTCGAGCGCGAGGCGGCGGCTCTGCTCGGCGATCTGCACCGGGGACAGCGAGGTGCCCCGCAGCAGGTCGTGGAAGAACTCGTCCCGCATGTGGCCCTCGGCGGCGGCCATGCCCTGCTCCATCAGCAGCACCACGGCGGTGACCTGGGCGGTGAGCGCGAGGAGCTGGATCTGGCGGTCGGTGGCCGGCTCGTCGCAGACCAGGATGAGCGTGCCCAGCATCTCGTCGCCGGCGGCGACCGAGGCGACCCACACCCCGTCGCCCGTGCTGCGCGGCTGCCGGTCGGTGTGCGCGTCCAGCAGGACGGTGCGTATCTCGGATTCGTCCAGCTCGGGGGGCTCGCCGCCCGGGCAGGCGAGGTTGCGGCCGGCCGCGTCCCGTACGAGCAGCGTGCCCTCTAAGCCCTTGACCGCCTCGGCGGCCAGGTTGCCGAGGCCGCCGCCCTGGAGCACCAGGTCGAGCAGGCGGCCGTGCGTCTCGCGGAGCTGGCGGGCGGTGGTGGAGGAGTCCAGGGCGCGGGAGGTGTCCTGCTCCAGCTCGACGACCTCGTACCGGGTCTGCTCCAGCAGCCGGGCCTTTTCGATCGCAACGGTGGCGAGGTCGGCGAGCGAACTCATCAGCGACACCTCGTCCGGGGTGAAGTGCCGGATGTGCCGGTCCGCCACGTACAGGGCGCCCAGGGTGGTTCCGGCGTGCCGCAGCGGGACGGCCATGACGGCGTGCAGACCCTCGGCCTGTACCACCTCGTCGATGACGGGGCTGTGCTGGAAGGTTTTGTCACTCATGTAGTCGGCCGACCAGAACGGGGCCGATCCGTCCGCCGCGCGCTTGCCGACGCCCCCGCCGGTCAGCGGGATGGCGAACCCGATGGTGAGCGCGGAGGCGTGGCCGTCGGCCGAACGCACCCTGGAGCACTGCGCGTCGAGGTCGTCGAAGCTGACCCAGGCCATGTCGAGCCCGAGGAGCAGCCGGGCCCGGCGGGTGATCACCTTCAGCAGCTCGTCGAGGTCGTACGGCAGGGTCAGGTCGCGCGCGGTGTCCACGAGGGCGGCCAGGCCGGCCTCGCGCTGCTGGCGGCGTACGAAGAGTGCGCGGATGCCGAGACTCTGGTCTCGGGCCCTGGTCAGCTGGGCGAGGGCGTCCCCGGACAGGCCGGACTCACGGGCTTTGCGGACCACGTCGTCGAAGGCAGCCGCAGGCGCCTCTCTGTTCAGCAGTTCCAGCATTTCGTAAGCGTGGTCAACCACGACTTCTCCCCCGACCCCCATAAAAGCCGTTCACGATTGCACCAACCGGGTGCAAGCAATCCCTGGCCCGCCTGAAAGTATCTCTTGGGGCAAGAACCGGTCAAGAAACACTTGAGAAGCGATCCAGGTCAGCGACGCG
This sequence comes from Streptomyces sp. R33, assembly GCF_041200175.1. Lineage (NCBI taxonomy): Bacteria > Bacillati > Actinomycetota > Actinomycetes > Kitasatosporales > Streptomycetaceae > Streptomyces > Streptomyces sp. R33. Next base: position 4,419,605 of record NZ_CP165727.1, on the reverse strand, counting down.
GAGGGTGATCGGGTCACCACGGTCCATGACCGATGCTGTCACGTGAACACCTTCTGGTCGAGGCTGACTCAAGGGCAGGCTGCTCACTGAGCGTTCCGGTGCCGGCACCACCATCGGCACCACCAACGGCCTGATGTTTCCTTGGGGGAGTTCGCATGTCTCAGGTGTCACAGCTGTCTCAGCTCCAGAGCTACGAGCGGTCGCTGCTGCGCAGCCGGCTGTCGCTGACCCGGCAGGACCGGCCGCGGGTGTTCACGCTCGGCGACCGCGAGTGGGACCTGTTCGACGAGGTCTTCGCCCCCGTCTACTCCCCTTCGACGGGTGTGGCCCTCGAGCTGCTCGGCCTCAACAAGCTTGACACGAACCCGCGTTCCGGTTCGTTCCTGGAGATGGGGTGCGGCACCGGCGTGATCGCCGTGACCGCCGCGCTGGCCGGATACGAGCGGGTCGTGGCGGCCGACATCAGCCCCTCCGCCGTGGAGAACGCCGCCGTCAACGCGGAGCGGCACGGGGTGGCGGACCGGCTGCAGGCGCTGCACAGCGACCTGTTCTCCGGCCTGCGCGAGAGCGAGCGGTTCGACATCGTCTTCTGGAGCTCCAACTACGTTATGGGGCCCGAGAGTTACGAGTACAAGTCGGTGCACGAGCGGGCATACGTGGACACCGGGTACCAGGCGCACCGCCGGTATCTGGAGCAGTCCGTGCACTGGACCACCCCGGGCGGCCGCGTCCTGCTCCACTTCAGCGACCGCGGCGACCTGGCGGCACTGCACGAGATGGCGGACGGATGCGGGCGCGAGCTGTCGACCGTGGCGAGCCACCGGGTCCGCGAGGGGGAGTACGGAGAGGACATGGTCGAGCACATGCTGCTCGAGATCAAGCCAATCTCGGCCTGATTCAGACGGGGGGATATTTCATCATGCGCACGCTGCTCGTCGACAACTACGACTCGTTTACCTATAACCTCTTCCACTATCTGACCGAGGTGAATGGTCGGGAGCCGGAAGTCGTTCGAAATGACGACCCGCACTGGAAGCTCACGGAACTCGGCGCGTTCGACAACGTCGTGGTCTCGCCCGGACCCGGCACCCCGCGCAGGGCGGCCGACTTCGGCATCTGCGCCGAGATCGTCGAGCGCTCGCCGCTGCCGCTGCTGGGCATCTGCCTCGGCCACCAGGGCATCGGGCACGTGCACGGCGCCACGGTCGCCCGTGCGCCGGAGCCCCGCCACGGCCGCACCTCGCCCGTCCTGCACGACGGCACCGGCCTGTTCGCCGGGCTGCCCTCCCCGATGGAGGTGGTCCGCTACCACTCGCTCGCCGTGACGGACCTGCCCGCCGAGCTCGAGGCCACCGCGTGGACGCCGGACGGCATTCTGATGGGGCTGCGGCACCGGACGCGGCCGATGTGGGGGGTGCAGTTCCACCCCGAATCGATTTGCAGTCAGTACGGGATCGAGCTGCTTGCAAACTTCGCCGATCTGACCCGCGCGAACCACGCGAAGGCGACCCGCCGCCGGCCTGCCGGCACGCCCGCTTCCGCTTCCGCTTCCGCACCCGCTCCCGCCGCCGATGCCCCGGTCCGCCGGCTGCGGCTGGTCACGCACGAGCTGCCCACCCGGTGGTCCCCCGAGACCGTCTACGACCAGCTCTTCCGCGGCAACGACCACGCCTACTGGCTGGACAGCAGCCTGCCCGGCGGCGACCGCGGCCGGTTCTCGGTCATGGGCGATGCCACCGGCCCGCTCGCCCGGGTCGCCACCGCCGACGTGTGGAGCGGGTGCGTCACCGTCGAGTCGGCGGGCGGTGCGAGCGAGCTGGTCGCCGCCCCCTTCCTGGAGTGGGTCGACCGCGACCTGCGCTCCTTGCACACCGAACTCCCCGAGCTCCCCTTCGACTTCGCGCTCGGCTGGGTCGGCTACCTCGGATACGAGCTGAAGGCGGAATGCGGCGGCGATCTCGTGCACCGCTCGCCGGAGGCCGACGCCACCGTGGTCTTCGCCGACCGCGCCCTGGTCTTCGACCACGTCGCGCACACCACCCACCTGCTGGCCCTGGTGGAGGGGACCGGCGAGCAGTCCGCGGCCGCGGCCGACGCCTGGCTGATCGGCACGGCGGAGAGGCTCGCCCAGCTCGCGGGCCTGACCCTGCCGGCCCCCCGGCCGACCGCCCCGAGCGGGGAGATCCGGCTGCGCCACGACCGCGGGGCCTATCTGGGCCTCATCGACTCCTGCCTGGAGGAGATCGCCGCCGGCGAGACGTACGAGGTCTGCCTCACGAACATGGCCGAGGCCGAAGCCCGCCTCGACCCCTGGGCCGCGTACCGCTCCCTGCGCCGCACCAGCCCGGCGCCGTTCGCCGCGCTGCTCCAGTTCGGCGAGCTGTCCGTGCTCAGCACCTCCCCCGAGCGGTTCCTGCGGGTCTCCCGCGACGGGCTCGTCGAGTCCTCGCCCATCAAGGGCACCCGGCCGCGCGGCAGCACCCCGCAGGAGGAGGCGGAGCTGATCGCGGACCTGCTGACCGACGAGAAGGACCGCTCCGAGAACCTGATGATCGTCGACCTGGTCCGCAACGACCTCGGGCGCTGCGCCGTACCGGGCTCGGTCGAGGCCGAGGAGCTGTTCCGGGTCGAGACGTACGCCACCGTCCACCAGCTGGTGAGCACCGTACGGGCGCGCCTGCGGCCGGAGCTCTCGGCCGTGGACTGCGTACGGGCCGCCTTCCCGGGCGGGTCGATGACCGGGGCACCCAAGATCCGGACGATGCAGATCATCGACCGGCTGGAGGCGGGTCCGCGCGGGGTGTACTCGGGGGCCATCGGCTACTTCTCGCTGTCCGGCGCCGCGGACCTGAGCATCGTGATCCGTACCGCCACGGTCACCGCCGACCGCGTCCGGTACGGGGTCGGCGGGGCCGTGGTGGCCCTGTCCGATCCGGCCGCCGAGTACGAGGAGACGGCCGTCAAGTCGGCTCCGCTGCTGGCGCTGACGAATACCCGGTTCCCGGAGAGGCGGCGACACCGGATCCCGTCCTGACCCCCCAGCCGTGCTGGAGGCGGGTGAGCTCCTCCCTCTCCAGCACGGCCGCGACCTGACGGGCGGGTACGCCGAGCCGCTCCAGGGACTGGAGGGCGCACGCGGCCTCGCCGTCGGCGTTGAGCAGGGTGTCACCGGTCAGCTCCGGCTTCCGGGCGGCGGCCTCGAGGGTGGCCACGGACAGGGCGAGCGCGGTGTTCCAGCCCACCAGGGCGCCCACGCCGCCGTCGGCGCCGGTACCCCACAGCAGCCGCGGTTGCGGAGCGCCGTTGGCCCGGAGCACCCGCCACCAGTCCCCGGACAGCCGTTCCTCGCGCAGCCGGTACATCGTGCGGGCCACGGCCAGCCCGGCGGCCCCGCGCACCTCGTGCCGGGCGCCGACGCGGAGCTCGTCCAGCCGGGCATCGACCGCCGCGTCGAACGGGCCGACCGGGAAGGAGGCCACCATCGGGGCGGCGCCCAGCGGCCGGCCGCAGGACAGGGACCGCTCCAGCCCGTCGAGGTAGCCGTCGAGCACCTCGGCGTACCGCTCGGCCGAGAAGACCATCGAGGCGTGCACCCCGATCCCCTCGGCGAGGCAGCCGGACAGCACCCGGGGACCCGCCGGGGTCATGGGGACGCGGACGAGTGCGTTGGGGCGGTCCACCGCCCGGTGCACCGCGCGGGCCGCCTCTCCCATGGCCTTCGCGTCATGGGCGCGGTGCGGGGGGACGGGCACGGAGACGTGGCCCACCGCGCCCTTGCTCAGCTCGTACAAGGGCAGCAGGAGATCGCAGGCGCGGCGGAGCTGGGCCAGGCTGCTGCCCGCGGGCGCGAGGGCGTTGTGGAAGTGGGCGCCCAGGGTCGGGTACCGGGCTCCGGCGTCGAATTCCCCGGGGTCCTGCGTGCTCAGCCACGGCGAAACCCCCTCGGACACCAGTTGCTTCAGCAGCGCTCCAGCTCCTTGACTAACCACGAACACGACCTTAGAACGTCATGACATCTGTATGAACTGAACCGTTGATGGTGTGTCAAGTACCGGACCTTCAAGGTCCCGTGTCCTCTCACGTGTGCGGACCTTAAAGGGTTCGACGCCGGCCCCGGCCCAACGCCCGGGCACTGCGTCAGGTTTATTTCGGCGGCTTCCTTTCAACCTGACCGAATACGGCCCCACCTGACGTAGTGGCGAATCTCTTGTGGTTCCTCCGAATGCCTGTTTCACAGACTTCTGGCTGCATCTGATGTCACGGCAGGTACAGCACTGGGAGGTGCCGCATGCACGGTGTTGCACGCTGGAAATCATTGCCCGCGGGCCAACAGCCCGTTTGGCCGGATGAAGACGCCCTGGAGAACGCCAGGGCCGAACTCGCCGAGGCGCCCGCACTCGTCCGTCCGCAGGACGTCGAGGACCTTCGGGTCCTGCTCGCCGCGGCCGCGCGGGGCGAGGTGCAGGTCATCCAGGGCGGGGACTGCGCGGAGGACCCCGCCGAGTGCACTCCCGGCTATGTGGCGCGCAAGGCGGCGCTCCTCGACGTGCTGGCCGGTGTCATGAAGACGCGCTCGCTCAAGCCCGTCATACGGGTGGGCCGGCTGGCCGGCCAGTTCGGCAAGCCCCGCTCCCGGCCGACCGAGACCATCGGCGGCGTCGAGCTCCCCGTCTACCGCGGCCACATGGTCAACAGCCCGGAGCCGGACCCGGAGCTGCGCCGTCCCGACCCCCGGCGCCTGATCGCCGGCTACCGCGCGGCCGCCGGGGCCATGGGCTGGCTCGGCTGGCACGGCGAAGGGCGCCCCTCCGCGGCCGAGGCCCCGGTGTGGACCAGCCACGAGGCGCTGCTGCTGGACTACGAGGGCCCGATGCTGCGCACCCAGCCGGACGGCTCGGTGCTGCTGACCTCGACGCACTGGCCCTGGGTCGGTGAGCGCACCCGCGAGCTGGACGGCGCCCACATCGAGCTCTTCGCGACCATCGCCAACCCGGTCGCCACCAAGGTCGGTCCGAAGATGACCCCGGCCGAGCTGGTGGAGCTGTGCGGAAGGCTCGACCCGCAGAAGGAGCCGGGCCGGCTCACGCTGATCTCCCGGATGGGCCAGGGCACGGCTGCCGAGAAGCTGCCGGAGCTGGTCCGCGCGGTGCACGAAGCCGGGCACCCGGTGCTGTGGCTGTGCGACCCGATGCACGGGAATACCGTCAGCCTTCCCGGCGGCGTCAAGACCCGTTATGTGGAAACGGTCGTACGCGAGGTCGAGGAATTCCAGAAGGCCGTCGTCGACAACGGCGGAGTGGCGGCCGGGCTCCACCTGGAAACGACCCCGGACCTGGTCCACGAATGCGTTTCCGACAAATACCACGTCGACGAACTGGGCGAGAAGTACACCTCGTTCTGCGACCCGCGCCTCAATGTCGACCAGGCCGTCGAGGTCGTCTCGGCCTGGCGCGGCTGAGGCAGAAGAAGAAGAGGGGGTTTCTCCATCATGGAAGGAAAGATCGCTCTGGTCACCGGAGCGGCCGGCGGCATAGGCGAGGCCATCGTCCGAGCCCTGGCCTCCCGGGGCGTCCGGGTGGCTGCGGTCGACCGGGACGCCCACCGTCTGCGCGACGTCGCCAAGTCCGTCGCCGAGGAGGGCGGCCGGGTCGATCCGTTCCCGGCCGACGTCACCTCCAGTGCCGACGTCGAATCGCTGGTCGACGACGTCGAGGCGCTCGTCGGTCCGCTCGACTTCCTCGTCAACGCCGCCGGCGTGCTGCGGCTCGCCGAGGCGCGTACCCTGACCGACCAGGAGTGGAGCACGACGTTCGCGGTCAACACCACGGGCGTCTTCTTCGTCTCCCGGGCCGTCGTCAACCGCATGGTGCCGCGCCGCCGGGGCGCGATCGTCACGATCGCCTCCAACGCCGCGGGCACCGCCCGTACCGAGATGTCCGCGTACGCCGCCTCCAAGGCCGCCGCGACGATGTTCACCAAGTGCCTGGGGCTGGAGGTCGCCAAGTTCGGCATCCGCGCGAACCTCGTGGCGCCGGGCTCCACGGACACCCCGATGCTCAACTCCATGTGGCAGGACGAGAGCAGCGCGCGGGCCTCCATCGACGGGGTCCCGGACGCGTACCGCGTCGGGATCCCGCTGGGCAAGCTGGCGCGTCCCGAGGACGTCGCCGAGGCGGTGGTCTTCCTGCTCTCCGACAAGGCCGCCCACATCACGATGCACGACCTCACCGTCGACGGCGGTGCGGCGCTCGGTGCCTAAGAACGAGAGGGAGAAGCGCATGGCAGGCATACCTGCGATCAACCCCTATCCGATGCCGTCGGCGGCCGACCTGCCCGCCTCCGGCGTCGACTGGGAGATCGATCCGGACCGCGCCGTCCTGCTGGTGCACGATCTGCAGAAGTACTTCCTGGCCCCCTTCCCCGAGGGCGAGCAGCCCGTCGTGGACCTGTCCCGCAACGCCGGCGCGCTGCGCGTGCGCGCCGCCGAGCTCGGCATCCCGGTCGCGTACACCGCGCAACCGGGCGGCATGACCCCCGAGGAGCGCGGGCTGCTCGGGGACTTCTGGGGCCCGGGCATGCAGCCCAGCCCGGAGCACCGCCAGGTCGTGGACCCGGTGGCGCCCGCCGCCGGCGACTGGATGCTCACCAAGTGGCGCTACAGCGCCTTCTTCAAGACCGACCTGCTGGAGCGGATGCGCGCACAGGGCCGCGACCAGCTGATCCTCTGCGGTGTGTACGCGCACGTGGGCGTCCTGGTGACCGCGGTCGACGCGTTCACCAACGACATACAGCCCTTCCTGGTCGCCGACGCCGTCGCCGACTTCAGCTGGGAGGAGCACCGGATGGCGCTCGAGTACGCCGCCGGCCGCTGCGCCCGCCTGACCACCACCAAGGAGCTCCTGACGGCCCTCCCGGACCGGGTGGCCGCCCATGCGGGAGCGGGAGGGGAATCCGCATGACCGGAGACCTGCTGGGCCGGATCCTGACGGGCCGGCCGCCGGCCTTCGCGCTGATCCACCGTCCGGAGACCACCGTCACCGGGCACCTCGACCTCTTCCTGGGCGAGTTCGCCGAGGCGGCCACGCTCGCCGACGTCCCGCTCCGGGACGTCGAGGCGGGCGCCGGCGCCCGCCAGGACGTGCTCACCCTGATCCCCTACCGGCAGCTCGCCGAGCGCGGCTTCGAGGCGCCCGACGACGGCACCCCGCTGCTCGCCATGGTGATCGAGGAACAGGCGCAGGTGCCGCTCGCCGCCGTCCTGGCGGGGATCCCCGACGCCCCCGTCCACCTCGCGACGGGCGGCGACTTCGACATCGACGACGACACGTACGCGGAAACGGTTCGCCGCGTCATCGCGGACGAGATCGGCACCGGCGCCGGCGCCAACTTCGTGATGAAGCGGTCCTTCGTGGCCGACATCAGCGAGTACTCCGTCGGCGCTGCGCTGCGCTTCTTCCGCCGGCTGCTGGAGCGGGAGACCGGCGCGTACTGGACGTTCATCGTGCACACGGGCGAGCGCACCCTCATCGGTGCCTCGCCGGAGCGGCACATCAGCCTCTCCGGCGGCCGGGCCGTGATGAACCCGATCAGCGGCACGTACCGGTTCCCCGCCTCGGGGCCCGAACTGCCCGGCGTCATGGACTTCCTCGCCGACCGCAAGGAGGCCGACGAGCTCTACATGGTCGTCGACGAGGAACTCAAGATGATGGCCCGGATCTGCGCGTCCGGCGGCCGGGTCGTCGGGCCGTACCTCAAGGAGATGGCCCGCCTCGCCCACACCGAGTACTTCATCGAGGGCCGCACCTCCCGCGACCCCCGCGAGATCCTGCACGAGACCCTGTTCGCACCGACGGTCACCGGGTCCCCGCTGGAGAGCGCGGGCCGGGTCATCAAGAAGTACGAGCCCCAGGGCCGCGGCTACTACAGCGGTGTCCTGGCCCTGATGGGCCAGGACGAGAACAGCGAGCGGACGCTGGACTCGGCGATCCTGATCCGCACTGCCGACATCGACGGCGCCGGCCGGATGCGCATCGGCGTCGGCGCCACCCTCGTGCGCCACTCGGATCCGCTGTCCGAGGTCGCCGAGACCCGCGCGAAGGCGGCCGGCCTGCTCGCGATGTTCGAGCCGTCGGGGCCGCGCCGCTTCGGCGACCACCCGGACGTACGGGCGGCCCTGAGCCGGCGCAACGCGACGATCGCCGGGTTCTGGCTGGACGACGACGCCTCCCGGGCCCGGCCGGTACCGCTGCTCATGGGCCGCAAGGTGCTGGTGGTCGACGCGGAGGACACCTTCACCGCGATGATCGAGCACCAGCTGCGGGCCATGGAGGCCGACGTCACGGTCCGACGGTTCGACGAGCCGTACAGCTTCGCCCCGTACGACCTGGTCGTGATGGGGCCGGGGCCGGGCGACCCGCGGGACGTGGACGACCCCAAGATCGCGCACCTGCGGTCCGCGGTGGACACCCTCCTCACGGAGGGGCGGCCGTTCCTCGCGGTCTGCCTCAGCCACCAGGTGCTCAGCACGAAGCTCGGCTTCGCGCTGAAGCGCCGGGAGCAGCCCAACCAGGGCGTGCAGCGGGAGATCGAGCTGTTCGGGCGGCGCGAGCGGGTCGGCTTCTACAACACCTTCGCCGCGCAGAGCGCCTCGGACACCGTCGAGGTGCCCGGGATCGGCACGGTCGAGGTGTGCCGGGAGCCGGGGACCAGGGAGGTGCACGCGCTGCGCGGGCCCGGCTTCCGCTCGATGCAGTTCCACGCCGAGTCGGTGCTCACGGAGGACGGCATCCGCATCGTCAGCGAGGCCCTGTCCGGACTGCTCCAGGAGCAGTCCGTATGAGCGCGAAGGCGACGGTGGCCTGGTGGGACCTGAAGGGCTCGGGGCACAGCATCGAGTCGCTGAGGGCGTACCTGCGCGATGAGGCGGTCGACCGTTTCGCGGCGGTCGAGGGGCTGCGGCTGAAGTTCTGGATCGCGGACCCGGCGACGGAGCGCTGGGGCGCGGTGCTGCTGTGGGAGTCCGCGGAGGCGGCGGCGCAGCCGCTGGCCCCGCGGGCGGCCGAGCTGATCGGGCGGGCGCCGGTGCAGTACACGGTGTTCGACGTGGAGGCGACGGTCGAGGGCGTCCACACGCTGCCCGGGAAGGTGTGAGGCACGAGAGCGCGTACGGCCCCTCACGGCCCCCCCCGGGGGCGTGAGGGGCCGTACGCGTGGGTGTCACGCCCGCTGGTCCGCCCCTGTGGCCATCACCTGCCGCAGGACCTCCGTCATGGCGTCCAGCGTGCCGTGGAAATCGCAGTCCAGGTCCCGCAGGTAGGTGTTCTGCGCGAGGATCGCGGCCGCCGGGCGGTCGGTCAGGGTGATGCTGAGGGTGAGCGTGAGCCGGCCGTCCTCGTCCTCTCCGATCTCATTGCGGATCTCGGCGATGTCGGTGTCGTCCAGATGCCGGTAGGTAATGCGACCGGCGCTCTCCTGGGGAGTGACGCGTTGCAGGAACGTCAGCCCGCCGCGCCGGATTTCCCGGAGAAATCCATCGGCGTACCGTTCGTTGATCCGGCAATCCGTAATGGCCGGAACATAGCCGGTGGGGAACTCCGCCTTGTGTAGCAGCGCCTGCCAGAGAGACTCCCGCGTAGGAGCTGGACACCCCTCCTGAGCTGCGCCGACGACCGGACGGGTCCACGAAAGCGTCAGCATTGATCTCTCCTTTCCAGAGGCCAGTCGGCGTGCAGCATCGGTCGGGCGAACAGTGGTGTCAAAGCCGGGCGGGGTATTACGTCACCTGCCCCCAGGACCTGACGGAATGAGAGAAGTCCACTGCCTCACCGGCTGTTTTTTCTTGCAGGGTGACGGTTGGTCGGTGGCGTTCCGCAGAGCGCCTTCCCGTTAAATCCGAAGCGGAGAATCAGGAGAACGCTGATGTCTGAACGGTTCGACGGCCAGGTCGTCCTCGTCACCGGAGGAGGCGAAGGCATCGGCCGGGCAGCGGCGGTTGCCTTCGCCCGGCTCGGCGCACTGGTGGTGGTCTCGGGCCGCCACCCGGAGACGCTCGAAGGAACGGTCAAGCTGATCCGCGACGCGGGCGGGCAGGCCGACAGCGTGGTCGCCGACGTGTCGGACACGACGGCCGGCGCGGACGCCGGCGCCGCGTACGTCGTCGCCGAGACCGTGCGCCGGCACGGCGCCCTGGACGTGGCCTTCAACAACACCACCGAACTGGGCCCGCACCAGTCCGTCGCGGACATCGACGAGACGGTCTGGGCCCACACCCTGACGGCCAACCTCACCGGCGTCTGGCTGTCCATGAAGCACGAGATCGCCCACATGGGGTCCGCCGGCGGCGGGGTCATCGTCAACACGGCCAGCAACATCGGAGCGCAGGGCATGCTCCCCGGCCTCGGCGCGTACGCCGCGTCCACGGCCGCCGTCAGCGCCCTGACCCGGACCGCGGCCCGCGAGTACGTCGCCCAGTCGATCCGCATCAACGCCATCAGCCCCTGCCCGCTCGGCCGGGGGGCCAGCGTCGAGGAGATCGCCGACACCGTGGTCTGGCTCTGCTCCGACGCGGCCGCGTACATCGTCGGGCACGACCTCGTGCTCGACCGCAAGACGAGCGAGTAGAGCGGTGGCCCGTCGCATGCAGAGGTTCCCCCGCCCCTACGGCGGTCCGGGCGAGCCGGGCTGGTCCAAGCGGGACAGCGTCGTGGCCGAGGCCGAGGCCGAGGTCCAGGTCCGGGTCGACGCCGAGGGCGCCGCGCCCGACGTGGTGCTCATCGCCACCGGCAGCGAGATGCGCATCGCCCTCGACGCCCGCGCCATCCTGCACCGCGAGGGCATCGCCGCCCGCGTGGTGACGGTGCCCTGCCCCCAGCCGCCGGCCGGCGCCCGGGCCCGGGTGTCCGTGGCGGCCGGCTCCGCGCTCGGCTGCTACGAACTGCTCGGCGAGGCCGGCATCCCGGTCCGGCTCGACCAGTGCGGCGCGCGCGGCGCGTACACCGCCCTCCACCAGCAGCACGGCTTCAGCGCCGCCCGGGTGGCCGCCACCGCCCGGGCCGGGCTGGCCCGCGCCGGACAGCGGGAGGGCGCGTGAACACGGCCGTGCTGACCGCCCGTATCCCGGGCTCCAAGAGCATCACCAACCGGGCGCTGCTGCTGGCCGCCGCCGCCGACGGGGTCTCGCTGCTGCGGGCCCCCCTGGTCAGCGCGGACACGGTGGCCTTCCGGGAGGCCCTGGCCGGCCTCGGCGTCCCCGTCGTGGAGGGCGACGACGGCTGGAAGGTCACCGGCAGCGGGCGCGCCCCGGCCGGCGGCGGCGCGGTGTGGTGCGAGGACGCCGGCACCGCGGCCCGGTTCCTGCCGCCGTTCGCGGCGACCGGCGCCGGCACGTTCACCTTCGACGGCACCGGCCAGCTGCGCGCCCGGCCGCTGCGGCCCCTCGCCGAGGCGCTGGGCCGGCTCGGCGCGGACGCCCGGGTCACCGAGCCCGTCGGCGGACTGCCGCTGACCGTCGCCGCCCGGGGCCTGACCGGCGGTGACCTGACCGTGGACGCCTCGCTCAGCAGTCAGTACCTCACCGGCCTGCTGATGGCGGGACCGCTGATGCGCCGGCCGCTGACCGTACGGGGCGAGGGGCTGGTCAGCCGCCCGTACATCACGATGACCCAGGAGCTGATGCGCCACTTCGGGGCGTACGTCGACGAGTTCGCGGGCGGCGCGATCCAGGTGCTGCCCGGCGGCTACCGGGCCGCCGAGCTCGACATCGAACCCGACGCCTCCACCGCCTCGTACTTCTTCGCGGCGGCCGCCGTCACCGGGACCACCGTCACCGTGCCCGGCCTCGGCCTCGGCAGCGTCCAGGGCGACCTCGGCTTCGTGGAGGTGCTGCGCCGGGCGGGCGCCCGGGTGGAGATCGCCGACGGGGCGACCACCGTCACCGGCACCGGGCGGCTGCGCGGCGGCTTCGCCGTCGACATGGGCGACATCTCCGACACCTTCATGACACTGGCGGCGGTGGCCCCGCTCGCCGACGCGCCGATCACCGTCCACGGCATCGGCCACGCACGGCTCAAGGAGTCCGACCGGATCGCCGCGGTCGAGGAGAACCTG